>JAACUH010000058.1 GCA_009993005.1 Rhodobacterales bacterium
AGTTGGGTGTAGCCCGCGCGAAAGCCTGAGCGGTCCTGCAGGATCAGCGCGAGGATGCCGATGCCGCCGAGGCTCGCGCCATGGCGGAAGATGGCGAGGAGGGCCGCGCCCGAGACGAGGCCGAAGAGGATCGCGCCGAACACCGGGTCGAGATGGGCAAAACTGACCCAGCCGGGCATGAGGAGGCTCAGCCCCGAAAGGGCCGCGACGGCGACAAAGGTCTTGAGCGTGAAGGCCAGCCCCATGCGGCGGTAGCCCAGCCAGTAAAAGGGCAGGTTGATGAGGAAGAACACCGCGCCGAAGCTCCAGCCGGTGACATAGGAGATCAGGACCGCGAGGCCCGCCGTCTGGCCCGTCATCAGCCCCAGATGGCTGAGGATGACGATGCCGAGTGACGCCATGACCGCACCATAGGCGAGGCCCTGTGCGTCTTCGAGCAGGCTGTGGCGGGTTTTGGAGGTCATGGGAGAACCCGGTGGGACGGGCAGGAGCGGGGGGCTGTCTGCCCCCCGCGCCCCCCGAGGATATTTGGGGCCAAAAGATGGGGGCGGCGTGCGCCCCTGATCTGGCGCGGGTCAGCCTCTGAGCGCGCGGTTCAGATATTCGTCGACCTTTTCCAGATAGCCCATGGTGGTGAGCCATTTCTGGTCGGGCCCGACCAGCAGCGCGAGGTCCTTGGTCATGAAGCCGTCCTCGACCGCATCGACCGTCACCTTTTCCAGCGTTTCGGCAAAGCGCATCAGCGGGGCGTTGTCATCGAGTTTGGCGCGGTGCTTGAGCCCGCCGGTCCAGGCGTAGATCGAGGCCACCGAGTTGGTCGAGGTCGCCTCGCCCTTCTGGTGCTGGCGGTAGTGGCGGGTGACGGTGCCATGGGCGGCTTCGGCCTCCACGATCCTGCCATCGGGGGTGAGCAGGACCGAGGTCATCAGGCCGAGCGAGCCGAAGCCCTGTGCGACGGTGTCGGACTGCACGTCGCCGTCGTAGTTCTTGCAGGCCCAGACATAGCCGCCCGACCATTTCAGCGCCGAGGCGACCATGTCGTCGATCAGGCGGTGTTCGTAGGTGATGCCGGCGGCCTTGAAGCGGTCGGCGAATTCGGTGTCATAGACCTGCTGGAAAAGATCCTTGAAGCGGCCGTCATAGGCCTTGAGGATCGTGTTCTTGGTGCTCAGATAGACCGGCCAGCCGAGGCTGAGGCCGTAGTTGAGCGAGGCGCGGGCGAAATCCATGATCGAGGCGTCGAGGTTGTACATCGCGAGGGCGACACCGGCGCCGGGGGCGTCATAGACCTCGCGTTCGATCACGGTGCCGTCGTCGCCCACGAATTTGAGCGTGACCTTGCCCTTGCCGGGAAAGCGGAAATCGGTGGCGCGATACTGGTCGCCAAAGGCGTGGCGGCCGACCACGATGGGTTTGGTCCAGCCCGGCACGAGGCGGGGGACATTGCGACAGATGATCGGCTGGCGGAAGATCACCCCGTCGAGGATATTGCGGATGGTGCCGTTGGGCGATTTCCACATCTGCTTGAGGTTGAATTCCTCGACGCGGGCTTCGTCCGGCGTGATGGTGGCGCATTTCACGCCGACGCCATGTTCCTTGATCGCATAAGCGGCGTCGATGGTGACCTGGTCATTGGTGCGGTCACGCTCTTCGATGCCGAGGTCGTAATATTTCAGGTCGATGTCGAGATAGGGCAGGATCAGCTTCTGCTTGATGAAATCCCAGATGATGCGGGTCATCTCGTCGCCGTCGAGTTCGACAACCGGATTTGCGACTTTGATCTTGGTCATGGGGCGCCCCTGTGGATGGAAGGATTCGTTGCGCGGCGGCATAGCGGAAAACGGCAGATCGCGAAAGGGGTGTATACAGTTGTATACGGATAGTGGCTCTCAGCGCGCCTTCAGCGCGCCTTCAGTGCCCGTCGCCTTCGTCTGACACGTTGAGGATCTGCCGGCTGCCCAGTTCGATCCGGCCGCGCGAGGGATCCTTGGGGCCTTTGGCCAGTTGCGCCGCGATGAACTTTTCCGCGCGTTTTTGCGAGACGCGCACGCGGTAGGCGGTCATGAAGGCTTCTTGCGTGGTGGTGGAAGAGGCGCCGATGACCTTGGCGACCTCGGCCACGAGGTTCTCGTCGCCGAGTATTTCGGCCGCCTCGATCGTGGCGAGGGCGAGTTTGTCGGCGATCTCGTCGGTGATGCTCATCGCTGGCCCCTGCTTTAGCGGGAGGATTCGGTCAGGCGGCGGCGGACATAGGTTTTGACCGTGTCGATCATGCCGTCCATATGCGGGTCTTCGAAGAAGTGCCCGGCGCCGTCCACCACGGTATGGGTGATGGTGATGCCCTTCTGCTCGTGCAGCTTGTTCACGAGGTTCACGGTGTCCTGCGGCGGCGCCACGCGGTCGGCGGCGCCGTTGATCACCAGACCCGACGAGGGGCAGGGGGCGAGAAAGCTGAAGTCATACATGTTGGCGGGCGGCGAGACCGAGATGAAGCCGGTGATCTCGGGCCGGCGCATCAGCAGTTGCATCCCGATCCAGGCGCCGAAGGAAAAGCCCGCGACCCAGCAATGTTTCGCGTTGGTGTTCATCGACTGCAGGTAGTCGAGCGCCGAGGCGGCATCGCTCAGTTCGCCGACGCCCTGGTCGTATTCGCCCTGGCTGCGGCCTACGCCGCGGAAGTTGAACCGCAGGACGGTGAAGCCCATCTGGTAGAAGGCGTAGTGCAGGTTGTAGACCACGCGATTGTTCATGGTGCCGCCGAACTGCGGATGGGGGTGCAGGACGATGGCGATGGGGGCGTCGCGTTCCTTTTGCGGGTGATAGCGGCCTTCAAGCCGGCCTTCGGGGCCGGGGAAGATGACTTCGGGCATGGATATTCCTAGCTGATGGCCTTGCGTTCCGGGCTTGCGTCCTGTGGCCGGGGATTTCTTGACAGAAACTCTCAGGCACCTTAGAACGGTTCTAATCCCGCGCCTTGCGGCCGGGTTTCCAGAGCAGGAGTTAATCAGCCGATGCTGTGGCGTCAATGGAATTGCACTGGTTTGCATGGGTTGCGGGGCGTGGGGCGGGGATGAAGCTGTCAACCAAGGGCCGGTATGCGATGGTGGCGCTCGCCGATCTGGCGTTGCAGCCGAAGGACAGTCTGGTCAATCTTGGAGAGATCTCGCGGCGGCAGGATATCTCGCTGCCCTATCTCGAGCAGCTTTTTGTCAAGCTGCGGCGGGCCGCGCTTGTGGAGTCGGTGCGCGGGCCGGGCGGCGGCTACAGGCTGGCGCGGCCGGCGTCGGAGATCCGGGTATCCGACATCCTGGGTGCGGTCGACGAGACGGTGAGCGCGATGCACAAGGGGGCGGGGGCGAGCGGGGCGACCTCGGGCAGCCGGGCGCAATCGCTGACTAACCGGCTGTGGGAGGGGATGAGCGCGCATGTTTATGTGTTCCTGCACCAGACGCGGCTGTCGGACGTGGTGCACAACACGCTCGCGCCATGTCCGGCGGTGCCCAGCCTGTTTGAAATCGTCGATGAGTAGGCGCAAGGGTGGCTGGCCGGGCAGGGGGCTTTGCCCCCGCGCGCGCCGCGCGCTCCCCCAGGATATTTTTGGCAAGATGAAGCGGGGGCGGGGGTGAGCCGGGTTTACCTCGATCACAACGCAAGCGCGCCGCTGCGCCCCGAGGCGCGGGCGGCGATGCTTGCGGCGCTGGATGTGGCGGGCAACCCGTCTTCGGTCCATGCCGAGGGGCGCGCCGCGCGGGCCCTGGTCGAGGCGGCCCGGGCCGAGGTGGCGGCGGCGGTGGGCTGCACGCCGGTCGAGGTGGTCTTTACCTCGGGCGCGACCGAGGCGGCGTCGGTGCTGGCGCGGCTGCCGGGGCGGGTGGAGGTCGAGCCGACCGCGCATGACGCGCTCTGGGCGCAGCGGCGCGAGGGTGAGGGGGCGGGGTCCTATGCGATGGGACTGGCCAATGGCGAGACCGGGCTGATCGCGGCGCTGCCCGAGGGGCGCGCGGGGCTGTTGCTGCTCGATCTGACGCAGGCGCTGGGGCGGGTGCCGTTTTCATTCGCCTGGAGCGGGGCGGACCTTGCCGTGCTGTCAGCGCACAAGCTGGGCGGGCCCAAGGGGGTTGGCGCGCTGATCGTGCGTGACGGGCTCGACATCGCGAGCCTGCTGCCCGGCGGCGGGCAGGAGAGCGGGCGGAGGTCGGGGACCGAGAACGTGATCGGCATCGCGGGATTTGGCGCGGCGGCGACCGCGGCGCTGCGCGATCAGGCGGATGGGGTCTGGGCCCGCGTCGCGGAACTTAGAAATATTCTAGAAACGGGGGTTGAGGCCGCCAGCCCGGAAACTATTTTTGTCGGGAAAGGCGGGTTGCGCTTGCCCAACACGACATGTTTCGCCACTCCGGAGTGGAAGGGCGAGACTCAGGTGATGGCGATGGACCTCGCGGGCTTTGCGATCTCGGCCGGGTCGGCCTGTTCGAGCGGCAAGGTGCGCGAGAGCCGGGTGCTGCGCGCCATGGGTTTCGGCGCGGATGTGGCCGGCAGCGCGGTGCGCGTGTCGCTGGGCCCGCAGACGCGCGAGGATGAGGTGCTGCGTTTCGTGCAGGCCTGGGTTGAGCGGCGGGCGCGGCAAAGGGCGCGTGCGGCATGAGAGAGGATGAGGCGATGACGGCATTGGACAAGGTCAGCCCGGCAACCGCCGTGGCCAAGGATGGCGTCGATCAGGACACGGTCGAGGCGGTGGCCAAGCTGTCGGGCAAGTACAAATACGGCTGGAACACCGAGATCGAGATGGATTACGCGCCGATCGGCGTGAACCCCGACATCGTGCGCCTGATCTCGACCAAGAACGCCGAGCCCGCGTGGATGACCGACTGGCGGCTCGCGGCCTTTGCGCGCTGGGAAAAGATGGAGGAGCCCGATTGGGCGATGGTGCATTATCCCGCCATCGACTTTCAGGCGCAGTATTACTACGCCCGGCCGAAAAGCATGGCGGAAAATCCCAAATCGCTCGACGAGGTGGATCCCAAGCTGCTGGAAACCTACAAGAAACTCGGCATCCCTCTGAAAGAGCAGATGCTGCTTGCAGGTGTCGAGATGCCCGAGGGAGAGCGGCGTGTCGCGGTGGATGCGGTGTTTGACAGCGTCTCGGTCGGCACGACCTTTCAGGCGGAGCTGAAGAAGGCCGGCGTCATCTTCTGCTCGATTTCCGAGGCGATCCGGGACCACCCGGAGCTGGTGCGCAAATATCTGGGCTCGGTCGTGCCGCCGTCGGACAATTATTATGCCACGCTCAACACGGCCGTCTTTTCCGATGGCTCCTTTGTCTATGTGCCGCCCGGCGTGCGCTGCCCGATGGAGCTGTCCACCTATTTCCGCATCAATGCCGAAAACACCGGCCAGTTCGAGCGCACGCTGATCATCGCCGACAAGGGCAGCTATGTGAGCTACCTCGAGGGGTGCACCGCGCCCAAGCGGGATGTGGCGCAGCTTCATGCCGCGGTGGTCGAGATCATCATCGAGGAAGACGCGGAGGTGAAATATTCCACCGTGCAGAACTGGTATCCGGGCGACGAAAACGGCGTCGGGGGGATCTACAACTTTGTCACCAAGCGGGCCGATTGCCGGGGCGCGCGGGCCAAGATGAGCTGGACGCAGGTCGAGACGGGATCAGCGATCACCTGGAAATACCCCTCCTGCATCCTGCGCGGCGACGACAGCCAGGGCGAGTTCTATTCCATCGCCATCGCCAACAACATGCAGCAGGCCGATACCGGCACCAAGATGATCCACCTGGGCAAGCGCACCCGCTCGCGCATCGTGTCCAAGGGGATTTCGGCGGGGCGGGCGCAGAACACCTATCGCGGGCTGGTGTCGATGCATCCGCGCGCCAAGGACAGCCGTAACTATACCCAATGCGACAGCCTGCTGATCGGCGACAAATGCGGCGCGCATACGGTGCCCTATATCGAGGTGCGCAACAATTCGAGCCGGGTGGAGCATGAGGCGACCACGTCCAAGGTGGACGAGGACCAGCTTTTCTACTGCCGTTCGCGCGGGATGAGCGAGGAAGAGGCGGTGGCGCTGGTGGTCAACGGCTTTTGCCGCGACGTGTTGCAGGCGCTGCCGATGGAGTTTGCCATGGAAGCGCAGCAACTGGTCGCGATCAGCCTCGAAGGCTCGGTCGGCTAGGGGATTTGGAGAGAATAATGCTGAATATCAAAAACCTCTGCGTCAAACTTGAAGAAGAGGACAAGCAGATCCTCAAAGGGGTCGATCTGCAAATCGGCGCCGGCGAGGTGCATGCGATCATGGGGCCGAACGGGTCGGGCAAATCGACGCTGTCCTATGTGCTCTCGGGCCGCGACGGCTATGAGGTGACGGCGGGCAGTGCGACGCTGGGCGGTGTGGACCTGCTGGCGCTCGAACCGGAGGAGCGCGCGGCGGCGGGGCTGTTCCTCGCGTTCCAGTATCCGGTCGAGATCCCCGGCGTGGGCAACATGACCTTTCTGCGCACCGCGATGAACGCGCAGCGCAAGGCGCGCGGCGAAGAGGAACTGTCGGCGGCGGCGTTCCTCAAGCTGGTGCGGGAAAAGGCCAAGACGCTCAGGATCGACGCGGAGATGCTCAAGCGGCCGGTCAATGTCGGATTTTCCGGAGGCGAGAAAAAGCGCAACGAGATCCTGCAGATGGCGATGCTGGAGCCCCGGATGTGCATCCTCGACGAGACGGATTCAGGGCTCGACGTGGACGCGATGAAACTGGTGGCCGAGGGCGTGAACGCCTTGCGATCCGCCGGGCGGTCGTTCCTCGTTATCACGCACTATCAACGGCTTCTGGACCATATTGCACCTGATGTCGTGCATATCATGGCCTATGGGCGGATCGTGAAATCAGGCGGGCCCGCGCTTGCGCTCGAGGTCGAGAACAACGGCTATGCCGATATCCTGGCGGAGGTCGCCTGATGGCTTTGGCCGGCATCAAGGCAGACGCGACAGAGGTGCGGCTTGCGGGGCTGACGCTGCCGGCAGGTGCGCCATGGGCCGTGGCCGCGCGTCAGGCGGCTGTGGCACGGGTGGCGGCTGCGGGGCTGCCGCACAAGCGGGATGAATACTGGCGCTATACCGACCCGACCTCGCTGGTCGTGGCCAGCGCGCCCGCGGCGGCGGTGCTTGCCGATACCGAAGCGCCGGTGTTCGGCGCGGTGGATCGGCTGCGGATCGTGTTTGTCGATGGGGTCTATGACGCGGCCGCCTCGGATGACCTGCGCGGCACCGGACTCGAGATCGAGATGTTGCCTGACGCGATGGCGAAAGACATACATTGGATCAAGGATTTGTATGGCGTTCTTGAAGCACGCGGGCAGCAGCCCGTGGCGCGCCCGCTCGCCGCGCTCAACACCGCCTTTGCGCGCGACGGCGTGGTGATCCGCGCCACCGCGCCGGTCGCCCGCCCTGTCAACCTCGTCTATCTGCACGGCGATGCGACATCGGACGCGGTGGTGCACAATGTGATGCGGATCGAGGCCGGGGCAGAGCTGACCCTGCTTGAAAACGGCCCTGCGGCGGCGCGGCTGTCCAAGGTGCTCGAAGTCGATATCGCAGATGGCGGCACCTTTCACCATGTCCGCACCCAGGGGCGCGACCATGAGCGGCGGGCGGTCACGCATTGCTTTGCCCGGCTGGGGGCCCAGAGCCGGTTCAGATCGTTCACCCTGACGGTCAACGGTGCGCTGACGCGCAATGACTGCGTGATCGAGATGACGGGCGACGATGCCAGCGCCCATGTCGCGGGCGCGGCTGTGGGTGATGGGGCGGGGTTCCATCACGACGACACCGTGTTCGTCACCCATGACGCGGTCGGCTGCGAGAGCCGACAGGTGTTCAAGAAGGTGCTGCGCAACGGCGCCACTGGCGTGTTCCAGGGCAAGATCCTGGTGAAACCCGGCGCGCAAAAGACCGACGGCTACCAGATCAGCCAGGCGCTTTTGCTCGACGAGGACAGCCAGTTCCTCGCCAAGCCCGAGCTCGAGATCTATGCCGACGATGTCGCCTGCTCGCATGGGTCCACCTCGGGTGCGATCGACGAGACGGCGCTTTACTACCTGCGCTCGCGCGGTGTGCCTCTGGCCGAGGCGACGGATCTGCTGGTGTTGGCCTTTCTTGCCGAGGCGCTGGACGAGATCGCGGATGCGCGCCTGTCCGACGATCTGCGCGGGCGGCTCGAGGGCTGGCTGGCCCGGCGGCGGCGGTAGATGGCCGTCAGCACCGATATCCTGCGGACGTGGCGTGCGCCGCGGGCGGTGATGCGCGACCTGCTGGCCATGGGGCCGCGCGAGGACCGCGCCATCGCCTATCTGATGGTCGCCTGCCTGCTGGTGTTCATCGCGCAATGGCCGCGGCTGGCGCGCGTGGCGCATGAACAGCAGATCCCGCTCGACCGCGAGATCGCCTATGAACTGTTCGGCTGGCTGTTTGTCTGGCCGCTGATCTTTTACGCGATCGCAGGGTTGAGCTATCTTGTCCTGCGTCTGCTGTTCGGTGGCGCAACGCCCTTTGGCGCGCGGCTGGCGCTGTTCTGGTCATTCCTGGCGGCCTCGCCCATGGCGCTGCTCTATGGCCTGCTCAATGGCGTGAACGGGGCCTCCTCCGCAAGCCAGTTGGTGGGGCTGGTCTGGTTGCTGGCTTTTGGCGCTTTCTGGGTGCAGTCACTGCGCGAGGTGCGGGCGCTGGCCGGGGCCGGCACATGAGCTTTGCCATGCAAGCCATTCCAAAGGCTGTCTTTCTGACGGTTGCGAATCCTGCTTTGGTGGCGCGGCGGATTGTGGCCATGCCGTTTTCGCGGCCGGCGCTATGGCAGGCGCTGATGCTGGTGACGACCTTGGGCGTTCTGGTGGTGGCGCTCACACAAGGCGCGCAGGCCGACCTCCCGCTGGGAGAGACGCCGGTTGCCGTGACGCCGATAACCTATGCGCTGATATTGGGCGGGTCGCTGGTCACGCTGGTGTTTGCGCTGCATTTCACGGGCGCGATGCTGGGCGGCACCGGTGACTTTGCCGCGGCGCTGGCGCTCGTGATCTGGCTCGAGGTTGTGGCGATGGCGGTCCGGCTGGTGCAGGCGGCCGTCCTGCTGGTCAGTCCGGTCCTGGGCGGGGCGGTGTCGCTGGCTGGCTTCATGGTGCTGCTGTGGTGTCTGGTCCATTTTGTCGATGTGCTGCACGGCTTTCAAAGCATCGCAAAGTCGATGCTGACGCTCTTGCTTGCCGTGCTGGGCATGAGCCTCGGGCTCGGGCTCATGCTCGGGATGATCCGCGCGCTGATGGGAGGCGTTTGAATGACCCTGGATATTGCGAGCCTGCGGGCGGATTTTCCGATCCTGTCACGCGAAGTGAATGGCAAGCCATTGGTTTACCTTGACAATGGCGCCTCTGCGCAAAAGCCGCAGGTGGTCATCGACGCGGTGACGCAGGCCTATGCGATGGAATATGCCAATGTGCATCGCGGTCTGCATTACCTGTCGAACCTTGCCACCGACAAATACGAGGCGGTGCGGGAGACCATCGCGCGGTTTCTGAATGCCGGGTCGGCCGATGAGATCGTGATGAATTCGGGCACGACCGAGGGCATCAACATGGTGTCCTATGCCTGGGCCATGCCGCGGATGCAGGCGGGCGACGAGATCGTGCTGTCGATCATGGAGCATCACGCCAATATCGTGCCCTGGCATTTCCTGCGCGAACGCCAGGGCGTGGTGCTGAAATGGGTGGACTGCGACGCCAATGGCGACCTCGACCCGCAGGCGGTGATCGACGCCATCGGGCCGCGCACGAAACTTGTTGCAATCACACATCTTTCCAATGTTTTGGGGACCGTAGTTGATGTAAAGTCGATCACCGCCGCCGCTCATGCGCAGGGCGTGCCGGTGCTGGTCGATGGCTCGCAGGCCGCCGTTCACATGGCCGTCGATGTGCGTGACATCGGCTGCGATTTCTACGCCATCACCGGGCACAAGCTCTATGGGCCGTCGGGGTCGGGCGCGATCTATGTCCATCGCGACCGCATGGCCGAGATGCGCCCTTTCATGGGCGGTGGCGACATGATCCGCGAGGTGACGCGCGATGCGGTGACGTGGAACGACCCGCCGATGAAGTTCGAAGCGGGCACGCCCGGCATCGTGCAGATGATCGGGCTGGGCGTCGCGCTCGACTATATGACCGGGATCGGCATGGCCGAAATCGCCGCGCATGAAACGCGGTTGCGCGACTATGCCCGCGCCCGGCTGGGCGGGCTCAACTGGCTGAACGTGCAGGGCAATTCCGCGACCAAGGCCGCGATCTTTTCCTTCACGCTCGACGGTGCGGCCCATGCGCATGACATCTCGACCGTGCTCGACAAGCGCGGGATCGCCGTGCGCGCGGGCACCCATTGCGCGATGCCGCTGATGGCGCATCTGGGCGTGGGCGCGACCTGCCGGGCGTCTTTTGCGATGTACAACACCGAGGCCGAAGTCGATGCGCTGGTTTCGGCGCTCGAATTGTGCCGGGATCTTTTCGGCTAGAGCTGCCGGCGTCCGTATTCCTGCAGGACAAGGTCCAGAGCTGCCGCAGCGCGCGCAGCGAACCGGAGGGTCTCATGGTTGGGTCATGGTTGAGTAGGGGCCCTGCGCAATTTTGTCGTCCAAGGCGGCAGAATCGGCCGTCTGGTCATCGACCGGTTCGCGGATATCACCACCGGCGGCGGCGATGACCTGGTGCGCAGGGCCGCTGAAAAACCCGACCGGATCGCCGATTTCACGCGCCGGCGGGACAGGATCGACCTTTCCGAGTTGCGCGCGCCCTCGACGCTTGGCAATTCGGGCGGCTTTGTCCTTGTGGTCCGGGGCGACCTGCTCGACCTCGGCTTCGACGGCACCGCTGTCTTTGCCGCAACCCAAGAGGCGCAGTTGCGGGTGGCGCAGAACCGGTTCGAGGTTGACTGGGACGGCGACGGGGTAGCGGACAAGGCGGTGATCCTGACCGGGGCGGGCGTGCTGTCGGCCGGCGACTTTCCGCTGTGAAGGCCGTCGGCCTTTTCGACATTGCAGGCCGGGCGTCGCTCGGCTATAGCCGCCACAGGCACCCATAGCTCAGCTGGATAGAGCGCTGCCCTCCGAAGGCAGAGGCCAGAGGTTCGAATCCTCTTGGGTGCACCATCCCTTGCAACAATCCTTGCCCTGCCATCGACATGCAATCTTGCACGGTTGGGGCGGAGTTGCTAAACGCCCGCGCAGTGCCCCTATAGCTCAGCTGGTAGAGCAACTGATTTGTAATCAGTGGGTCGGGAGTTCGAGTCTCTCTGGGGGCACCATCGATCGGAAGTTCCGGGTGACATGCGGGCGCTTTGGGCTTGCCCTGCGCCCGGCTGCCGGGCTATCGGTGAGGCGTCAGATCGGGAGAATCCGGCGCAGGGCGCAAGCCCCCGCGACGGTGCCGAAGGAGCAACCGCCCCGGTAAACTCTCAGGCGCAAGGGACCGCTCTGGCCTGACGGAACTCTGGAGAGTGGCGCGCGCGCCCGCCGAAGGGATAACGATCTCAGGCGCCCGGTTGCGGGCAGGGACAGAGGGGGCATCGTGGGGCAGGGATTGGTCTGTCCGGGCGGTGCCGTGATGCCTGTCATCCGGCGCATCGAGGGGAGGGTGCGGGCGTGACCGACCTTTTGCGACTGGGTCTGCATGACCTGCATGTTGAACGGGGCGCGCGCATGGTGCCCTTTGCCGGATACGAGATGCCCGTGCAGTATCAGGCCGGGGTCATGGCCGAACACCTGCATTGCCGCGCGCAGGCCGGGCTGTTTGACGTGAGCCACATGGGGCAGGTGATCCTGCGGCCGCGCGGGACGCTGGCCGAGACCGCGCTCGCCTTTGAGGCGCTGATGCCGGTCGATGTGCTGGGGCTCGGCGAGGGGCGGCAGCGCTATGGTCTGCTGACGAATGACGCGGGCGGGATCCTCGATGACCTGATGTTCGCCAACCGGGGCGATCACCTCTTCGTGGTGGTCAACGCGGCCTGCAAGACGGCGGATATTGCCCATCTGACAGCGCATCTCTCCGGTGTCTGCGACGTCGCTCCGGTGACGGACCGGGCGCTGCTGGCGCTGCAGGGGCCGCTGGCCGAGGCGGCGCTTGCGCGCATCGCGCCGGGCGTGGCGGCCATGCGCTTCATGGATGTGGCGGTGATCGACACGGGCTTTGCCGATCTGTGGATCTCGCGGTCGGGCTATACGGGCGAGGACGGGTTCGAAGTGTCGGTCGCCGCAGCGCAGGCCGAAGGCCTCGCCCGCGCCTTGCTCGCGATGGACGACGTCGCGCCGATCGGGCTGGGCGCGCGCGATAGCCTGCGGCTCGAGGCGGGGCTCTGCCTGTATGGCCATGACATCGACACCGCGACCTCGCCGGTCGAGGCCGGTCTCGACTGGGCCATCGGCAAGGCGCGGCGCGATGGCGGTGCCCGGGCGGGCGGCTTTGCGGGGGCGGAACGCATAATGCGCGAACTCCGCGATGGCCCGGCCCGCCGCCGCGTCGGATTGCGCCCCGATGGCCGCGCCCCGATGCGCGTGGGCACGGCGCTGTTCGATGGCGAGACCGACATTGGCACCATCACCTCCGGCGGCTTTGGCCCCTCGGTCGGTGCGCCGGTCGCTATGGGCTATGTGCCCGCCGCGCTGGCGGCCGCTGGCACGGCGCTGAGCGGCGCATTGCGCGGCAAGCGCCTGCCGCTGACCGTCGCTCCCCTTCCTTTTCACCCCACAACCTACAAACGCTGAGGATCACGCGATGAAATTCACCGAAGAACACGAATGGCTGCGCGTCGAGGGCGACCTGATCGTCGTCGGCATCACCGAACATGCGGCCACGCAACTGGGCGATATCGTCTTTGTCGAATTGCCCGAGATCGAGGCGATGGTCGCCGAGGGCGATGAGGTCGTGGTGATCGAGAGCGTAAAGGCGGCGTCCGACATCCTGGCCCCCGTCGATGGCGAGATCGTCGAGGTCAACGACAAGCTGACCGACAAGCCGGGTCTGGTGAACGAGGATCCGACCGGCGCGGGTTGGTTCTTCAAGATCAAGGTCGATGACCTGTCGGTGATCGACGATTTCATGGACGAGGACGAATATCAGGATCTGATCGGCTGAGCCGGGCGCAAGAATTTTCGTACGAAAATTCTTCGAAGACTTTTCGTACGAAAAGTCTTGCCCCGCCCGATCCCGCAGGAGTTGCCATGACCTTTACGCCCAGCACCTATGATCCCTATGACTTTGCCAACCGCCGGCACATCGGACCCTCGCCCAGCGAGATGGCCGAGATGCTGCAGGCCGTGGGCGTGGCCTCGCTTGACCAGCTCATCGCCGAAACCGTGCCCGCCGCGATCCGGCAGGCCGTGCCGCTGTCCTGGGCGCCGCTGTCCGAACATGCGCTGCTCGACCGGATGCGCGCGGTGGCGAAACAGAACCGGGTCATGACCTCGCTGATCGGGCAGGGCTATCATGGCACCGTCACCCCCCCCGCGATCCAGCGCAACATCCTGGAAAACCCGGCGTGGTACACCGCCTATACCCCCTACCAGCCCGAGATCGCGCAGGGTCGGCTCGAGGCGCTGCTGAACTACCAGACCATGGTGGCCGACCTTACCGGGCTGCCGGTCGCCAATGCCTCGCTGCTCGACGAGGCGACGGCGGCGGCCGAGGCGATGACGATGGCGCAGCGCAGCGTCAAATCCAGGGCGCGCGCCTTTTTCGTCGATCAGAACTGTCATCCCCAGACCCTCGCCGTGATCCGCACCCGCGCGGCGCCGCTCGGCATCGAGGTCATCACCGGCGCGGCGGAGGCGCTCGACCCCGCCGCCGTCTTTGCGGCGCTGTTCCAGTATCCCGGCACCTATGGCCATGTGCGCGACTACACCGCCGAGATCGCGGCGCTGCACGCGGCCGGGGCGCTTGCCATTGTCGCCACCGACCTGCTCGCGCTCACGCTGCTCAAGGAACCCGGTGCGATGGGGGCCGACATCGCCGTGGGGTCGAGCCAGCGGTTCGGCGTGCCGATGGGCTATGGCGGCCCCCATGCCGCCTTCATGGCCTGCCGTGACGCGCTCAAGCGGGCGATGCCGGGCCGTATCGTCGGCGTCAGCATCGACGCGCGCGGCAACAAGGCCTACCGGCTGTCCCTTCAGACGCGCGAGCAGCATATCCGCCGCGAAAAGGCCACGTCGAACGTCTGCACCGCGCAGGCGCTGCTGGCGGTGATGGCGTCCTTCTACGCGGTGTTCCACGGTCCTGCCGGGCTTCGCGCGATT
This sequence comes from Rhodobacterales bacterium, assembly GCA_009993005.1. Taxonomy (GTDB): domain Bacteria; phylum Pseudomonadota; class Alphaproteobacteria; order Rhodobacterales; family Rhodobacteraceae; genus JAACUH01. The sequence goes on from JAACUH010000058.1 coordinate 14,323, forward strand.
GCCGAACGGGTGCATCTGCGCACCAACCGGCTTGCCCGCGCCCTGCGCGCGGCCGGGGCAAAGGTCGCGCCCAAGGCGTTCTTTGACACGATCACGGTCGAGGTGGGCGTCGGGCAGGCCGGCATTCTCGCCGCTGCCCGGCACGAAGGGATCAACCTGCGCAGGATCGGCCATGACCGCGTCGGCATCACGCTCGACGAGACCAGCGACGAGGATGTGCTGGCCCGCGTGCTGCGCGCCTTTGGCATCACCATCGCGCCGCCGCACCGCGCCACGCTGGGCTTTCCCGAAGCGATGCTGCGCACCACCGATTACCTCACGCATCCGGTCTTTCACATGAACCGCGCCGAGAGCGAGATGATGCGCTACATGCGCCGCCTGTCGGATCGCGACCTTGCGCTGGACCGCGCCATGATCCCGCTGGGGTCCTGCACGATGAAGCTCAATGCCGCCGCCGAGATGATGCCGATCACCTGGCCCGAGTTTGGCAGTCTGCACCCCTTTGCCCCCGCCGATCAGGCAGCCGGCTATCACGCGGCGATCAGCGATCTGTCAGAAAAGCTATGTGAAATAACCGGTTACGACGCGATGTCGATGCAGCCCAATTCGGGCGCGCAGGGCGAATATGCCGGCCTTCTCACCATCAACGCCTATCACCGCGCCAATGGCGATCATGACCGCAGGGTCTGCCTGATCCCCACCTCGGCGCATGGCACCAACCCCGCCAGCGCGCAGATGGCGGGGCTGGAGGTCGTCGTGGTCAGATCCGCGCCCAATGGCGATGTGGATATCGAGGATTTCCGCGACAAGGCCGCGGCCGCGGGCGCGCGGCTCGCCGCCTGCATGATCACCTATCCCAGCACGCATGGCGTGTTCGAGGAGACTGTGCGCGAGATCTGCGCGATCACCCATGCGCATGGCGGCCAGGTCTATATCGACGGCGCCAACATGAACGCGATGGTGGGTCTGGTAAAGCCCGGCGAGATCGGCGGCGATGTGTCCCACCTCAACCTGCACAAGACATTCGCCATCCCGCATGGCGGCGGTGGCCCCGGCATGGGGCCGATCGGGGTCAAGGCGCATCTGGCGCCGCATCTGCCGGGCCATCCCGAAACCGGCGGTGACGCGGGTCCGGTGAGCGCGGCGCCCTATGGGTCGGCCTCGATCCTGCTGATTTCATGGGCCTATTGCCTGATGATGGGCGGCGCGGGGCTGACCCAGGCGACGCGGGTGGCGATCCTCAATGCCAATTACATCGCCGCGCGCCTGCGCGGGGCCTATCCGGTGCTCTTCATGGGCAACCGGGGCCGCGTCGCGCATGAATGCATCCTCGACACCCGCCCCTTTGCCGAGGCCGGCGTGACCGTGGATGACATCGCCAAGCGCCTGATCGACAACGGCTTTCACGCGCCCACCATGTCCTGGCCGGTGGCGGGCACGCTGATGGTCGAGCCGACCGAGAGCGAGACCAAGGCCGAGATCGACCGTTTCATCACTGCGCTGCTCGCCATCCGCGCGGAAATCGCTGCGGTGGAACGCGGCGAGATCGCGGCCGAGGACAGCCCGCTGCGCCATGCGCCGCATACGGTCGAGGATCTGGTGGCCGACTGGACCCGCGCCTATCCGCGCGAGCAGGGCTGCTTTCCGCCCGGTGCCTTTCGCGTTGACAAATACTGGCCGCCGGTCGGGCGGGTGGACAATGTCTATGGCGATCGCAACCTTGTCTGCACCTGCCCGCCGGTCGAAAGCTATGCGCAGGCGGCCGAATAGAGGCGGCGGTCAGCGCGCCGGCTTGCGCTGCGGCAGGTCCTGGGGCCCGAAACTCACGCCCTGCGGCGCGAGCCATGCGGCAAAGCGGGCGATCTTTTCGTCCATCGCGCAGGTGTTCGTCTGGCGGGCCATTTCCTCGGCCCAGCCGGCGCGCAGGGCTTCTTGCCGGTCTGGCGGCAGGTTGCGAAAGGCAATCATCAGGCGGCTCCTTGTGCGACGGATGTGCGACCATATATATGAAGAAATCATCATATATGCGAGAGGCGCGTGATGGCAAACGGACTCAAACTCACATGCACCACCTGCGGGCAGGCCAACCGCGTGCCCGAGGACAAGCTGGCGCAGGGGCCGAAATGCGGCTCTTGCGGTGATCCGCTGGTGACGGGCAAGGTGGCCGAGCTTGACCTTGCCACGCATGACAAGGCGACGCGCGGCGACACGCTGCCGCTGCTGATCGACTATTGGGCGCCGTGGTGCGGGCCTTGCCGGATGATGGCGCCCGAGTTTGCCAAGGCGGCGATGACGCTCAAGGCGCAGGCGCGGCTGGCCAAGATCAACACCGAGGACTTTGGGCAAGTGTCGCAGCGGCTGGGCATCCGGGGCATACCGCTGCTGATCCTGTGGCGCAACGGGCGCGAGGTGGCGCGGCTTTCGGGCGCGCGGCCTGCGGCCGATATCGAGAGCTTTGTCCGTCAGCACCTGCCGCAAGCGGCGGGGCGCGTCTGATCACATCACCGCGCCCATGGTCCAGGGCACGAATTCGGCCCCGCCAAAGCCCAACTCTTCGCTGCGGGTCTGCTCGCCCGAGGCGACGCGGATCAGCAGCTCAAAGATCTCGCGCCCCTTGGCCTCGACGCTGACACCTGCGGTGACGATATCGCCGCAGTTGATGTCCATATCCTCGGACATGCGGTCATACATCTCGGTATTGGTGGCGAGCTTCACGCAAGGCGTGGGCTTGTAGCCCGACACCGACCCGCGCCCGGTGGTAAAGGCGATCAGGTTCGCGCCCGAGGCGATCTGCCCGGTGACAGAGGCGGGGTCATAGCCGGGGCTGTCCATATAGACAAAGCCGCGTTCGGTCACCGGCTCTGCGAACTTATAGACCTGCGTGAGCGGCGCGCTGCCGCCCTTGGCCACGGCGCCGAGCGATTTCTCGAGGATCGTGGTCAGCCCGCCCTTCTTGTTGCCGGGCGAGGGGTTGTTGTCCATCTCGCCGCCATTGCGGGCGGTGTAATCCTCCCACCAGCGGATGCGCTCGACGATTTTGGCGCCGACCTCGGCGCTGACCGCGCGGCGGGTGAGCAGGTGTTCGGCGCCATAGATCTCGGGCGTCTCGGACAGGATCGTGGTCGCGCCATGCGCCACCAGCAGGTCAGACGCCGCGCCGAGCGCGGGGTTGGCGGTGATGCCGGAATAGCCGTCCGAGCCGCCGCATTGCATCCCCAGCACAAGGTGTTCGAGGCCGGCGGGCTGGCGTGTGGCAGCATTGGCGACCGCCGCCATCTCGCGCAGCATCTCCAGCCCCTTGTCGATGGTGCGCCGCGTGCCGCCAGTCTGCTGGATCGTCATGTAGCGGAAATTGCCATCCGCGCGCATCCGCCCCGCGCCGATCAGGTCGGGGATCTGCATCACCTCGCAGCCCAGCCCGACCAGCAGGATGCCGCCGAAATTGGGGTTGCGCGCATAGCCTTGCAGGGTGCGGAACAGGGTGTCGTAGCCCTCGTCCTTGCCCGACATGCCGCAGCCGGTGCCATGCACGATCGGCACCACGCCATCGACATTGGGAAAGGCGTCGAGCATCCCCGACTTCTCCACCGCCTCGGCGATGAAGCGCGCGACCGAGCCCGAGCAGTTGACCGAGGTCAGGATGCCCAGATAGTTGCGCGTGCCCACGCCGCCGCCCTGCCGGTGATAGCCCATGAAATGGCGCGGGCCAGAGGTCGCGGGCAGGGGGCGGATGTCGGTGGCATAGGCGTAGTCCTGCGTATGTGCCCCCATGCCGAGGTTGTGGCTGTGCACATGCGCGCCCGCCGCGATGGGCGCGGTGGCCACCCCGATGATCTGGCCGTAGCGCACCACGTTTTCCCCCGGCGCGATGGCCTGCGTGGCGACCTTGTGCCCGCGCGGCACCGCGTCCTGCAGGGGCACATCGAGGCCGGGCAGGGTGGTGCCGGCGGCAAGGTCGGCCAGCGCCACAAGGATGTTGTCGTCAGGGTGCAGGCGGATTGCCTGTTGCGCGGATCGGGTCATCGGGGCATCCGGTGGCTTGAGTGGGGCAGGCGGCTTGACAGAGGGTCAGGCGCCGCTAACATGTTAGTATGCTACAGGGGGAGTTCGATCCGCTGCAAGTCCCATCTCCTCTTTCCACGCCGCCCGGCCCCGTGCTTCGCCCGCTCGATGCCTTCACGGGCTCTCTGGCGGGGCGCGCCTACCAATCCCTCAAGGAAGCGATCCTCGACATCCGGTATCAACCGGGCGAGATCCTGCGCAAGGCCGAGATCTGCGCGCAGCTTGGCGTGTCGCGCTCGCCCGTGGCCGAGGCGGTGGCGCGGCTTTCTGCCGAAGGGCTGGTCGAGGTCGTGCCGCAGGCGGGGACCTTTGTCGCGCGATTTTCGATGGCCGAGATCCGCGAAGGGGCGTTCCTGCGCGAGGCGCTCGAACTGGCCGCGGTCGAGCGGCTGGCCGAGGCGATCAGCGACAGCGAGATCATGTTGCTGCGCCGCAACCTGCGTTTGCAGGAGGTGCTGCTGGCCGACGGCGACCTCGCGGGGTTCCATCAGGCGGACGAGGCCTTTCATGCGCTGATGCTGGGCGCGACCGGGTTTCGCCGGCTCGCCACGCTGGCGCAGACCTCCTGGGTGCATGTGAACCGCGCGCGTCAGTTGCTGCTGCCGGCCCCCGGGCGGGCGCAGGCGACGCTGGTCGAGCATGGGGCGATCATCGACGCGCTCGCCGCGCATGACCCGGCGCTGGCGCGTCTGACCACGCGCGACCACCTGCGCCAGCTTGTCACCTTCCTCGAACCGCTCGCGGCCGCCCGGCCCGAACTGTTTGCCCTAGCCTGAAAGTCACCACATGCCCGACCTGCCAAACCGTCCGCGCTATGCCGCGCGGCTCAACGCCTTCAAGATCGGCCTGCCCGGCAAGCCGACCGTCGCAGAGATGATCGCGCGGGCCGGGCAGGTGGCGGGGCTGGATGCCGCCGACCTGAACTATCCCGACCATTTCGAGGCCCACAGCCCGGCCGCGCTCTCGCGCCTGCTCGCCGCGCAAGGCATGGCGCTGAACGGGCTGGCGATGCGCTATTACACCGATCCCGGCTTCCGGCTCGGCGCCTTTACCAACCCCGATCCGACCGTCCGCCGTGCCGCCATCGACATCACCCGGCGCGGGCTTGACGCGCTGGCCGAGATGGGCGGCGGGGTGATGACGCTCTGGCTGGGGCAGGACGGGGTCGATTACAGCTTTCAGGGCGATTACGGGCGGATGTGGGATGACACCATCGCCGCCCTGCAAGAGGTGGCCGACCACAACCCCGCCATCCCCGTCGCCATCGAATACAAGCCGAACGAGCCGCGTGCCTATGCCCTGCTGCCTGATGTGGGGGCGACGCTGCTCGCGATCCGCGAGGCGAGGCGGGCCAATCTGGGGGTGACGCTCGACTTTTGCCATGTGCTCTTTGCCGACGAGATCCCGGCGCAGACCGCGCGGCTGGTGGCGCGTCACAGCCGGCTGATGGGCGTGCACCTCAACGATGGCTATGGCAAGCGTGACGACGGGCTGATGGTGGGCGCGGTGCATCCGGTGCAGACGGTCGAGCTGTTCGTCGAACTGGCACGGATGGGCTATGACGGGGTGATCTATTTTGACACCTTCCCCGACCATGGCGGTCTGGACCCCTGCGCCGAAGCGGCCACGAATATCATCATGGCCGAGCGGCTGCGCGCCGTCGCGGCCGCGCTTGTGGACCATGCCGGCCTGGCCGAAGCCATTGCCCGGCAGGACGCGGCGGCGAGCCTGCGGATCATCGCGCAAGAGCTCTATGGTGCGGCCTGACGCGCTGACCCTGTCGCGCGTCAGGTGGCGCTGACCGGCGCGTCGGCGTGCAGGAGTCCTGCGGCGCGCAGGTCGGCCCAGAACGCGGGCGGCACGGCCGCACGGCTCGCGGCGATATTGCTGTCCATCTCGCCCAGGCCCTGCCCGCCGGGGATGACCGAGACCACCGCCGGATGGCAGAGCGGAAACCGGAACGCCGCATCGACCAGCCGCACGCCATGCGCGGTGCAAATGGCCTCGATCCGCGCCACGCGGTCGAGGATATGCTGCGGCGCGGGGTCGTAATTGTAGAACGCGCCGGGCCGCGCCCCGGTTGCCAGAATGCCCGAATTGTAGGGCCCGCCGATCACGATCCCGATGCCGCGTGCCTGCGCCAGCGGCAGGAAACTGTCGAGCGCCTCCTGCTCCAGCAGCGTATAGCGCCCGGCGAGCAGGAAGAGGTCGAAATCGCCCATTTCCGCAAGCGTCTGGCAGGGCTGCCACTGGTTCACCCCGGCGCCGAATGCCCGGATCACGCCTTCATCGCGCATCCGCATCAGCGCGCGGTAGCCGCCCGCCATCAGTTCCGAAATCTTGTCGTCGAGCCGGGCCTGCGTGCCCTGGTTGAACAGGTCGAGGTCATGCGCATAAAGGATGTCGATCCGGTCCACGCCCATCCGTTCCAGCGAGAATTCGACCGACCGCATCACCCCGTCATAGGTATAGTCATAGCGCTCGCGCCGGCTGGGCACCTCGAACCATTTGCCGATCCCGTCGCGCGCCTCGGACGGGCAGACCTCGAGCAGCCGGCCGATCTTGGACGACAGCACATAGGTGTCGCGCGGCTTGCCCCGCAGAAACCGGTTGAGCCGCGTCTCGGACAGGCCGAGACCATAAAGTGGTGCCGTGTCGTAATGGCGCACGCCTGCGTCCCAGGCGCGGGTCAGGACGGCATGGGCGTCATCATCGCTGATCGCGCGGTAGAGGTTGCCCAGAGGGGCTGTGCCCATGCCAAGCTCGGTAAATGTCAGCCCGCCGTTGCCCAGCCTGTCCCAATGTCGCGTCTTCATTTGCATGTCCTTTGTTCTGACCGCTAACATGCTAGTATGATTCATCGCGCGCCGCATCCCCTGTGGCCCGTGAAAAGGGGGGCGGGATGTCGAATTTCAGGCGGGTATTCGGGCCGGGCAAGCCGGTGATCGCGATGGTGCATCTGGGCGCGCTGCCCGGTGCCCCGCTTTACGATGCGCAGGCCGGCATCGCAGGGCTGCTTGCCGCCGCGCGGGCCGATCTGCGCGCCTTGCAGGCGGCAGGTGTCGATGCGGTGATGTTCGGCAACGAGAATGACCGGCCCTACGAATTCCGTGTCGATGCCGCCTCGACCGCGACGATGGCGCATATCATCGGGCAGTTGCGCGGCGAGATCACGCTGCCCTTTGGCGTCAACGTGCTGTGGGACCCGATGGCGACGGTGGCGCTCGCTGCCGCGACAGGTGCGGATTTCGTGCGCGAGATATTCACCGGCACCTATGCCAGCGACATGGGCCCCTGGACGCCCGATGCCGGCGCCGCGATGCGCTACCGGGGTCGTCTGGGCCGCGCCGACCTGGCGATGCTCTACAACGTCAGTGCCGAGTTCGCCGACAGCCTCGACCGCCGGCCGCTGCCCGACCGCGCGCGGTCGGCCGTGTTTTCCTCGATCCCCGATGCGGTGCTGGTCTCGGGCCAGATCACCGGTGAGGCCGCGCGGATGGAGGATCTCGAGGGGGTCAAGCGCGTGCTGCCCGATGTGCCGGTGCTGGCCAACACCGGCGTCAAGCATGACACCGTGGCCGAGGTGCTGCGCGTGGCGGATGGCTGCGTCGTGGGCTCTGCGCTCAAGGTCGATGGGCATACCTGGAACGCGGTCGATCCCGCCCGCGCGGCCGATTTCATGGACCGCGTGCGCCGGGTGCGGGGCGGATCATGACGGCGGGCACAAAGGCGCGGATCCGGGCGGACCTGTGCGACCTGATGCTGGTTCCCGGCCTGTCGGGGCATGAAGAGCGCGTCGCAAGCGCGATCCGCGCGCGGCTGCCCGAAGGTGTGACGACGCAGACCGACCGGCTGGGCAACCTCATCGCCACATTTCCCGGCGACCCGGACGCGCCGGCAGTCATGCTGTTCACCCATATGGACCAGCTCGGCTTCTTTGTGCGCAAGGTCGAGGCGGACGGGCTGATCCGGGTCGAACGCATGGGCGGCCTGTCGGAACGCGCGATGGCGGCGCAGGCGGTGTGGCTGTGCACCGATCAGGGCGATGTGCCCGGCCTGATCATGAACAAGGCGCATCACGCCACGGGCGCGGATGAGAAATACACCGTCCTTGCGACACCCGATATCCGCATCGACACCGGCCATGGGTCAAAGGCGGCGGTCGAGGCGGCCGGCATCCGGATCGGCACGCCGGTGGTCTATCGCCCGCAGGTCATGGCGCTCGCGGGCGACCGCGTGGCGGGCACGGCGGTTGACGACCGTGCGGGTTGCGCGGTGCAGATCGAGGTCGCGCGCGCTCTGGCCGTGCGGCAGGGCGGGCCGACGGTGCATCTGGTCTGGTCGGTGCAGGAGGAATTCAACCTGCGCGGCGCGGTGGTGGCGGCGCAGGTGCTGCGCCCGGATATCGCGATCCAGATCGACCTGATGCTGGCCTGCGACACGCCCGACATGGCCGAGAGGGGCGAGATGGCGCTGGGCGGCGGGCCGGGGATCAGCCTGTACAATTTCCACGGGCGCGGCACGCTTAACGGCGTCATCGCGCATCCCGCGCTGGTGCGGCTGTTCGAAACGGCCGCGGCGGCGGCGGGGATGGCGCTGCAACGCGCGGCGCAGATCGGGGTGCTCACCGACCTGAGCTATGTGCAGACAGTGGGTGCGGGCGTGGCCTGCATCGACGTGGGCTTTCCGATGCGGCATTCGCATTCGGCGCTGGAGTGCTGCGATGTGGCCGACCTTGCCGGGCTCGCCACACTGCTGGTCGCCGCGCTGGACCGGGTGACGCCGGCGCTGCGCCTGACGCGGGAGGGGTAGATGGGCTATACGCTGGGCGTCGATGTCGGCACCTTCGAGACCAAGGGCGTGCTGGTGGCCGAGGACGGCGCCATCATCGCGCAGGCGCGCCGCGCGCATGAGATGATCGTGCCTCGCCCGGGCTGGGCCGAACATCGCGCGGAGGAGGACTGGTGGGGCGATTTCGTCCATGTCACCCGCGCCCTGCTGGCGCAGAGCGGGATTGACCCGCAGGCGATCCGCGCAGTGGCCTGTTCGGCCATCGGGCCCTGCATGTTGCCGGTGGACAGGGCCGGGCGGCCCCTGATGAACGGCGTGCTCTACGGCGTGGACACCCGCGCGCAGGCCGAGATCGACTGGCTCGACGCCACGCTGGGCGCGGCGGCGATCATCGCACGCGGCGGCAATGCGCTGACCTCGCAGGCCGTGGGGCCCAAGATCCTGTGGCTCAAGCGCAACCACCCCGAGATCTGGGCGCGCACGGCAAAGATCGTCAGCGCCACGACCTATATGACCTATCGCCTGACCGGCGACTGGGTGATGGACCATTACACCGCGTCCAATTTCGCGCCGCTCTATGACATCGCGGCGCAATGCTGGCGCTGCGACATGGGCGACATCTGCGACGAGGCGCTGCTGCCGCGCCTGATGTGGTCGGGCGAGATCGCGGGGCAGGTGACGGCGCAGGCGGCGGCCGAGACCGGGCTCGTCCCCGGCACGCCCGTCACCTGCGGCACCATCGACGCGGCCGCCGAGGCGGTGTCGGTGGGTGTGCGCGCGCCCGGCGACATGATGCTGATGTATGGCTCGACCGTATTCGTGATCCAGCAGACGGCGGCGCGACTTTCCGACACCCGCCTCTGGCACGCGCCCTGGCTCTTTGCCGGCGAATATGCGGCGATGGCGGGGCTGGCGACCTCGGGCACGCTCACCCAATGGTTCCGCGAGGTGGTGGCGCCGGGCCTGCCGCGCGATGCGGCCTTTGCGCAACTCACCGCCGAGGCCGAGGCGGTGCCGCCCGGCGCGCGCGGGCTGATCTGCCTGCCCTATTTCTCGGGCGAACGCACGCCGATCCATGACCCCGCGGCCAAGGGCGTGTTCTTTGGCCTCAACCTCACCCATGGGCGAGCCGAGATGTACCGCGCCGTTCTCGAAGGGATCGCGGCGGCGACGCGGCATATCACCGAGACCTATGCCGAAGCCGGCGCGCCACCGGCCCGCGTGCTGGCCGTCGGCGGCGGCACGCGCAACGCGCCCTGGCTGCAAGCGACATCCGACATGACCGGGCTCGAACAGATCGTCTGCGGCACCACCGTGGGGGCGGCCTATGGCGATGCCTTTCTTGCGGCGCTCGCGGTGGGCACGGCGGCGCGCGGCGACATCGCGCTCTGGAACCCGCCGGCGCAGGTGATCGGCGCAGGCAAGGTCGCTGAATATGACCGGCTCTATCCGCTCTACCGTCGCCTCTATGCGCAGACGCGCGACATCATGGCGGACCTGGGATGAGCCTCTACCGGATGGCCCTTGAAGAACTGGGTGCGGTGGCCGATGCCATCGATCCCGCCGCTGTCGAGGCCGCCTGCGCGATGATCGCGCACGCCGGGGCCATCGTCGGCTATGGCTGCGGGCGCGAGGGGTTGCAGTTGCGCGGGCTGGTGATGCGGCTGCATCACCTGGGGCTGCGGGTGGCGATGCAGGGCGACATGGCGGCGCCGCCGCTCGGGCGGGGGGATCTGTTGCTGTGTTCTGCCGGGCCGGGCGAGCTTTCGACCGTGACCGCGCTGATGCGGGTGGCGCGCGGGGCGGGGGCGGATGTGCTGCTGCTCACCGCAGAGCCGGACGCCGCACCGCCGCTGGCCACGCAGATGCTGGTGATCCCTGCGCAGACGATGGCGCGCGATGCGGGCGGCGCGTCGCTGCTGCCGATGGGGTCGCTTTATGAGGGGGCGATGTTCCTGCTGTGCGAGGTCATGGTGCTGCGCCTGCGCGACATGCGGGGGGAGAGCGCCGCAAGCATGCGCGCGCGCCGCACCAACATGGAGTAGCCGATGGACCATGACCCGATGCGCCCTGGCCAGATCCGTGACGCCATCGACCGGCACCTGCCGGTCGCTCTGCCGGTCGCTCTGCCGGTCGCTCTGCCGGTCGCTCTGCCGGTCGCTCTGCCGGTCGTTCTGCCGGGCGGGATGGACCTGCTGGCCGTCACGCGCAGCCTCGCGCGGCTGCGCCAGGTGCTCGGGCTGGCGGCCCGGCTGTGTGGCCCGGCTTTGTGGCCCGGCTTTGTGGGCTGACTGTGTGGGCTGACTGTGCGGGCTGATCGGGGCCGCTAGAGCGGCGGCAGGTCGATCACACCCTTGCGCAGGATGAAACAGCCATAAGGCCCGCTGTCCGAGGTGCGGATGATCGCAAAGGCGCGGCGGGCGGCGGCGTAGAAGGCAAAGCGTTCGAGCGGCGCCATCATCACCGGGCGCCCTTCGGCACGGTCGATCACCGCCTGCATCGCGGCAAAGACCGGCATCTGCGCGGCGGCGTCCCCCACCACCTGCATCCGCCAGACCGGCGCGGGCACAAAGGTGTCGAGCGGCATCAGCGTCAGGATCGCCGCCGCCGCGGTCGGGATATCACAGCCCGCCATGTCGATCAGCCGGCCATGGGTTGTGTCGCGCGCGATGCTGGCGGCGGGGTGGTTGACGTCGCAGATCACCAGATCGTCGCCATGCCCCATCAGCATCAGCACATGGACGATCTCGGCACTCAGCCGCTGGTCGATCCCGCGCAGCATCTATTTCACCGCGCCGGCGGCCATGCCCTTGATGATATAGCGCTCGAGGATCACGCCGATCACGATCAGCGGCAGGATCGCGGCAAAGCTCAGCGCGGCCATGCTCCACCAGCTGATCCCCTGCGATCCGGTCTGGCTGGCCACCATCACCGGCAATGTATTGGCATGGGTCGAGGTAAGCAGTGCGGCAAAGAAATATTCGTTCCAGGTCAGCACCAGCGACAGGATGAAGGCCGCGACCATGCCGGGCAGGGCGATGGGCAGCACGATGGTGGCAAAGGCGCCCCAGATCGACAGGCCATCGACCAGCGCGGCCTCCTCAAGCTCGGTCGGGATGCCGGCGAACTGGTCGCGCATGATCCAGATGACGATCGGCAGCACGGTGAGCGTATAGAGCAGGATCAGCCCGATACGGGTGTCGAGCAGCGCCAGCGACTTGTAGAGCACGAGGAACGGCAGGGCGAGCACGACCGGCGGCAGGATCAGTTGCGACAGGAAAAAGAACGAGATGTCCGAATTGCGCATGAAGCCGAAGCGATAGGAAAACCGCGACAGGCCATAGGCGGCAAGGCTGCCCAGCACCACGGCCAGCGTCGAGGAGGAGAGCGCGGTGATGACCGAGTTCAAGAAACGCTTCATGAATTCCGCGCGCACCGTGCTCTCGGTCAGGATCGTCTCGGGCGAGAGGCCGAGCGACCGCCAGCCGAGCCATTTCGGATCGAAATCCACCCAGGGGACCATGTTGCCCTGCATCACATCGGGCGCGGCCTTGAACGAGGTGGTGATGGTCCAGTAGATCGGAAACAGGCAGATGATCGTCCAGAGCGTCAGCGCGCCATAGATCGCGATGCGCCCGGTCCACCACGTCGCGCGGTGGGAGAGGTCGGCCTCGCTGTCGTGGAAAACCTGCTCTGTCATACCTGTGGCCGCGTCCAGCGTTCGGAGAGTTTCATCAGCACGGTCATCACGATGATGATGATGACCAGATAGACCATGGCCAGAAGCGTGCCGTAGCCCACATTCGACCGGTCGCGGTATTCGCGGAAGATGAAGGAGGTCACGCTGTCCGTCGCGCCGCCCGGCCCGCCAGAGGTCACGTTGATGATGATATCGGCGAGCTTGAGCTTGAAGATGATGCGGATCAGGATCGCGGTGATCGAGACCGGCAGCATCAGCGGGAACGTCACCTCCCAAAAGCCGCGCCAGCCGTTCGCGCCATCGACGCGGGCGGCCTCCTGCACCTCTTTGGGGATCGCCTGAAGGCCGGCAAGGATCATGATCATCATGAAGGGGATATAGGTCCAGGCATCCATCGCCATGATCATCAGGCGCGCCATCTCGGGCGTGCCAAAGAACGACGGGTCGGACCAGCCCAGTTCGCGTGCAAGCCGGGCGAGGGGGCCGAAGCGGACCTCCATCATCGACTTGCCGATCATCCAGGAGACGGCCACGGGCGAAAGCATCAGCGGCATGAGAAAAGCCACGCGGAAGAACTTGCGCGCCCGGATCTGGCTGTTGAGCATCAGTGCGAGGCCAAAGGCGATGGCGTATTCCACGAGGATCGCAAGCGCATACCAGACCATGTTGGTGAGCGCGTTCCAGTAGAACGGGTCGCGCCACATCTGGCGGATATTGTCGAGCCCGTTGAACTTGCGCCCGGTGGGGCTCGACAGGTTCCAGTCGCTGAAGGCGATGACGAGGCCAAAGATCAGCGGAAACACCACCAGCGACACCACGAACAGCACCGCCGGCAGCACGAACAGCACCCGTTTGCCCTGTTCGCCCCGGATCAGCACCTGCCCCCAGCACAGCGCCACGGCCCACAGCACATAGGCATAGAGCGTCGGCCGCCAATTGGCAAAGCCGAGGTCGATCTGCCCGGTCTGGTGCAGCGTCTGCGCCAGCGCCACCAGCCCCAGCACGCCCGCCGCGCCCCAGATCAGCACCCGCCCGAACAGCTTGCGCCGGGGCGGGATGTTGTCGTTGGTCACGATATGAAGAAGGTCGCCTTGCGCTGTCATTCTAACATGTTAGCGGGGCGGTTTCGCCGTGGGAAGGGGCGAGTTGCGCCTCAGGGCGCGCAGGCGCGGCAAAACGGCGTGTAGGGCAGCAGGTCGAGCCGCTCTTCGCTGATGAGCGCGCCGCATTTCACGCAATAGCCGTATTCGCCGGCCGCGATGCGCCCCAGCGCCGCATCGATTCTGGAGAGTTCGACAGCGGCGGACTGGCCGAGATGTTCGAACACCTCGTCGTCCTCGCGCTCTGCGGCGAGGTCTTCCCAGTCGCTGGTGCCCTGGCCCTCGAGCCCTTCTTCGACATCTTCGAGCCGGACGAGAAGCTCGGCGCGGCGTGATAGGAGCTGGGCCTTGCGGGCGGCTGTGTTGTGCATCTGATCCTCCGTTTCCGCGTGAGGATGGCCGATTGCGCGGGGCCGCGCCTTGACCGAAGTCAATCCCGGACGGGAAAAGGAAAAGGGGCGCCGCAGGCCGCGGCGCCCCTCTCAAAGCTGCGTCCGGATGTCGTCACATGCCCAGCGACGCCTTGTAGAGCGCGATCTGGCTGTCGCGGCCGATCTGGTCGGTGATCGCCTCCCAGGCGGCGGCGATGGCATCCGCGGTTTCCTGTGCCGATCCGTATTGCCCGGCAAAGCCCTTGGACAGTTCGTCCTCGGCGACCGAGTAATACTGGAAGATGCCGGGAATGCGGGGTTCGATCGCGGCATTGGGGTGGTTGTAGCTGTCCGCGTTCGACCCGAGGTAATCCTCGACAAAGGCGCGGTCGTAGCCCGCGGCTTCCCATTCCTCGTACTGGAAGTGCGAGTTGCGGTAAGGCTGGAAGCCCGAGGGATAGGCCGACGTCCACAGCGACAGGTCCTTGCCGCCCAGATGGGCTGCTGCCGACCAGGCCGCCTTGCGCTTTTTCTCATCGCCCGACACGCGCGCGGTGACGTAGATGCCCCAGCCGATATAGGCCATCTGCGGCGCTTCGTTTCGGGTCTCTTCCCAGGCACCGGCTGCGTGGTTGTAGACGCGCTCGGACGCCGGGTTGGTGCCAAAGCCCACCACATCGCCCACCACAGAGCCATCCGAGGTGCGCGCGGAAGAGCCCACATCGCCCCACCACATCAGCATGGACCCGGTCCCGGCGAGGAACTGGCTGAAGGCCGTGGTGCCGGGGTCGGCATTGATCTGGTCGGCCGGATAGGCGCCCGGCGTCGCGATCAGGTCCATCACGTCCTGGATCGCCTGCACCCAGCCGGGGTTGTTCACCATCGGCTTCATCGTGTCGGGTTCGAACAGCCAGGCGGGGCTGTCCGGGTGCTTGGCATAGGCGGCCGCGCGGTTCGAGATGAAATACATGCCAAAGCCGCCCCAGCCCTTGAGCGGGTCGAGATAGCCATGCGCGGCCAGCCCGGTGAGCGGGTCGGTCTGGCCCACCAGCGCCTTGGACACCGCATTGACCTCTTGCCAGGTCGAGGGGACCGTGGCGCCGCCGATGCCGCCCTCACCGAAATAGTCCTTGCGATAGGCAAAGGTGTGGCAGTCGCCGTCGATGGTGATGCGGTAGCTCTTGCCATCCCAGGTGCCGACCGGCGGTTGCAGGTAGCCCACGAGGTCGTCGGCCTCGATCTGGGTCTTGACCCAGTCCGGCATCTCGTCGAGCAGGCCGCGCCCGGCGGTGTCACCCTCGAACGGCGCGCCCATCTCGATGATGTCGAAATCGACCGTGCCGGTCGCGATCGACTGTTGCAGGCGGGCGTTGTAATCGGCCTGGGCGAGGTCGATCCAGTTGATCTTGGCGCCGGTATAGGCCTCCCACGGCTTGAGAAAGCCGCGGAACAGGAAGTTGTGCAGGTTCTGGTTGTTGAGCCCCATGAAGGTCAGCTCGACCCCGGCAAACTCGCCCTCGGCCACGCTGGCCTTGGTGGCGCCCAGGCACATCTCGCCCACCTTCTGCCAGTCGGCATCGGTCGGGCTGCCCATGCCCACACCGGGGATCTGAAGGATCGCGGCGCGCAGGTCGCCATGGGCCTCAGCGAGGGCGGCGGTGGGGGTCAGGCCACCCAGGCCGCCCAGCGCGGCCAGACCGCCGACGCTGGCCGCGCCCTGCAGCATCTGGCGGCGCGACATCGCGCGGCGCGCGGCGATTTCGTAAAGATCGACTTTCATGATGGTCCTCCCAACGTGTGACAGCCCCGGCAGGGGCCTTGACCGGCAACAGGCGGCAGGACGTCCCCGTAGATGGTCGGGGTCTAGAAACGGAATCGCGCGTTGCCAAAACCGGGCCGGGCTTCCTCCTCCCGACGGACAAACTGTCTCAGTCGCATCGCGACCTGTCAATCCTCTAACATGTTAGTATGTTCAGGTCATGGACAGGGGATTTTGCCTGCGCTACGACTTTGCCAACAGGATTGCTTTGGGGGGCACATGGCCGAGGTGACGATCCGCGACTTGCGCAAGGCCTATGGTGCGCTCGAGGTGCTGCATGGGGTGAATGTCGATATTGCGGACGGGCAGTTCGTCGTGCTTGTCGGCCCGTCGGGATGCGGCAAATCCACCTTGCTGCGGATGATCGCGGGGCTCGAGGGCGTGAGCGCGGGCACGATCAGCATCGGGCCGCGCGTGGTCAACAACCTGCCGCCATCGGACCGCGACATCGCGATGGTGTTCCAGAACTACGCGCTTTATCCGCACAAGACGGTAGCGGCGAACATGGGTTTCGCGCTCAAGATGGCGCGGATGGACAAGGCCGAGATCGACAGCCGCGTGGCGCGGGCGGCCGATATCCTGGGGCTGAAGCCCTATCTGGCGCGCTATCCGCGCGAGTTGTCGGGCGGCCAGCGCCAGCGCGTCGCCATGGGGCGCGCCATCGTGCGCAATCCGCAGGTGTTCCTCTTTGACGAGCCGCTGTCGAACCTCGATGCCAAGCTGCGCGTGCAGATGCGCGCCGAGATCCGCGAACTGCACCAGCGGCTGGCCACGACCACGGTCTATGTCACCCATGACCAGATCGAGGCGATGACCATGGCCGACCGCATCGTGGTGATGCGCGACGGCCATATCGCCCAGATCGGCGCGCCGCTCGAGCTTTATGACCGCCCCGCCAATGCCTTTGTCGCGGGGTTCATCGGCAGTCCGGCGATGAACCTGCTCGACGGCGTGGTGGAGCGGGATGGTGCGGGTGTGGCGGTGCGGGCGGGCGAGAACCTGCTGCCCGTGCCGGACGGGCCGGGACTCGAGGCCGGGCGCAAGGTGATCTACGGCATCCGCCCCGAGGACCTCGCGCTGGCCGAGGACGGGATTGCAGCCACGGTCGCGGTGGTCGAGCCCACCGGGTCGGAGACCCATGTGGTGCTGCGCATCTCCGGGCGCGACCTGGTCGCGGTGTTCCGCGAGCGCCACGCCTTTCACCCCGGCGACGTGATCCACCTCGCGCCGCAGGCGGGCAAGGTGCATGTGTTCGACGCCGCGAGCGGCGACAGGATCGGATAGGGAGGGGCGGATGCTCAAGGGAATCGACAACAGGCTCAACGCCGATGTGCTCTATGCGCTGCGCGCGATGGGGCATGGCGATACGCTGGTGATTTCGGACACCAACTTTCCCGCCGACAGCGTGGCGCGCGAGACGGTGCTGGGCGATCTGATGCGGATGGACAACCTCACCGCCGCGCAGGCGCTGGAGGCGATCCTGTCGGTGTTGCCGCTGGACACCTTTGTCGAGGATTTCGCCGGGCGGATGGAAGTCGTGGGCGCGCCGGGCGAGATCCCGCCGGTGCAGGCCGAGGTGCAGGCGGTGATCGACGCGGCCGAGGGCCGGTCGCGGCCGATGGTGGGGATCGAGCGGTTCGATTTCTACGACCGGGCGCGGCAGGCCTATGGCGTGATCCAGACCGGCGAGCGACGGTTCTACGGCTGCTTCATCCTGCGCAAGGGGGTCATTGCGCCCTGAGGCCGGCGCGGGGCGGCCTGCCGGGGAGCCTCCGGCGGGAGTATTTTGGGCACAAAGAAGCCGGGGGCGGAGCGCGGGGATGGATATGGGCAGGCAAGGGATCGTGATTCTCGGGGTGTTCGTGGCCGACACCGCCTACCGGGCGGCGCGCCCGCCGCGCATGGGCGAGACGATCATGGGCGAGAGCTTTGCGCTGGGACCGGGCGGCAAGGGGTCCAATCAGGCGGTGGCGGCGGCCATGGCAAGCGGGGGGGCAAGCGGGGGGGCAAGCGGGGGGGCGCGCGGTGCGGCGGGGGGCGCGGTGTCCTTCATCAGCCGGCTTGGGCGCGACCCTTTTGCCGAGATGGCGCTGGCGACCTGGGCCAAGGCGGGCGTGCGGCCGGTGGTGACGCAGCATGACGACAGCTATACCGGCGCGGCCTATATCTTTGTCGAGGCGGCGACGGGGAATAATGCGATCATCATCTGCCCCGGTGTCGCGCGCATGATTTCGGAGGCGGATGTCGAGGCGCAGGCCGATCTGATCGGTGGTGCGGCGGTGTTCGTGACGCAGCTCGAACAGCCGATGGGCGCCGCGCTGCGGGGCTTGCAACTGGCCCGGGCGGGGGGCGCGCGCACGATCCTGAACCCGGCGCCGGCAGCGGCGCTGCCGGACGGGATGCTGGCGCTTTGCGATATCGTGACGCCCAATGAGAGCGAGGCCGAGGCGCTCACCGGTCTGCCGGTGACGAGCGTGGCCGAGGCCGAGGCGGCGGCGCGGGCGCTGCGCGCGATGGGGGCGGGGGCGGTGGTCATCACGCTGGGCGAGAAGGGCGCGCTTTATCATGACGGCGCGCAGACCGTGCATGTCCCCGCGATCAGCGCCGGGCCGGTGGTCGAGACGACGGGCGCGGGCGATGCGTTCAACGGTGGTTTTGCCGTGGCGCTGGCCGAGGGGATGGACCCGATTGCCGCCTTGCGGTTTGGTGCCGCGACGGCGGGGATCTCGGTGACGCGGCCGGGCACGGCGCCCTCGATGCCCGCGCGCGCCGAGATCGACGCGCTGCTTGCGCGGGGTTGACGCGGCGGGCGCGGTGTCGCACCCAAGCGCCATGAGCGCGTGGGATTTCTGGATCGACCGGGGCGGCACCTTTACCGATGTGATCGGGCGCGACCCTGCGGGCGGGCTTCATCCGCTCAAGCTCTTGTCCGAGAACCCCGGCCAATATGAGGATGCGGCGGTCGAGGGGATCAGGCGGCTTTTGGGTGTGGCGCCCGGTGCTGGCGTCGCGCCAGGGCGCATCGGCACGGTGCGGATGGGCACGACGGTCGCCACCAATGCGCTTTTGGAGCGCAAGGGGGATGCGACGGCGCTGCTCATCACGGCAGGGTTTCGCGATGCGCTGCGGCTGGCCTATCAGGCGCGGCCCGACATTTTCGCCAAAGAGATCGTGCTGCCCGAACAGCTCTACAGCGACGTGATCGAGGTGGAGGAGCGGCTGCGCGCGGATGGCCGCGTGGAGGTGCCGATTGCGCCAGAGCGGCTGCGCCCGGCGCTGGAGGCGCTGCGCGCGCGGGGGATCGGTGCGGTGGCGATCGTGCTGATGCATGCCTGGCGCAACCCCGCGCATGAGGTGGCACTGGCGGCGCTGGTGCGCGCCATGGGCTTTGCGCAGGTGTCGGTGAGCCATGAGGTGTCGCCGCTGATCAAGCTTGTCGGGCGGGGCGACACGACGGTGGTCGATGCCTATCTCTCGCCGGTGCTGCGCCGCTATGTGGCGCGGGTGGCGGAGGCACTGGGCGCGACGCCGGCGGGGGAGCCGGGGCCGACCTTGCAATTCATGATGTCCTCGGGCGGGCTGACGGCGGCGGCGGCCTTTCAGGGCAAGGATGCGATCCTGTCGGGGCCGGCGGGGGGCGTCGTGGGCATGATCGGCACGGCGCGCGCAGCCGGGTTCGACCGGGTGATCGGCTTTGACATGGGCGGCACCTCGACCGATGTGGCGCATGGCGCGGGCGGCTATGAGCGTGCCTTTGACACCGAGGTCGCGGGGGTGCGCATCCGGGCGCCGATGATGCGCATCCACACGGTCGCGGCGGGCGGCGGGTCGGTGCTTCATGCCGAGGCCGGGCGGTTCCGCGTGGGGCCCGACAGCGCGGGGGCGGCGCCCGGCCCGGCCTGCTACCGGCGCGGCGGGCCGCTGACTGTCACCGATGCCAATGTCATGCTGGGCAAGCTGCGCCCCGATCTGTTTCCCGCGATCTTTGGTCCCTCGCAAGACCAGCCGCTTGACCGTGATGTGGTGGCGGCGGGCTTTGCCGCCATCGCCGCGCGGGAGGGAAAGGGGGCTGAGGCCGTGGCCGAGGGGTTCATCCGCATCGCGGTCGAGAACATGGCCAATGCGATCAAGAAGATCTCGGTCCAGCGCGGGCATGACGTGACGCGCTATCTGCTCAACTGTTTCGGCGGCGCGGGGGGGCAGCATGCCTGCCTTGTCGCCGATGCGCTGGGGATGCAGGCGGTGCTGGTCCATCCGCTGTCGGGCCTGCTGTCGGCCTATGGCATCGGGCGGGCGCAGGTGGGGGCGAGCCGGCAGCAGGCGCTCTTGCGCGATCTGGAGGAGGGGTCGCGCCCGGCGCTCGACGCGCTGATCGGCGCGCTCGAGGCGGCGGTGCGGGCCGATCTGGTCGGGCAGGGGGTGGTGCGCACCGCGAGCGAGGTGCGGCTGCATCTGCGCTATGACGGCACCGACACCACGCTGCCGGTGGCGTTCGCTGGCGACATGGGCGCGGCGCGCGCGGCATTCGAGGCGGCGCATCTGGCGCAGTTCGGCTTTGTCAGCGCGGGCCGCGCGGTGGTGATCGAGGCGGTCGAGGTCGAGGGGGTGGAGGACGCGGTGGTTGAGGCGGCGCCGACGCTGCCCGAGGCGCCGGTCAAGCAGGTCGCTGCGACGCGCCGGGTGCCGGTCTGGTCAGGCGGGGCGTGGCATGATGCGGGTGTGTTCCTGCGCGCCACGCTTGCCCCCGGCGCGCGCGTCAGCGGCCCTGCGCTGATCGTCGAGGCCAACCAGACCATCGTGGTCGAGCCCGGCTGGCAGGCGGACCTGACGCCGCGCGACGACATCCTGCTGCGGCGCGTGGTGCCGATGCAGCGCGCGCAGGTGGCGGGGTCGGCACAGGCGGACCCGGTGCTGCTCGAAGTGTTCAACAACCTCTTCATGAATATCGCCGAACAGATGGGCGTCGCGCTGCAGATGACAGCGCATTCGGTCAACATCAAGGAAAGGCTCGACTTTTCCTGCGCCGTCTTTGACGCCACAGGCGCGCTCGTCGCCAATGCGCCGCATATGCCGGTGCATCTGGGCTCCATGGACCGCTCGGTCGAGACGATCATCCGGCTGAACCCCGGCGCGCGGCCGGGCGACAGCTTTGCGCTCAACGCGCCCTATAACGGCGGCACGCATCTGCCCGACATCACCGTGGTCACGCCGGTGTTTGACGACGCGGGCTGCGCGGTGCTGTTCTGGGTCGCCTCGCGCGGGCATCACGCCGATGTCGGCGGCACGGCGCCGGGGTCGATGACGCCGCTGGCGACAAGCGTCGAGGAAGAAGGCGTGCTGATCGACAACCTCCACCTCGTCGCAGACGGCCTGTTCCGCGAGGATGCGCTGCGCGCGGTGCTGCTGGGCCACCGCTGGCCGGTGCGCAACCCGGGTCAGAACATCGCCGACCTCAAGGCGCAGGTCGCGGCCAACATGCGCGGCGCGGCAGAACTGCGCCGGATGGTCGCCGACTTTGGCCTGTCCACGGTGCAGGCCTATATGCGCCATGTGCAGGACAACGCGGCCGAAGAGGTCGCGCGGCTGATCGACAGGCTCACCGATTGCGCGGCAGAATATCCCACCGACACCGGGCAGGTGATCCGCGTGCGCCTGCATGTGGACCGCGCCGCGCGACAGGTGACGGTCGATTTCACCGGCACCTCGCCCGCCACCGACAACAATTTCAACGCGCCAGAGCCGGTGACGCGGGCGGCGGTGCTCTATGTGTTCCGCGTGATGGTCGAGGCGCAGATCCCGATGAACGCGGGCTGCCTGCGCCCGGTGCGCATCATCATCCCCGAAGGCTGCATGCTGCGCCCCGCCTATCCGCGCGCGGTGGTGGCGGGCAATGTGGAAACCTCGCAGCATGTGACCAACGCGCTCTTTGCAGCACTCGGGGCGATGGCCCATGCCCAGGGGACGATGAACAACCTCACCTTCGGCAACGCCACCCATCAGTATTACGAGACGATCTGCTCGGGCGCGCCTGCGGGCCGGATGAACGACGGGCGCGGCTTTGCCGGCACCGGCGGCGTGCATACCCACATGACCAATTCGCGCCTGACCGACCCCGAAGTGCTCGAGCTGCGCTTTCCGGTGCTGCTCGAGGAGTTTTCGCTGCGCGCGGGGTCGGGCGGGCAGGGCGCGTTTCACGGCGGCGATGGCACCCGCCGCACGATCCGCTTTCTGGAGGAGATGGACCTCGCCATCCTCTCCTCGCACCGCGCCCACCCGCCGCGCGGCCTTGCCGGCGGCGGCGACGGGCAGGTCGGGCGGACCGAGTTGCGCAGGCTGTCGGGCGCCATCGAGGTGCTGCCCGCCTGCGCGCAGACGCGGCTTGCGGCGGGCGAGGCGGTGACGGTGATCACCCCCACGCCGGGCGGCTGCGGCGACTAGAGCGGCCGCGCCGCGCGCCCGCCGCCGGCCCAGGTGACGGCCTTCTCGCCCAGCGTCCTGAACTTGCCCGAGACGCCGTCGATCTTGCGCTCCCACTCCGGGTTGGGGGTCTGGCCGTCGGTGACCTTGAAGAACGCCTGCAACAGGCAGGCGATGGCAAAAGGCTCGATCAGCGCGGCCTTCACCGCCCAGGCAAAGAGCAGCGCAAAGACCACGCCGCCCGCCGACCAGGCACCCGGGATCAGATAGACCACAGCCGCCGCCGGCGCCAGCATCACGAGGAACACGAGAAAGGACAGCCCATAGGTGATCGCCGTGAGCCAGGCCGCGTTGCGCAGCATCGGGCCTGCGTTCTGCCCATAGAGCACCAGCGCCTCCTTGGCCGAGGCCCAGGGGTTCTCGGCCCGGTGGCGGATGCCATGCGCGAGGATCACCTCGTCGATCAGCCCCACCGCCAGTTTCAGATAGGCGCGCAGGATGCCCATGATCTTGTCCAGCCCCGGGATCGGCAGCAGGCCGAGGATCCCCTGCACCAGCCCGGTGATCGCGTTGATCACGCCCTTGACGAGCTGATCGACGCCGAACAGCACCGAGGCCTCCTTGAACCGCTCGGTCACGATTCTGCGGCCATAGGCGATCTGGCCTTGCCCGTCAGGCAGGGCGCGGCCATCCAGAAGCTCGACCATCACCGCGATATGCCCGGCCTTGACCACATAAAGCAGGTATTCGCGCAGCAGATAGATCACACCCGCCGTCGCGCCAAAGCCGATGATCCCGCCCCACATGGTCGAGGAGATGCGAAAATCCTCATCGCCAAAGCCGCCGATGCCATAGCCGATGCCGGCCCCGGTGCCGGAGACAAGGACATAGGCGACCGCGATCCCGAAATAGACAACCATCCGGAACAGCACATAGGGCGCTGTTCGCCGCATCAGGGAAAAGCCGGTCGCAATACTGAAATCCCACATTGAATTCTGCCTCCTTGCAATGAGTTGCGAATGACGTTGCCAAGAGACCGGGCCAAGCGCAAGCCCCCCCCGGACGTGCCGCTTGCCATGGCCGACCGCCTGTCCCATCCTGCCGCAGACACAGGCAGGAGAGGACGCCATGAACCACTATGACCTCGACGGCCGCATCGCGGTCATCACCGGCGGCGCGCAGGGGATCGGCCTTGCCGTGGCGCGACGGATGCAGGCCTCGGGCGCGCGGGTCATGCTGTGGGACCGCGACGGCGCCATGGCGCGCGCCTCAGCGGCGGCTCTGGGTGGCGGTGCCGCGGGCTATGGCATCGACGTGACCGACGGCCCCGGCCTGATGGCGCTGGCCGAAGAGGTGCGTGCGACCCATGGCCCGATCGACATTCTGGTCGCCAGCGCCGGTATCGGCGGGCCCAATGCGAAAGTGATGGACTATGACCCCGCCGCCTGGGCGCAGGTGATCGACATCAACCTCACCGGCATCTTCAACACCTGCCGCGCGGTGCTGCCGCAGATGGTGGCGGCGGGCTATGGTCGCATCGTCAACATCGCCTCGATCGCGGGCAAGGAAGGCAACCCGATGGCAGGCGCCTATTCGGCCTCCAAAGGCGGTGTCATCGCGCTCACCAAATCGCTGGGCAAGGAACACGCGGGCCAGAACATCGCGGTCAATTGCGTGACACCCGCCACCGCCAGGACCGCGATCCTCGACCAGCTCACGCCCGAATTCATCGATTACATGCTGGGCAAGATCCCGCGCGCGCGCTTTCTCGAGGTCGAGGAGGCCGCGAGCATGATCACCTGGCTCTGCACGGCGGAAAACTCCTTCACCACCGGCGCGGTGTTCGACCTCTCTGGCGGCCGCGCGACCTATTGAGCGCGCCGCCCCCGGCTTCATCTTGCCCCAAATATCCCCGCCGGAGGCTCCCACACCCCCACCGGCGCACCGGCCGGGCGCCTAGCCCGCCGCCTGCCAGTCGCGCACGGCGTCCAGCGGATAGAGCAGCATCAGGATGTTGAGCGCGAGCCCGTCGCGGATCAGCCAGATCGTCAGCGCCTCGAAAGCCAGGATCAGCACCACCGTCGCCCAGACCGGCAGGATCCGGGCGAGCACGAAGCCCACGACCATCACCGCGATGTCGGCCACCGAATTGACGACGCTATCGCCGTAATAGTCGAGGCTGATGGTCACCGTGCGGTAGCGCTCGATGATCGCGTTCGAATTCTCCACGATCTCCCAGGCGGCCTCGACCAGCGTGGCGATGCTCAGCCGCCAGCCGAACGGCAGCCGCCGCGCGACCAGCCAGAGCGCACCGTAGA
Source organism: Rhodobacterales bacterium (assembly GCA_009993005.1). Taxonomy (GTDB): domain Bacteria; phylum Pseudomonadota; class Alphaproteobacteria; order Rhodobacterales; family Rhodobacteraceae; genus JAACUH01. Next base: position 38,901 of record JAACUH010000058.1, read on the forward strand.
ACAGGAAGCCGTGGATGAGGTGAGAAAAGGAATACCAGTCGAGCAGATGCTGCGAGTTTTGTGAGGTCATCGTCGCGCCATACCAGAGGCGGACATAGCCGCATTGGCAGATCGGCACCCGGCCGATCCACCAGAGCCATGCGGCGGTGGCGAGGATCATGAACAGGGTGACGAGGTAAGGGCTGCGCGACTGTGTCATGACAGCATGAGAATCACGCCCCTGGCGCAGAGTAAAGCACAAAGAGCACAGGTCTGTGCACCGGTCGGCCTGCCTCGCCACAGCGCCAGGGTCGCAGCGTCAGGGTCGCAGCGTCAGGGGCGCAGCGGCACCCGGCCTGCGTCGGTCAGCAGCCAGACATCACGCCCCTCGATCACCGCCGCACTCAGCGGACCGCCATAGGCCGCGCCGCTGTCGAGGTTGACCCGGTTGCCGTAATGCGTGGCGACATCGACAGGCGTGTGGCCATGCACCACCAGCGCGCCGAAATCGCCGGTATGGCTGTGGAACGGCGCGCGGATCCACATCAGGTCGGTCGCGGTCTGCGCGTCAAGCGGCACGCCGGGGCGCAGGCCCGCATGCACGAAGAGCGCCTCGCCAAAGCGCAATGTGAGCGGCAGCGACGCCAGCCAGGGACCATGCGTGGCGGGCACGCGCGTCAGCGCCTCCGCATGGGCGTCAGCGTTGCCGCGCGCCTCGGCGTCGGCCACGCCATAGCTCGCCAGCGTCGCCGCTCCGCCCAGACGCGGATGCAGCCAGTGCAGATCGCTGCGCAGGCCGGGGTCATGGCTGTGCGGATCGGCCATGAAATGCGCGAACATGCTGTCATGGTTGCCGCGGATCACATGCCAGTTGGCCGGCCCCGCCATCAGATGTTCGATCACGCCCCGGCTGTCAGGGCCGCGGTCCACCAGATCGCCCAGATGCACCACGGGCGCGTCATGCGCACCGGTCATCGCCATATCCGCCGCGATGCGGGCATGGGCGGCGCGCAGCAGGTCGAGATGGCCGTGGATGTCGCCGATGGCATAGCTGCGCATGGGGGCCTCGCTCAGAGCACGATGTCGGGCAGGCTGTCGAAGGCACGCTTGAGCGCGTCGCCCCAGCCGGTCGAGATCGACTGGTAATAGGGGTCATCCCCCGCGATCCGCCGCGCCATCCCCTGCCGCAGGCTCCCCGCCTCGTAGAGTTGCAGGTCGAGCGGCAGTCCCACCGAGAGGTTGGCCTTCATCGTGCTGTCAAAGCTGACCAGCAGCAGCTTGACCGCCGCCTCAAAGCTCATCGTGGGGTCAAAGGCGCGCACGAGGATCGGGCGGCCATATTTCGTCTCGCCGATCTGCAGGAACGGCGTGTCGGCGCCGGCCTCGATGAAATTGCCTTCGGGATAGACCAGAAACAGCCGCGGCTCGCTGCCCTTGACCTGCCCGCCCACGATGATCGAGGCATTGAAGGCGGCATCGGCGCGCTGCCCGGTCTGCGCATGGCTCTGGATCACCTCGCGCAGGGTCGCGCCCACCAGCCGCGCCACCTGGAACATCGAGGGCAGCCCCAGGATCGAGGGCGACCGGTCGCCCGGGGCCTTCATCCGTTCGTCGATCAGGCTCACCACCGACTGCGTGGTGGCGAGGTTGCCGGCCGTCATCAGGGTGATGACGCTGTCGCCCTCATCCTCCCAGGTGAACATCTTGGTATAGGTCGAGATATTGTCGAGCCCGGCGTTGGTGCGTGTGTCCGACATGAACACCAGCCCCCGGTCGAGCCGCAGTGCCACACAATAGGTCATCGCTTGTTCACTGCCTGTCTTACTGCTGCTGGACCTCGACCTCGACCGCGACCGCCATCGTCTCGGTCGCCGAACCGAACCTTGTTCCAGTTATCGGAGCGGCGTCGCCATAGTCCAGCCCTGTTGCAACGCGGACATAGCGCCAGTCGGGCGAAATGCCATTCGACACGTCGAAACCGACCCAGCCCAGGCCGGTCACATGCGCTTCGGCCCAGGCATGGGTCGCCTCCTGCTGCACACGGTCCTCCATGAACAGGTAGCCCGAGACATAGCGCGCGGGCACACCCATCGCGCGGGCGCAGGCGATGAACACATGGGCATGGTCCTGGCAGACGCCGTGCCCGGCGGTGAGCACATCCTCTGCCCCCCAGGTGATATCGGACCGCCCCGCCTCATAGGCGACGGTATCGCGGATCGCCTGGGTCAGCGCGTGCAGCCGGTCGAGCGGGGTGTCGCTGTCGGGCAGGGCCTGGATCAGCTTGCGGCAGGCGCTGCCGGCGCGGGTCAGCGGCGTGACCCGGTCGAACATCCACAAGGGCATGAAGCCGCCATGTGCGCCGATGATGCCGTGGTTGTCGGTCATCTCGACCTCGCCCTCGCAGCGCAGGGTGACGCGGGTGGTGCCGGGGTCAAAGCTGATCAGATCGACCGTATTGCGATGCGCATCCTCAAAGCTGAGCTCCTTGTGGCCGCCGTCAACGGTGGTGACCCATGACAGCACGGTCTGGCTCGCGTGCGACTTGGGTGTCAGGCGCAGCTGTTGCAGACCATAGGGCACGGCCCGGTCGTAGTCATAGCTGGTCACATGGCTGATGCGCAGGCGGAGCGGGCTATTCATAGAAACGGTAATCCACTTCGGTCTGGCGTCCGAGCGCGGCCGTGGCGCGCAGGTAATCCTGGATGAACTCGTGCAGGCCAAAATCAAAGATCGCCTCGATCGGACAAGACAGGAACCGCGCACAGAGCGCATCGGCCAGATCGCGCGAGGGCAGGCGCGTGCCGTAATCCTCGGACAGATAGGCGAGGTTGTCACGCAGCTTGTCGGCGCAGAACGACAGGCTGCGCGGCATCCGCTTGTCCAGAATCAGGAATTGCGCGATCTCGCGTGGGCGCACCTGCTGGCCATAGGTCATCTGGAACCCGCCTTCGCCGCTGACCGACCGCAGGATTGATTCCCACTGCGCCGTGTCGAGGTTTGACCCCACCGCCATCGCCGAGGGCAGCAGGATGTAGTATTTCACGTCGAGGATGCGCGCGGTATTGTCCGACCTCTCGATAAAGGTGCCGATGCGGACAAAGTTGTAGATGTCGTTGCGCAGCATCGTGCCATGCATCGCGCCGCGCACAAAGGCGTTGCGCTGGCGGATCGTGCCCAGCACCTGCGGCAGGTCACGTTCGATCACACGCCGGGCCAGTGCCTGTTTCAGCACCATCCAGCATTCGTTGACCGCCTCCCAGACTTCGCGGGTCAGTGCGGTGCGCACCACGCGGGCATTGTTGCGCGCGCTTTCGGCCACAGACAGCACCGAGGACGGGTTGTCGCGATCGCGCAGCATCCAGTCGATCGCCTGCTCGCGCGTGACTTCGGCGTATTTCTGCCTGTAGCCCGACAGCACCGCCGCGGTCTGCAGCACCGACACCCATTCGTCATCGGCCGAGGAGCGCGTGAGCGCGATGCGCTGGCCCGCCTCGACCAGTCGCGCGGTGTTTTCCGACCGCTCGAGGTAACGCGACATCCAGTAGAGGCCGCCTGCGGTTTTCCCCAGCATCTATTCCTCCAGCACCCAGGTATCCTTGGTGCCGCCCCCCTGGCTGGAGTTCACGACAAGGCTGCCTTTCTTGAGCGCCACGCGGGTGAGCCCGCCGGGCGTGATGGTGACGCCTTCGGGCGAGACCAGCACATAGGGGCGCAGGTCCACATGACGCGGCGCCAGGCCCGCATTGGTCAGGATCGGCACGGTCGAGAGCGCGAGCGTGGGCTGCGCGATATAGTTGCCCGGCTTGGCCTTGAGCTTGTCGCGGAAGGCGGCGAGCTCCTTCTTCGACGAGGTCGGGCCGATCAGCATGCCGTAGCCGCCCGAGCCATGCACCTCCTTGACCACCAGATCGGCGAGGTTGTCGATCACATGGGCAAGCGCCTTGGGGTCGCTGCAGCGCCAGGTCGGCACATTCTGCAGGATCGCCTTTTCGCCGGTGTAAAACTCCACGATGTCAGGCATGTAGCTGTAGATCGCCTTGTCATCGGCGATGCCGGTGCCGGGGGCATTGGCGATGGTGATGCCGCCCGCGCGATAGACATCGAGGATGCCGGGCACGCCCAGCGCGCTCTCGGGGTTGAAGTTCATCGGGTCGAGATAGTCGTCGTCCACCCGGCGGTAGAGCACATCGATCGGCTGGTAGCCCTGCGTGGTGCGCATCGCCACGCGGCCATTCACCACCCGCAGGTCATGGCCCTCGACCAGCTCGACGCCCATCTTGTCGGCCAGAAAGCTGTGTTCGTAATAGGCGGAATTGTAGATGCCCGGCGTCAGCACCGCCACCACCGGCGTGCCCGTGGTGGCCGCCGGCGCGCAGGCGGCGAGGCTGCGGTGCAGCATGCGGGGATAGTTGCTCACCGGGCGGACGCGGTTGCGCGAGAACAGTTCGGGGAACATCTGCAGCATCGTCTCGCGGTTCTCGAGCATATAGCTGACGCCCGAGGGCGTGCGGGCATTGTCCTCGAGCACGTAGAAATCATCGTCGCCGGTGCGCACGAGGTCGATGCCGACGATATGGGTATAGACCCCGCCCGGGGGCGTCACACCAATCATCTGCGGCAGGAAGGCCGCATTGCGCGCGATCATCTCGACCGGCAGGCGGCCGGCGCGCACGATCTCCTGGCGGTGGTAGATGTCATGCAGGAAGGCATTGATCGCGCGCACCCGCTGTTCGATCCCGCGCGCGAGCCGCGCCCATTCGCGCCCGGCGATGATGCGCGGAATGATGTCGAAGGGGATCAGCCGCTCGGCCGCCTCGGCGCGGCCATAGACGTTGAAGGTGATCCCGGTGAGGCGGAACACCTCTTCGGCCTCGCGCTGCTTGCGCCGCAGGCGGGACGGGTCCTCGCCCTTGAGCCAGTCGTCAAAGGCGACATAGGGCGGGCGCAGCTGCGCCTCGCGCCCCCACATCTCATCAAAGCAATTTTCTTTCGTCATGGTCCAATCATATGGCGGATTTTACCGGCCACAATGATTGATCGGCACGTTCTGGGCCAAGACGCGGCATTTGCACAATAATTGCGCAGTTTTCCGGGCCCGCGCGCGCGGGGGGCTTTGCCCCCCGTCTCCTGCGGAGACTCCCCCCAGGATATTTCGGGCCAAAAGATGCAGGGGCGCGCGCGTATGGCTTCTTTGTGCCTCAAATACTCCCGCCGGAGGCGTCCTCATGCGGGGCCAGCAGGCTGCCGGTTCAGTGGAAATCGCGGCTTTTGGGGATGATGCGGGCGTTGCGGGGGTGGCCGCGGTTGGGGGTGGACATCGGGTCGGCAAGCGGCGAGGCGAGCGGGCGGTTGACCTCGTCGGCGCGCGCGATGGGCGGCGAGAGCCCTTCGGGGGCGAGGCGGACGAGCGCATCGGAGCGGTCCTCGAGCCGGGCGGCCACGACATGGATGATGTCCACGTCGCGCTGCACATGGCCGTGGATCACCAGGAGGCGCGACTGCATCACCACCTTGCGGAACGTCTCCATCACCTTGGGCCAGATCACCAGATTGGCGGTGCCGGTCTCGTCCTCGAGCGTGATGAAGCAGACGCCCTTGGCCGAACCCGGGCGCTGGCGGATCAGCACGAGGCCGGCGAGGCGGACCTTTTGCCAGGGGCGGCTGTGGGCGAGATCGGCCGCCGCGCTGTAGCCCTGCCGCGCCAGGCTGCGGCGCAGAAAGGCCATCGGATGCGCCTTGAGTGACAGGCGCAGGGTCTGGTAATCGGCCACGACCTGTTCGCAGACGGGCATGACGGGCAGCGGCACGGTGGGCTCGGCCCCTTCGTCGGCCTGGCTGTGGAACAGCGGCAGGTCGGGCGCGTCGCGCAGCGCGCGCGCGGCCCAGAGCGCCTGGCGGCGGTCGATGAATGTGGAGCGGAAGGCGTCGGCCTCGGCCAGTTGCCGGATCTGCGCGGCCGAGAGCCCCGCGCGGGCGTGCAGATCGGCCGGGTCGGCATAGGGGGCGTCGCGCGCGGCGATCAGGCGGGCGGCCGCAGTGGCGGCAAATCCGCCGATCTGGCGCAGGCCGAGGCGCACGGCATAGCCGCCCGCGGCCAAGGGTTCGAGCGTCGTGTCCCAGTCGGAATAGTTCACATCGGGCGCGCGCACCGGCACGCCATGCGCGGCCATGTCGCGCACGATCTGGGCGGGGGCGTAAAAGCCCATCGGCTGGCTGTTGAGCAGCGCCGCGCCAAAGGCGCCGGGGTAATGGCATTTGAGCCAGCTCGACACATAGACCAGCTGCGCAAAACTCGCCGCGTGGCTTTCGGGAAATCCGTATTCGCCGAAGCCCTTGATCTGGTCGAAGCAGCGGCGGGCGAAATCGGGATCATAGCCACGCGCGACCATGCGGCCCACCATCTTGTCCTGCAAGAGCTCGATCTGCCCGCGCGAGCGGAAGGTCGCCATCGCCTTGCGCAGCTCATTGGCCTCGGCGGGGGAAAACTGCGCCGCCTCGATGGCGATCTTCATCGCCTGTTCCTGAAAGATCGGCACGCCAAGCGTGCGGCCGAGGATGTTCTTGAGCTCGGCCGGGTCATGCGGCGCGCCGGGCGAGGGGTAGTCCACCGCCTCTTCTCCGTTGCGCCTGCGCAGATAGGGGTGGACCATGTCGCCCTGGATCGGGCCGGGGCGCACGATGGCGACCTCGATCACCAGATCGTAGAACTGCCGCGGCCGCAGGCGGGGCAGCATGTTCATCTGCGCGCGGCTTTCCACCTGGAACACGCCCACGCTGTCGCCCTTGCACAGCATGTCATAGACGCGCGGATCCTCCTTGGGCACGGTGGCGAGGTCGTAGCGGGGCCCGTAATGCGCGGCGACCAGGTCAAGGCACTTGCGGATGCAGGTGAGCATGCCCAGCGCCAGGATATCGACCTTGAGGATGCCCAGCGCGTCGATATCGTCCTTGTCCCACTCGATAAAGCTGCGGTCGGCCATCGCGCCATTGCCGATCGGCACGGTCTCGGTCAGCGGCCGCTCGGTCAGGATGAAGCCGCCGACATGCTGGCCCAGATGGCGCGGCATCCCGATCAGCTGGCGCGCGAGGGTCATGGTGCGCCGCAAGAGCGGGTCGGAGAGGTCGAGCCCCGCCTCCTGCACATGGGCCGCGTTTACCTCGCGCCCCCAGGAGCCCCAGATGGTGCGCGCCAGCGCGCCGGTGACATCCTCGGACAGGCCCATCACCTTGCCCACCTCGCGGATGGCCGAGCGCGGGCGGTAATGGATCACGGTAGCGCAAAGGCCGGCGCGGGCGCGGCCGTATCTGGCATAGATATGCTGGATCACCTCCTCGCGTCGCTCGTGTTCGAAATCGACATCGATGTCGGGCGGCTCGCGGCGCTCTTCGGAGATGAAGCGCTCGAACAGAAGCTGGTGCTGCGCGGGGTCCACGGCGGTGATGCCGAGCACATAGCAGACGGCGGAATTGGCGGCGCTGCCGCGCCCCTGGCACAGGATCGGCGGGCTGGCCTCTTCGCGGGCGTAGCGGATGATGTCGTGGATGGTAAGAAAATAGCGCGCGATGTCGAGCTTTGCGATCATCGCAAGCTCCTTGTGCAGCGTGGCGCGGGTAGCGGGCGGCAGGCCCTCGGGGTAGCGCGCGGCGGCGCCCTTCCAGGTGAGCTCTTCCAGATACTCCTGCGGGCTGCAGTCACCGGGCACGACCTCGCGCGGGTATTCATAGGCGAGCTCGCTCAGATCAAAGCGGCAGGCGTCGGCGACGGCGCGGCTGGCGCGGATCGCATGGGGCCATTCGGCAAAGAGGCGGGCCATCGCGGCGGGCGATTTGAGGTGCCGCTCCGCATTGGCCTCAAGCCGCGCGCCGGCGGTGGCGAGGGTGCATTTCTCGCGGATGCAGGTCATCACATCCTGCAGCGGGCGGCGGTCGGGCGCGTGGTAGAGCACGTCATTGGTGGCCAGGATCGCCAGGCCATGCGCGCGCGCGAGCCGGTCGAGCCGGTTGATCCGCGCCCTGTCGTCGCCGCGGTAGAGATGGCGCGCCGCGATATGGCGCAGGGTCGGCAGGCGGCGGCACAGATCGGGCAGGTGGCGGGCAAAGGCCTCGAGGTTGTCGGGTGGCAGCACGATCAGCTGGATCCCTTCGCAAGCCGCCGAGAGGTCGGCCAGCGTCAGCTCGCAGACCCCCTTGGCCTGCCAGCGCCCGTCCACGTCGTGCATCTTGCCCTTGGACAGCAGCGCCGAGAGCCGGCCATAGGCCGCGCGATCCACCGGATAGGCGAGAAAGGCCTCCCCCGTGACCAGCACGAGCCGGCAGCCGATGAGCGGCCGCAGCCCGGCCTTTTTCGCCTCCACATGCAGGCGCACCACGCCGGCGAGCGAATTGAGATCTGCAATGCCCATCGCATCATGGCCGAGGCTCCAGGCCGCCTGCGCCAGGTCCACCGCATCCGAGGCGCCGCGCAGGAACGAGAAACAACTTGCGAGCCCCAGTTCGACGAAATCCGCGCGCGGATTGGGCGGATAGACACCATCCTCGGGCAGGGTGCGGCGCGGATGCTGGTGGTCATTCTCGGGCATCGGGTGGCCCGCCTGTGGTGAGGGCGCAAGGGGGGCGCTGCCCCCCTGACCCCCCCGGGATATTTGGGGCCAAAAGATGCAGGGCGCCGCGTTCTGCGATGAAACCCCCCGATGTCGCCATCGGGGGGCCATCTCCTGGCGCGGTCATCGGCGTCCCCGCCTGTACCGCAGGATCATCCTGCCAGATCATGGTTAACAAAACCTTGCATCTTTTGGCCAAAAATATCCCGGGGGGCGTTTCCGCAGGAAACGGGGGGCAGAGCCCCCTTGGACGGTAACGGCAGGGGCTGGCTCATGCAAAAGCCCCCTGCACGAACCAGCGCGGATGGGCGCCGCGGCCGTCGCCGTCGACCCCTTCGCGAAAGATCCAGTAGCGCTGTCCGGTCTGGTCCTCGATCCGGTAGTAGTCGCGCAACCGCGCCCCCGGGGGGACGCGCCACCATTCCGGGGCGATCCGTTCGGGCCCGGCAAAGCGGGTGACGCGGTGGGTCACGCGGCGCCAGACGAACTGGGCGGGGGGGCCTTCGGGGACGGCATAGATCACCCGCACCTCTTCGGGGGGGGAAAACAGCCGCAGCGGGCGGACATGGCGTGCGGGCAAGGGGCGGGTCGCGGTGGCCTCCGGGGCCTGTGCGCCGGAGGCCATCATCGCGGCGGTCCAGGCTTCGCGCCGTTCGGGGATGTGGCTGTCCTGCAGGGTGGGTGCGCGCAGGGCCTGCGTGCCGAAGCGGGCGCCGAAGCGGTCCATCATGCGGGCGATGCCGGTGCCGTCGTCGGACGCGGTGTCAAGTCGGGTCTGCCGTGTGGCGAGGGTTTCGGCGACGCTGGCGGCCAGCGTGATCAGGTCAAAGCCGAAGCCGGGATCGATCCGCTCGATCCGACCGTCGAACAGGCGGCACAGATGTGCCGCGTCGCGGGTCGGTTGCGATGTGGCGGCGCTCACCTGGCTGACCTCGCCATCGCTGCGATAGACGGTGAGCGTGATGCGCCGGGCGCCAAAGCCCGCCACGGCCAGCGTCTCGCAGAGGGTGGTGCAGAGTGCGGGCAGATGGGGGGTGGGGTCCTGCACCGGTTCGGCCAGCCGCGACTGCACCGCAAAGCGGGGCGGGTCGTCGGGGCTGTTGACCGGCTCGGCCAGCCGGCCCGTCATCTGGTCGAGCCGCAGTAGCGGGTTCTGCGCCAGCGCCGCACGCGAAAAGCGGCGGGCGAGCGAGATGCGCGGCACGGCGGCGAGATCGCCCACGGTTTTCAGGCCGAGGCGCTGCAGCATCAGGACGGTGTCGGCGTCGAGCCGCAGGGCGCGCACGGGCAGTGGCGCGATACGGGCGGCGAGCGCCTCGGGCGCGCAGATCTCGCGCAGCCCGCCCATGCGCGCGAGCGCCCAGGCCGCACCATGGGTGGGTGCGATGGCGCTGCGGGCGGTCAGGCCCAGCACGGCCAGCCGGCCCTCGATGTCGCGCAGCATCGCGGCCTCGCCGCCCCACAGATGTGCCGCGCCGCTGCTGTCGAGCACCAGGCCCGCCGCGCCGTCGCAGGCCGACCAGGGGCACCAGCGGCGCATCCAGAGCATCAGCCGGTCCAGCGCGGCGCGGTCGGCGCCGGTGTCGGCATGTTCGACCCGCAGCCCAGGGCAGAGCGCGCGCATGTCCACCACCCGCGCGCCGGGCTGCACGCCGGCCTGGGCGGCGGTGCGGTTGACGGCGTGGATCACCGGGCCGTGCGGGCCATCGGTGGCCAGCGCCAGCGGCAGGTCGTCGGGCAGGGCCTCGCCCCGGCGGGTGGCGTCGCGCAGCCAGCGCTCAATGGCAAAGTGCGGGAAATGCAGCGCGAGGATGCGCCGGGCGGTGGCGTCACGGTCTTGCGCGGGGCCCTGTGGCTGGCTTTGTGGCTGGCTTTGTGACGGGCTCTGTGGTTGGCCCTGTGACTGGCCCTGTGACTGGCCCTGTGACGGGCTCTCTGGCGTGGGCTCCGGTCGGGCGACTGCGCGTGCCGCGGCACCCGCCCGCCCGGCCTTCGTCTCGTCCTCGTGGCGGGCGATGGTCGCGGGCAGGGTGGCCGCGCCTGCGGCCGGGGTTGTGGCCGGGGCTGTGGCCGGGGTTGTGGCCGGGGTCTCTTGCACGGCGGGGGTCTGGGGAGGAGTGGCAAGGACCGGCAGCTTGTCCTTGCCTGTCATCGTCGGCCCCGGTCCTGCGGTGCGACAGTGAGTATTTGGGGCGCAAAGAAGCCGGGCCATGCGCGCCGGGCCATGCGGCCCGCATGGCTGTCGATCTGCCGGGAAGGGTGCGGTTGCATCGCGTGTCTGTCCGGTTCAGCCGGCGGCGCGGTTTTCTGTGCGGGCGGGGCCGGTGTCGGGGAGAGACTGGCCCGCCTGTCCGTGCTCCATCCGCAGGCCCGCCGCTTCGGGGTGGGCGACCCATTGGCCGGTGGCGCGCCAGCGGGCGCGGAACAGGTCGGCGCGCCAGACCGGGGCGCCGGGGGCGCGCGCGTCGTCTGGGTCCTGGGCTGCGGGCAGCGAGGCCAGGCGCCAGCGTTCGCGTGCGGCGCTGAGGTCGGGGGTGGCGGCGCGGCGGATCAGCCAGGCCGGCACGCCATGCGCTTCGGCGCGCAGCGCGAGGCGTTTGGTCGCGGTGAAGTCGAGCGCCGGGGCATTGCCCCAGACCTCGCCCACCACGCCGCCAAGGTCGGTGCAGCGCAGCCCCTCCTCCATCGCCCAGAGCACATCGGTGGCCCGCGAGACCTCGAGGTAGAGCAGGGCGGGGTCGCCCATGCCGGCAAGGCAGGGCTGGCCGCTTTCACGGCGGCTGAGCCGGTCCTGCACCCACAGGAGCGGCTTGCCGGCCCGGGACCGGGCCTCGAGATGGGCAAAGACAAAGCCCACCGCCGCCGCATCGGTCACGGTTTCGGCAAAGACCTCGGCCAGGGTGGCCTGGTGGATGTCCTGGTCCGTGGTGTCATGTCCCCGCGCTCCATAGCCCTGCGTCATCGTCCCCGTGCGCTGTGCAAGGTCGCGCAGCAGGGCGGTGCGGTCTGCGTCGCGGGGGCCGGAGGCGGGTGTTGCGGGGTGCTGCACAGGACGTGTCCGATCAGGAGTGTTCACGTTATGTTCTAGTGCGAGTCCCGTCTTGCGTCAATCCGGCGTTGCGGGTGAGGCCCGGCGATTTGCGCTCAGGCCGCACCGCCCAGCACGCTGTCCGTCACCGATGACAGCGCCAGCGCCGAGGCGCCGCGCGCCCAGACCAGATCGCCCCAGGCGTGGATCTCGACCCGGCAGGGCGGGCGCCCGTCAGAGAGCGTCAGGCCGCGCATTTCGGCCAGCACCTCGTCGGCATAGAGGTAGTCATAGCGCATCCGTTCGCCCGACAGGATGATCAGCTCGGGGTCGAAGAGCTGGATCACGTTGGACAGGCCCACCGACAGATAGCGCCCGGCGCGGCGGAAGATCGTGCGCGCGGCCTGGTTGCCGGCCTTGGCCTCGCCGAACAGCGTCTCGAGCATCGCCTGCGGGCTTTGCAGGTTGCGCACGCTGCGGCCCAGCGCGGTGGAGGCCTCGCGCGCCAGCGCATAATCGGCGAGATAGGCCTCGAGGCAGCCGCGCTGGCCGCAACGGCAGAGCGCGCCGTCCAGATGCACCTTGGTATGGCCCAGTTCCAGACCCAGGCCGCGCGTGCCGCGGAACAGCCGGTTGTTCAGCACCATGCCCATGCCGACGCCCTGTTCGATCGTCACCACCGCGAAATCCGACATCGCGCGCCCGGCACCGAACCACAGTTCGGCGAGCGTGAGCACATTGGCGTCATTGTCGACATGCACCGGCACGGCAAAGCGCGCCTCGAAGGCGGATTTGAGCGGCAGGTCGCGGCCGGACAGTTGCGGCGACCAGGGCACCACGCCCGCGACATGTTCCACCAGCCCCGACAGCCCGATCCCCACGGCCGCAATGTCGGACAGCGAAAAGCCGCTGCCCGCGAGAAGCGCCGCCATCAGCTCTGCGATCTCGTCGAGGATCTGGTCGAGCGTCTTGCGGAACGGCGCCGTGGGCAGCGTCGCATCGCGCAGCATGTTGCCGGCGAAATCGGTGAGCACGGCGGAATGGCGTTCGTCCGACAGCTTGATCCCGATCACCCGGCGGCCTTCGGGCACCACTTCGAGCGCCACGGGCGGGCGGCCGCGGCTGCTGGTGCTGTCGCGCGGCGGGCTCTCGACCTCGCGCAGCAGACCCACGCCGATCAGGTCCGAGGTCAGCACCGTGACCGAGCCCGCGCTGATCCCCAGCGCCCGGGCCACATCGGCGCGCGCGGCGCGGCCAGCGGCGCGGACATGTTCGAACACCTGCTGGCGCAGCGGCTTGGCATCCTTGCCCGCGCCGGGAAGAATCGGCCCGCAGCCTTCGGGGCCGTTGTCCGGGGGCCCTTCGGGGGGGATTTCGGGCGGCGATTCGGGCAGAGAATCCTCATCATACATAGTTTGAGACCTGAAGTATTTCTGCGACTGCAAAGGCCGCAACACGGACTGATCACAAGATTGCCCAAGATTGCAGCGTTCGCATAGTCTTTTGTTACAGGGGCGTTCGAAATCGCAGCAGAGGGCGCATCATTTTATTTTGACAAGCGAACTAAATATGGCAAACTCTGCGCTGTCGGGTCCATGACCCGCGACCCTTGTGCAACAGGGGTGCGTATTCAGGGAGGAACTACATGCGTAACGCAATCGTGGCCGCCGTCATCGCGACGGCCGGCTTCAGCACTTCTGCCATTGCCGAAAGCCATGGCATGACTGTCGGTGTCAGCTGGTCGAACTTTCAGGAAGAGCGCTGGAAGACCGACGAAGCCGCCATCGTCGCCGCTCTCGAGGCTGCCGGTGCGACCTATGTCTCGGCAGATGCCCAGTCGTCCTCGGCCAAGCAGCTTTCCGACGTCGAAAGCCTCATCGCCCAGGGCGTCGATGCGCTGATCATCCTCGCGCAGGACACCCAGGCCATCGGCCCGGCCGTCGATGCCGCCGCCGATGCGGGCATCCCGGTCATCGCCTATGACCGTCTGATCGAGGACAGCCGCGCCTTCTACCTCACCTTCGACAACGTCGAAGTGGGCCGGATGCAGGCCCGTGCCGTGCTCGAAGCGGCGCCGACCGGCCGTTATGTGATGATCAAGGGCTCGCCCACCGATCCGAACGCGGATTTCCTGCGTGGTGGCCAGCAGGAGATCCTGCAAGCCGCGATCGACAGCGGTGCGATCACCATCGTGGGCGAGGCCTATACCGATGGCTGGCTGCCCGCGAACGCACAGCGCAACATGGAGCAGATCCTGACCGAGACCGGCAATGGCGTTGACGCTGTTGTCGCCTCGAACGACGGCACCGCCGGTGGCGTTGTCGCCGCGCTGACCGCGCAGGGTCTTGAGGGTCTCCCCGTGTCGGGTCAGGACGGCGATCATGCCGCGCTGAACCGGGTCGCTGCCGGCACCCAGACCGTGTCCGTCTGGAAGGACGCGCGCGAACTGGGCCGTGTGGCGGGCGAGCTTGCCGCGGCGCTGGCCGCGGGCGGTGAAGTGACCGGCGCGATGGCCTACACCACCCCGGGCGGCACCGAGATGCAGGCGATGTTCCTGGCCCCCGTGCCGGTGACGGCTGCCAACCTGTCGGTCGTCGTCGATGCCGGCTGGATCACGCAAGAGGCGCTGTGCCAGGGCGTCACCGGCGGCCCGGCCCCCTGCAACTGAGCGCAGTGCGCTGAGATAACGGGCGGCCCCGGTGTGATGCACCGGGGCCGCCCGACCCACACACGGATGCCGGCCCCGCGGACAGCAGGGGACCGCCTGTGTCAACGATATTTCCGGGGGACAAGACCGACATGACCGACGTGAGCCATTCCGGCACCGGCAAGACTCGCCGCAGCGTGATGCAGACGCTCGAGATCGACACCCGGCTTCTGGGGATGATCGGCGCCTTTGTCGCCATCGCGCTGGCCTTCCAGATCTGGACCGGGGTGCGCGCCAGCGCGGGTGGAGGCTTTGACCCGATCGGCTGGCTCACCAATGGCCGCTTCCTGATCCCGCAGAACACCTACAACATCGCCGTGCAGACGGTCTCGATCGCGATCATGGCGACGGGGATGGTGTTCATCATCGTGACGCGCCACATCGACCTCTCGGTCGGCTCGCTGCTCGCGCTGTGTTCGGCCGTCATGGCGATGGTGCAGACGCAGATCATGCCGCATTATCTGGGCCTCGGGCTCGAACATCCGCTCAATGCGCCGGTGGCGGTGCTGGCGGGGATCGCCACGGGCGTGCTGATCGGCGGCTTTCAGGGCTGGCTGGTGGGCTATCAGGGCATCCCCAGTTTCATCGTCACGCTGGGCGGTCTGCTGATCTGGAGCCGTGTGGCCTATTTCGTCGTCGGCGGGCAGACCATCGGGCCGCTGGACAGCACCTTCCTGATGCTGGGCGGCACCAACGGCACCATCGGCGCGCTGGCGTCCTGGGTGCTGGGCGCGACCGGCGCCGCGATTGCGGTCTGGGGCATCTGGGCGGCCCGGCGCGGCAAGGTCGGGCACGGCTTTGCGGTCAAGCCGGTCTGGGCCGAGGTAACGCTGAGCGCGATTGCCGCCGCCGCGATCCTGGGCTTCATCGCGCTGATCAACGCCACGCAGATCCCGCCCGGACGGCTGACGCGGATCTTTGCCGCGCGGGGCGAGACGGTGCCCGAGGGCTATACCGAGGCGTTCGGCCTGCCGATCTCGGTCATTCTGCTGCTGCTCGTCGCGCTGGCGATGACGGTGATCGCGGTGCGCACGCGCTTTGGCCGCTACATCTTTGCGACCGGGGGCAACCCGGATGCGGCGGCGCTGTCGGGGATCAATACCAAGCTGTTGACGGTCAAGGTCTTTGCGCTGATGGGCGGGCTCTGCGGCCTCTCGGCCGCCGTCGCCTCGGCGCGGCTGAGCAACCATTCGCTCGACCTCGGCCAGCTTGACGAATTGCGGGTCATCGCGGCGGCGGTGATCGGCGGCACGGCGCTGGCGGGCGGGCTGGGCACCATCCACGGCGCCATCCTCGGTGCGCTCATCATGCAGGCGCTGCAATCGGGCATGGCCATGGTCGGCGTCGATGCGCCGTTCCAGAACATCGTGGTGGGGGTCGTGCTGGTGCTCGCCGTGTGGATCGACATCCAGTATCGCAAACGCTCGGGGGTGAAGTGATGGCAGGCAACACAGGCGCACCGCTGGTCGATCTGCGCGACATCCATATCTCGTTCGGCGGGATCAAGGCGGTGGATGGCGTGTCGCTCGACCTTTATCCCGGCGAGGTCGTGGGCCTTCTGGGCCACAACGGCGCGGGCAAATCGACGCTGATCAAATGCCTGTCGGGCGCCTATCAGGCCGACAGCGGCGAGATCTACATCGACGGGCAGAAGGCCGACATCCAGAACCCGCGCGACGCGCGCGCCTATAACATCGAGACGATCTACCAGACGCTGGCGCTGGCCGATAACCTCGACGCGGCCGCGAACCTGTTTCTGGGCCGCGAACTGACCACCGCGCTGGGGTTTGTCGATGATGCCCGCATGGAGGCCGAGACGCGCAAGATCATGGCGCGGCTCAACCCCAACTTCAAGAAACTCAAGGAGCCGGTGAGCGCACTGTCGGGCGGGCAGCGCCAGTCGGTCGCCATCGCGCGTGCGGTCTATTTCAACGCGCGCATCCTCATCATGGACGAGCCTACCGCAGCGCTGGGCCCGCAAGAGACGCAGATGGTCGCGGAACTCATCCAGGAACTCAAGCGCCAGGGCCTCGGGATCTTTCTGATCGACCACGATGTGCACGCGGTCAAACAGCTCTGCGACCGGGCGGCGGTGATGAAGAACGGGCAACTGATCGGCGTGGTGAAGGTCGATGAAGTGACCGAGGACGACATCCTGGCCATGATCATCCTGGGCAAGAAGCCCGAACATCTGGCGGCATAAGACATGTATATCGGTCTCGACCTCGGCACATCCGGCCTCAAGGCCATCCTGATCGACGACACCCAGCGGGTGCTGGCCGAGGCGACCGCCCCGCTCGAGGTCAACCGGCCGTTTGACGGCTGGTCAGAGCAGGCGCCGGCCTCCTGGCTCGACGCGGCCGACATGGCGATGCGGGCGCTGGGGGCGCAGGCCGACCTGGCGGCGGTGCGCGGGGTCGGGCTGTCGGGGCATATGCATGGCGCGACGCTGCTCGACGCGGCCGATGAGGTGCTGCGGCCCTGCATCCTGTGGAACGATACGCGCTCGGCCGCAGAGGCCGCCGTGCTCGACGCCGACCCGCGCTTTCGGGCGCTGACCGGCAATATCGTCTTTCCCGGCTTTACCGCGCCGAAACTCGTCTGGGTCGCCGCGCATGAGCCGCAGGTCATGGCCCGAGTGGCCAAGGTGCTGCTGCCCAAGGATTACCTGCGCCTCTGGCTTACCGGCGAACATGTGGCCGAGATGTCGGATGCGGCGGGGACAAGCTGGCTCGACACCGGGGCGCGCGACTGGTCGGATGACCTGCTCGCGGCGACGGGCCTGACCCGCGCGCAGATGCCGCGGCTGGTCGAGGGGTCCGAGGTGTCGGGCATCCTGCGCGCCGATCTGGCGACCGGCTGGGGCCTGCCGCAGGGTGTCGTGGTGGCGGGCGGCGGCGGCGACAATGCGGCGAGTGCGGTGGGCGTGGGCGTGGTGCGCGCGGGCGATGCCTTTGTCTCGCTGGGCACCTCCGGCGTGCTCTTTGCCGCCTCGGACGCCTATCAGCCCGATGCCGCGACGGCCGTGCACACTTTCTGCCACGCCTTGCCCGATACCTGGCACCAGATGGGCGTGATCCTCGCCGCGGCCGATGCGCTCAACTGGTATGCGGGCGTGGTGGGCGAGCCTGCGGCCAGACTGACAGGCAAACTCGGGCCGCTCAGGGCGCCCGGCCGCACGCTCTTTCTGCCCTATCTGGGGGGGGAGCGGACACCGCATAACGATGCCGCCGTGCGCGGGTCGTTCCTGCACCTCGACCATGCGACCGACCGCGCGGCGCTCACGCGCGCGGTGCTCGAAGGCGTCACCCATGCGTTTCGCGACAGTTTCGATGCGCTGACCTCGACCGGCACGCGGATCACCCGGCTGATCGGCGTGGGCGGCGGCACGAAATCCGACTATTGGGTGCAGGCCATCGCCACCGCACTGGACATGCCCATCGACCTGCCGGTGGCGGGCGATTTCGGCGGCGCCTTCGGGGCCGCGCGGCTGGGCATGATGGCCGCGACAGGCGCCGGGGCCGCCCTCGCCACAGCGCCGCAGATCGACCGGGTGATCGAGCCCGACCGCCGCCTCACCAGCGCCTTTGCCGAGGCGCATGCGCGCTATCGCGCCTGCTATACCGCCCTCAAGGGGCTTCACTGACCACTCACACAAGGCACGAGACATGACCGATTTCTTCCAGGGCATCCCGCAGATCCGCTACGAGGGGCCGCAAAGCGACAACGACTATGCCTTTCGCCATTACAACCCCGACGAGGTGGTGATGGGCAAGCGGATGGCCGACCATCTGCGTTTTGCCATCGCCTATTGGCACAGCTTTGCCTGGCCGGGCGGCGACCCGTTCGGCGGGCAGACCTTTGACCGTCCGTGGTTCGGCGACACGATGGATCATGCCAAGATCAAGGCCGATGCGGCCTTCGAGATGTTCCAGATCCTGGGCGCGCCCTATTTCTGCTTTCACGACGCCGATGTGCGCCCCGAGGGAAGCGATTTTGCCGAGAATACCGCGCGCCTGCGCGAGATGACCGACTATTTCCAGGGCAAGATGGAGGCTTCGGGGGTCAAGCTGCTGTGGGGCACGGCGAACCTGTTTTCGCACCGCCGCTTCATGTCCGGCGCGGCGACCAACCCCGACCCCGAGGTGTTCGCCTTTTCCGCCGCGACGATCAAGACCTGCATGGATGCGACGCTGCAACTGGGGGGCGAGAACTACGTGCTCTGGGGCGGGCGCGAAGGCTATGAGACGCTGCTGAACACCGACATGGGCCGCGAGCGGCGGCAAGCCGGGCGGATGTTGCAGATGGTGGTCGAATACAAGCACAAGATCGGCTTCAAGGGCGCGATCCTGATCGAGCCCAAGCCGCAGGAGCCGGCCAAGCACCAATATGACTACGATGTGGCGACGGTTTACGGCTTTCTCAAGGATTTCGGCCTCGAGGGCGAGGTCAAGGTCAATATCGAGCAGGGTCATGCGATCCTGGCTGGCCATTCCTTTGAACATGAGCTTGCCGTGGCGCGCGAACTGGGGATTTTCGGCTCGATCGACATGAACAAGAACGACTACCAGTCGGGCTGGGACACCGACCAGTTCCCCACCAATGTGCCCGAGATGGCGCTGGCCTATTACGAGGTGCTGCGCGCGGGCGGGTTCACCACCGGCGGCACGAACTTCGATGCCAAGGTCCGCCGCCAGTCGCTCGACCCGGCGGATCTGATCCTTGCGCATGTGGGCGGTATGGATGCCTGCGCGGCGGGTCTCAAGGCGGCGGCGGCGATGCTCGAGGATGGCAAGCTCGAAGCCGCGCGCGACGCGCGCTATGCGGGGTGGGACACGGCCGAGGGGCATGCGCTGCTGGACAGCGATCTGGCGAGCATCGAGGCCATGGTGCGGGACAAAGGCATCAACCCGCAGCCGCGCTCGGGCCGGCAGGAACGGCTGGAAAACCTCGTCAACCGTTACCTCTGACCGCCGGCCGGCGCGGGGCCCGGCGGGGGGGCAAGAATTTTCGTACGAAAATTCTTTGAGGATTTTTCGTACGAAAAATCCTGGCCCCAGTCGGGCCCGGCGGGAGCCAGAAACGACCTGGTGGATCGTTTCCCCCGAGCAACGGGCGCAGCCCCCGGGGCACAAAGAAGCGGGGGGGATTTCAGGCAGGGTCTGGAATCCCCTGCTTGTTTCCGATTTTGCGGATGCGTAGTCTTTGCGCGGGGGGACCGGTAGCAGATGATCGGCACGACCTTGCGCAGCCTCGGCAGGCGGTATCTCGACGTGACGCTGCGGTCAGGGCCCGACCTTGTCGTGCGGATCGTCGAACGGCCCGGCCTGTGGATGACGGCGGACCAGCTTGCCGCTCTGAGCGCGGACCTGCGGACGGTGGCGGCGCGCACACTGGCGGCCGGCAGCCTGACCTATGGTGTCTTCTCCGGCGACAGGGCGCGGCTCGAGCAGACCATCATCACCCTTGTGACGCGCCGCGATGGCCGGCCCATTGCCTTCAACGCCCTCGCCGTTATGGAAGCGGCGACGCATCCGCGCCCGACCGAGGTGCTGCATCTGGGGTTGGTGATGGTGGACCCGGATGAGCGGTCCAAGAGCCTGTCCTGGGTGCTTTATGGCCTCACCTGTTTCCTGATCTTCTTTCGCCGTCAGTTCCGACCGGTCTGGATTTCGAACGTCACGCAGGTGCCCGCCGTGGTGGGCATGGTGTCGGAGATGTTTTCCGATGTCTGGCCACGCCCCGCGGGTCTGGTCGAGCGGCGCACGCTCACGCATGTCTTGCTGGCGCGCAGGATCATGGCCGATCATCGCCATGTCTTTGGTGTCGGTCCCGAGGCGGGCTTTGACGAGGCGCGATTTGTGATCACAGATGCCTATACCGGTGGTTCGGACGACCTGCGCAAGCCGTGGGAGGCCGCGGCCAAGCATCGCGACACGCGCTACAATGCGTTTTGCGCGGCCATGCTCGACTATGATCGCGGCGATGACGTGATCCAGCTTGGCCGGATGGACCTCGCCGCGATCAGCCGCTACCTGCGCCGCGAGGTGCCGCGTTCCGCGCTGGCCGGCCTCCTGATCGCCGGGCTGATGGTGGCCCTGCGCCGGCTGGTGCTGCCGGTGATCCACTGGTCGGATTCGCGACGCGACTGGTCGATCCTGCGGCCGGCGAAGTAGGGGGCAAAGGCGTGGACTTCAGCTATGGAGAGATGACGCGGCGCAACATCGGCTTTGTCACCGAGGCAGAGCAGGGCCGGCTGCGCGGCGCGACCGTCTTTGTCTGCGGCACCGGCGGGATGGGCGGGGCCTGCATTCTCGCGCTTGGCCGGATCGGCATCGGCCATCTGATCCTCGCCGATATCGACGCCTTTGACGTGAGCAACCTCAACCGGCAGGTCTTTGCCTTTGCCGGCACCATCGGGCAGCACAAGGCCGAGGCGACGGCCGCGCTGCTTGCCCGGATCAACCCCGAGATCAAGGTCACGGTCTATCGGGACGACTGGCCGCAGCATGTGCAGGAGGCGGTGGCCATGGCGGCTGTCGTGGTCAACGGGACCGACGATCTGGGCGCCTCGCTGCTGCTCTACCGCACCGTGCGGGCGGCGGGAAAGACGGTGATCGACGCCTATGCCGCGCCACTCCCCTCGGTCTATGTCACCACCGCGACCGATCCGGCACATGAGGTGCGGCTGGGCTACCCCACCATCGGGACCGCATGGGACGCGCTGACGCCCGCGCAACGCACGGGGGCCTTCCTGCGTGAGGCCGAACATGTGGTGCTGCACTCCTCATCGCGCGATTACCTCGACATGGCGCTGGTGGGGGATGTGGTGGCGGGGCGGCGTGCGCGGATGTCCTTTGCGCCGATGGTCATCACCACGGGGCAGTTGATGGCCTATGAGGTGGTCAATGCCGTGCTGGGCCGCCCGCGCGGCGCGGACAACCGCGGCTGGTTTCTCAACCCCTACAAGGGCCGTGTCGAGAGACCGCGCAATGCGCTGGTCACGGCCATGCTGCGCCCGTTCGTGCGGCGGTTCCTGTCCCGGCTGGCGGCACAGGCATGATCGCCGCAGCACCGGCCATGGCCAATCTGTTCCTGTCGGTCGCGGCACTCACCGGCCTCGCCGTGTTGCATGGCGTGGTGGCCGGGCGGGGCAGGTTCGACCCGCTCAACCGCCGCTTCCTGATCGGCCTGCGGGTGACGATGCTGCTGTTCGCCGGGCGCGCGCTGGTCGGCCTGACCGGGGTCGAGGCCTTCCGCAACCTCGTGCTGTTTGCGGCAGCGCTGGTGCCGATTGCGGTGCTGATCCTGACCGAAGGGCTGCTGCGCCGCCATGCCCCGCCCTGGATCAAGGCCGGCATCGGCGTCGGGACGCTCGTCTTTGCCCTTGCCGCCCTGGTGCCCGCCTCCCTGGCCGATCCGCTGCGCCTTTATGCCCTGCTGGCGTTCCAGATCGGCGGCCTGATGGCGGCGGGCCTGCTGGTCGTCACCCGCGACAAGGCCTCACTCTCGGCGCAGGAGAACCGCGCGGTCGAAAGGCTGGGCCTGTCACTGATCCTGCTGATCCCGCTCGCAGCGGCCGATTTCCTGACCTCCGATATCGGGCTGCCGGTGCAGGTCTCGGCCCTGGCCGTGCTGTTCCTGTGCTGGCTCGCGCTGTCGCTGGGCCGGGACGAGGCGCGCCATCGTGGCGCGCTGGCCAGCTTTGTCGCCGTGGTGCTGGCGGGCGGGCTGGTTGCCGCGGCCCTGGCCTTCATTGTCCCGCTCGACATGGATGGCACCATCATCACCGCCGCGCTGATCCTCGCCGCGATGCTGGTGGCCGTGATCCTCAACGATGCCCGCGCCCTGAGGGGCGAAGAGCAGACCCTGTCGCTGCTGCATCTGCTGGCCGATGGCCGCGACGATCTGCCTGGTTTCCTGCGCGGCTTGCAGGGCCAGCCGCTGGTCGAAGGGGCCGTCCTCGTCGGGGCGGACGATCTTGCCGATCTCGATACCGCGGTCCTCGATGCGCTCTTTGATGCGCGGCCGGTCTTGCGGCGCACCGATGCCGGCCGCGCGTCCGGCGATGAAAGCGACCATATCGCCCACCTCTTCGACCGTTTCGCGGCGACCCATGTCATCCGCGCCTCCCGGGCGCCGCTGACCCTGCTGGCCCTGTCGATGCCGGCCATCGCGGCATCGCCCCGCGCCGAGCTTGAACTGCGCGCCGTGCAGCACATGGCCAGCCTGTTGTCAGAGCGCCGGGGATGATCACGCAGACCGACCTGCACGCGGCAATGGCACGCGCCGCGCTGGCGCCGACGGTCCACAACACCCAGCCGGCCCGCTGGCGGAGCGACGAGGCCGGTCTCACGCTGGCCTGCGATCTGGCGGCGACGCTGCCTTCGGGCGATCCGCTGGGGCGCGATGCGGGCCTCTCCTGCGGCGCGGTGGCCGAGGCGATGGTGCTGGCACTTGCCGCGCGGGGGCAGGGTGTGCAGGTGACCGACCTGTGGGCGCAGGGTGACCGCGCGTCCATTCCCGGCCACCGCATCGCGGCCCGGCTCGACCTGACCGGCCCGGTTGCGACCGATCCGCTGGCCGCCATGCTCGAGAGGCGCTTTACCTGGCGCGGCCGTTTCGACCCGGCGCCCGCCGCGCTTTTTGGCTGGGGGCGCGCCGATGCGGTGCTGGTGACCGACCCCGGCGGCAAGGGCTGGCTCGCCGCGCTGGGCGATGACGCGGGCCTCGCCGTCATGCGCGACCCTGCGCTGCGCCATGAGTTGCTGCACTGGATGCGCCTCTCGCCGCGCCACCCGCGCCATGCTCATGACGGGCTCAGCCGCGCCGCCATGGGCTTCGGCGCGCTCGAGGCGCTGTCCGCGCGCCTCGCGCTCGGTCCGCTCTGGCCGCTGCTCGACCGCCTGCGCCTCACCCGCCCGCTGACCGCCGAAGCCACCGCCACGACGTCATCCGCGGTGATCGCCTGCTTCCACCGCCCCGCAGATGAAAGCCCGCTCAGCAGTGGCCGGGCCTACCTGCGCCTCTGCCTCGAAGCCGCGCATCTGGGCCTCGCCGGCTGGCCGCTGGCGGCGCTGAGCGACACCGCCGCCACCAATGCCGCCGTCTGCGCCCGCTACGGCATCGGCCCCGACCGCCGCCTGATCCAGGTGATCCGCTTTGGCAAGCCCACAGGCCCGATGCCGCCGCGCGCCCGGCGGCCAGCCGCAGAACTGCTCTGCTGACATCTTTTGGCCCCAAATATCCCGGGGGGAGGACCGCAGGTCCGGGGGGCAGGGCCCCCCGCGCGCCCTCTCAACCGGCCGCGAACCCGCCATAGCGGCTCCCGTGAAACACCAGCGGTGCCCCATCACGGGCATGGGCGCGCATCACCCGGCCCAGGATCACGACATGGTCTCCCGCATCATGCACCGCCTCGCGGTTGCATTCGAAACAGGCCAGCACGCCCGCAATCAGCGGCACGCCGGCATGGGACGGCTGCCAGTCCAGCCCCTCGAACGCCGTCTTGGACCGGGTGAACCCGTCGCCGATATGTTTCTGGTCGGCGTCGATCACATGCACGGCAAAGCGGTCCGCCGCGCGGAAATGCGGATAGCGGTGCGATGCCTTGGCCGGGCACCACAGCACCAGAGGCGGGTCGAGCGACACCGAGGCAAAGCTGTTGGCGGTGATCCCCATCGGGCCCTCGGGCGTGGCGATGGTGATCACCGTCACGCCGGTGGCAAAGGCGCCCAGAGCCTGGCGAAAGGCGGCAGGATCGTCGGTCGGATTGAATATGCTCACCTTGGTGCGTCCTTTGTGTTCCGGGTCTTTGGCATCAGGGACATAGAGCGGCGTTTCCATCAGGCTACCTCATGTCCAAGCGCGGCGGTGTAAAGCGTGAACCAGTCCTGCCGGTCCATCTTTACCCGCAGCGCTTCTGAAAACCGCGCGATCCGCGCCAGCGTGTTGGTGCCCATCACCGGCAGGATGCAGGCGGGATGCGCCAGCAGCCAGGCCACGGCCACCGCGGCGACATCGACACCCTGCGCCTGCGCCATCGCGCGCAGCGCCGCGGTCAGCGCCGCGTTGCCTGCCGCGCCGAGCAAGCCACCGCCCCCCAGCGGCGACCACGCCATCACCGGATGGCCGTGCTGCTGGTGGAAGGCCAGGTCGCCATTGGTCAGGGCCTCCAGCGCGCCGAGGCTCAGTTCGATCTGGTTGGTGCCAAGCGGCGTCGCCATCGCCGATTGCAGCAAGTCCCAGTCATGCGGGCGAAAGTTCGACACGCCCACCGCGCGCACCTTGCCCGCCGCCACGAGCGCATCGAGCGTCGCGCCGGTGGCGTGATGGTCCATCAGCGGGTCGGGGCGGTGGATCAGCAACAGGTCGATCCGGTCGGTCCCCATCAGCCGCAGCGAGGCCTCGACCGAAGCGGTGATATGCGCGGGCGAGGTGTCGTAATACTTGACCCTTGCCCCCGCGTGCCGGCCCACCGGCGCCACGATGTCGCATTTGGTGACGATCTCGACCCGCTCGCGCAGGCCCGGCGCCGCGCGCAGGGCCGCGCCCAGCATCTCTTCGGCCATGTAGCCGCCGTAGATGTCGGCCTGATCGAGCGTGGTGATCCCCTGCGCGAGGCAGGCCTCGATCTTGGCCTCTACATGGGCGGGCGAGGTATCGGGGTCATCACCCAGCCGCCACATGCCATAGGCGATCCGGCTGAAACTCAGCCCCTGCGTGATCCCGATCCGCTCCATCAGCGCCGCTCTCCCTTGCCCAGCGGGGTTGCCGGGGTGTCGGGCGGCACCCTGCCATAGACATGGGGCAGCGAACAGGTCTTGAGGCCGCCGAGCACGCGGGTGCCGAAATGGCGCGCCTCGTCCAGATGCGGGTAGCCCGAAAAGATGAAGGCGCGGATGCCCATCTTCTGATAGGCCTCGATTTCCGACATCACCTGATCGGTCGATCCGACCAGCGCCGCGCCGCAGCCCGACCGTGCACGGCCGACGCCTGTCCACAGGTGCCGCTCGGCATAGCCGAACTTGTCCGCCAATTCCCGCGTGCGCGCCTGATGTGCGACGCCGAGCGAGATCGAATCATGCGCGCGCGCGCGGATCGCGCGGCCGTATTCATCGTCGAGCCGGCTCACCAGATGTTCGGCATAGTCGCGCGCCTCGGCCTCGGTGTCGCGCACGATCATGTGCACCCGCAGCCCATAGTCGAGCGTGCGGCCATGCGCGGCGGCGCGCGCATGCACGTCGCGCATCCGCTGCGCGATCTGCTCCTTGGGTTCGGGCCACATCAGATAGACATCGCAGGAGGTCGCGCAAAGTTCGAGCGCATCAGGGCTGTAGCCGCCGAAATAGAGCAGCGGCCCGCCGTTCTGCTGGTAGGGCCGGGCGGGGTCGGTCGAAAGCCCGGCAAAGCGGTAGATCTCGCCCTCATGGTCCAGCGTGTCGCGGGTCCAGCATTGCCGCAGAATATCCACGACCTCCTTGGACCGGCGGTAGCGATAGGCGCTGTCGGCCACCTCGCCGGGGAAATCCGACGAGATGACGTTGAGCGTGAGCCGCCCGCGCAGCATGTGGTCGAGCGTGGCGATGGTGCGCGCGAGCATGATCGGCTGCATCTCGCCACAGCGGATCGCGGCGAGAAAGTTGATCCGGCTGGTGAGTGGCGCCATCGCGGCCACAAAGGACAGCGTGTCCTGCCCGACCTGATAGGAGGAGGGCGCGAGGATATTGCGAAACCCCTGCGCCTCGGCCTCGAGCGTGATGTCGCGGCAATGGTCAAAGGATGACCGCAGCGCACCGTCAGGCACGCCGAGATAGGCGTAGTCATCCGAACAGAGCGCGGAAAACCACGAAATTTCAAGCGCATCCAGATCGGCAGAGGTGACGGGAACGATGGTCATGGGCGGGGCTCCTGCGACGATTTGCACTTGCCTAGCAGGTGTGACATCGTGCATCAATAGTGGATCAATCCGAGGGAAAAAGGCGACAGGGACGGGGATGCAGGCGCAGGCGCTGCCCAAACATCTGCAGGTCAGCGAAAGGCTGATCCGCCAGATCGCGGCCGGGCAATTGCCCGATGGCGCGCGCCTGCCGCCCGAGCGCGAGATGGCCGCAGGGCTTGGCATCTCGGTCGGCACGCTGCGCAAGGCACTGGCAGAGCTGGCGCAGCGCGGCCTGCTGCGCCGTGTGCAAGGGTCGGGCAACTATGTGCGCGGTGGTGGCGAGGGGCAGGGGATCTACGGCTTCTTCCGGCTCGAGTTGCGCGCGGGCGGGGGCCTGCCGGGGGCGGTGCTGCTCGACCTGGCGCGCCTGCCGCCGCCGCCGGAGGCGCCTTTTGCCGGCGCCGGGCCGGTGCACCGGATGCGGCGTTTGCGCCTGCTCGACGGAGAGGCGGTGGCGCTCGAGGAGATCTGGCTTGACGCCGGTCCCTTTGACGCAGGGCAGATGTCCGAGTCGCTCTATCACTTCTACGCCACGGTGCTGGGTCTGCACATCGGGCGCATCGAGGACCGGATCGGCCATGCCCCGCTGCCCGACTGGGCGCCGCCGGACTTTGACCTGCGGGCGGGGGCGGTGGCCGGACATGTGATGCGCCGGGCCTGGGCCGAGCGCGCCCTGCCTGTCGAGTATTCGCGGACATGGTTCGATAACAGCAGGGCGGAATACGTCCTGCGCAAAGATGAAGGCAGAAAAAGTTGAAAAAGGTAAACTACGGTCTGATCGGATGCGGCATGATGGGGCGCGAGCATCTGCGCAATCTGGCGCTGATCCCGGGTGCGCGCGTGGTGGCGGTGCAGGACCCGGTGGCAGAGCTTGCCTCGCAGGCGGCGGCGCAATGCGGCGCGCAGGTGGCGCCCACGCTGGCCGCGCTTCTGGCCACGCCCGACCTCGACGCGCTGGTGATTGCGAGCCCGAACCACACCCATCCCGCCATCCTGCGCGAGATCGCATCGACCCGCCCGCTGCCGGTGCTGGCGGAAAAGCCGCTCTACACCGACCCCGCCGATGCCGCCGCGATGGCGGCCTTTGCCCACAGCTACCCTGCGCCGCTCTGGGTGGCGATGGAGTATCGCTATATGCCGCCCATCGCCGCGCTGATCGCCCGCGCCGCCGCCGTGACCGGCGGTATCAAGATGCTCAGCATCCGCGAACACCGCTTTCCCTTTCTGCGCAAGGTCGGCGACTGGAACCGGTTCAACGCCAATTCCGGCGGCACGCTGGTCGAAAAATGCTGCCATTTCTTTGACCTCATGCGCCATATCCTGCAATCCGACCCCCTGCGCGTGATGGCGAGCGCCGGGCAGGCGGTGAACCATCTGGACGAACGCTATGACGGGCAGACGCCCGACATCTGGGACCATGGCTATGTCGTGGTCGATTTCGCCAGCGGGGCGCGCGCGATGCTCGAGCTTTGCATGTTCGCCGAAGGCTCGCGCTGGCAGGAAGAGATCGCCGCAATCGGCCCCTCAGGCAAGATCGAATGCCGCGTGCCGGGCCCCGCGCGGTTCTGGCCTGCCTCGGCCGGGCCGCTGCCTGTGGCGCAGCTTGTCACCAGCCCGCGCGACCCCGTCGGGCCGGTGACAGAGGAACTGCCGGTCGATCCGGTGCTGCTGACGGCGGGCGACCACAACGGCGCGACCTTCTACCAGCATCAGCGCTTCAATGCGGTGGTGCGGGGCGCGGGCGCGGTCGAGGTGACGGGCCATGACGGTGCCATGGCGGTGGCGATGGGCCATGCCGCGCAGCTTTCGGCCGCGACCGGGCAGGTGGTGACGCTCTAGCGCAGCGCCGCCTCGATATTGCCGCCGTCCACGGTCATCACATGGGCGGTGGTGCGTTCCGCCATCGCCAGCATGACAAAGGCGTCGGCCACATGCCGCGCCTCGACCTCGCGGCCGAGCAGGTTGCCGGCCATATAGGTCGCCTCGTCCACCTTGCGCGCGGCGGCGCGGCTCGCGATCATGTCGCCGGTGAGCAGGCCCGACCGGATGCGGTCGGCGTTGATGCCGTTCACGCGGATGCCCTCGGCGCCAAGCTCGAGCGCGAGCTGGCGCAGCAGGAACAGGCTCGCCGCCTTGGGCAGGCCATAGGCGGCAAACCCCTTGCCGGGGTTGACGGCCTGTTTGGAGATGTTGAGCAGGATCTGCCCCGATGCCGCCCCTGCGCCGGCGCCACGCGCCCCCGCCTGCGCGCGGAACACCGCAACGGCGGCCTGCGCGAAATGGTGGTGGGCAAAGAAATTGAGCTCGAAGCTCGCGCGCAGCACGTCATCAGAGAGGGTCGCCACCGCGCCCTGCATCGCCGCACCCGCATTGGCCACCAGCACATCGAGCCCGCCAAAGCGGCGCACGCAGGCGGCGACGGCCGCAGCCGCGGCCCCTTCGGCGGTGATGTCGCAGGCAAGTCCGCCCTGATCCGGCCCGAGCATTGCCAAGGCCGCCGCGAGCGCCTCAGGATCGCGGTCCACCAGAAACACCTGCGCCCCGCGCGCCCTGAACGCCTGCGCCGTGGCGCGCCCGATGGCCCCCGCGCCGCCGGTGATCAGCACCACCTGCCCGCGAAAGGCGGGGGGCGTGCCGCGGCCCAGCTTGGCCTGTTCGAGCGACCAGTATTCGCAGTCGAACATGTCGGCCTCGCCGA
This sequence comes from Rhodobacterales bacterium, assembly GCA_009993005.1. Taxonomy (GTDB): domain Bacteria; phylum Pseudomonadota; class Alphaproteobacteria; order Rhodobacterales; family Rhodobacteraceae; genus JAACUH01. The sequence continues at coordinate 67,854 of JAACUH010000058.1, forward strand.
TCGGGGCAAAGCGGCCCGCCGCCTGTGCGTCGATCATCACGCGGATCGTCTGTTCGCCGATATCGGCGGCGATGCGCGCGGCGGCGGCGTCATGGCCCACGCCCATCACGCCCGCACCCTCGATCCAGACGAGGCCGGGGGTGGGGGCGAGCCGCGTCTTGGCCCCGCCAAAGCGCGGCGCCTGCCGGTCGAAATAGGCGGCGTAGCGGGCGACAAAGGCATCGACCTCGGCGCGCACAGCCTCGGCCCCGGCGGCGATCACCGCGCGGGTCAGCACCAGCGGATGCCCCTTGGTGCGGATCACATGGTCGGGCGTGGCCACGCCCCGCGTGGCAAGGTCGGCCACATCGGGCCGTGCGAGAAAGGCGCGCGCCGCGTCGGTCGCGCGCAGGTCAAACACCGGGAGCGCCGTGCCCGCGGGCAGATGTGCGCCCATCGCGCCGCGCAGCACCGGCAGCAGGCTGGCGAGGTCGGCCTCGGGCAGGGCGGCCACGGGGTAGAGCGGCGCGGGGCGGCGGTCGGCCAGCCAGGCCTCGACCTCGTTGGTCTGGGCGACCAGCCGGTCATAGGAGGATTTCGCATCCGGCCCCCAGGCGAAATGCCCGTGGTTGATGAGCAGCAGGCCCTCGCAGTCGGGGTTTTCCTCGAACACCTCGGCGGCCTCCTTGGCCAAGGCGAAACCCGGCATGATATAGGGCACCAGCGCCAGCCGGTTGCCAAAGATCTCGCGCGTGGCGGCTTCGACTTCGGGCAGGTCGGCCAGCGCGAGAAAGGGCGTCGCATGGGTGTGATCGACGTATTTCTGCGGCAGCCAGGCGTGCAGCAGCGTCTCGACCGAGGGGTTGGGCCCGGTCGAATCGATGAGCGCGGCGCGCTGGATATTCACCATGTCCTCGTCGCTCAGCGCGGGCAGGCTGCGCAGGCGCAAGAGCGCGTCCATCCGCACCGCGGGCAGGCCGGCGGCAGCGATGCTGCCCAGATCCCAGCCCGAGCCCTTGATATGGATTACCGGCATCGGGTCGCCGTAGAGGTCGGTCAGCACCTGCTTCATCGAGGTGTTGCCGCCGCCATGCATCACCAGGTCGGGGTCTTGGCCGATGATCCGCGAGGTATAGACGCGCAGCGCCAGTTCGCGCGCCGCCGGGTCGGTGCCGGCCGCATCCTGCATCGCGCGCGCGTCATCGTCTTGCCAACGGTTGAGGATCATCGTTCACTCCCGGAGTTGCGGCGGGCAGGGCCCGGTCCATGCGGAATACAGCTTTGGCTTGACCAATGCGGACAAAATATACAAAAGTCAACATTGCTTGGCAAAACATCAAAAGGCAGCGGCGGCAGGCAGCATGGCAGGGATGAAGCGGCGCACCACCGGGCAGATCAGCGGCGAGAATGTCGTGATCGAGGTCGCCTGGATGTATTACCGCGACGGGCTGAACCAGAAGGACATCGCCGAGCGGCTCGACATCTCGCGCGCGACGGTGGTCAATTATCTGCAGGAGGCGCGCGAACGCGGGCTGATCCGCATCACGCTGGCCGATGCCGCCTTTACCACGCACCGTCTGGCGCAGGCGCTTTGCGCGCGCTTCGGGCTGCGCGCGGCCTATGTGGTGCCGGACGAGGGGCTGGAGGAGCCCGCCGCCTTTGACCGCGTCGTGCAGGGGGCGGCGGAATGGCTGCCCGCGCTTCTGGCGCCGGGCGACAGGCTGGGCGTGGCCTGGGGGCGCACGGTCTATGAACTGGCCGAGGCGATCGAGCCGCAGCGGATCGACGACCTCGCCGTGCTGCAACTGGTGGGGTCGATGGCCTCGCCCTATGGCTTTACCGCCGAGGCCTGTTCGACCCGGCTGGCCGAACAACTGGGCGCGCGCTGCTACAACCTGCATTCGCCCGCGATCCTGTCGAATGCCCCGCTGGCCGTGGCGCTGCGGGCCGAGCCGATCATCGCGGCGCAGCTTGACCGGCTGCGCACGGTGAACAAGTTCCTGTTCTCGGTCGGCACCTGCCAGCCCGACAGCCATGTCGTGGGTGCCGGTGTCGCCACGCGCGCGGACCTCGACGCCAATATCGCACAGGGCGCGGTTGGGGTGCTGTGCGGGCGGTTCATCGACGCGCAGGGCCGCGCCATCCCCGGCCCGATGGAGGCGCGGATGATCGGCGTGCCGCTGCCGCAACTGACCGGGCTCGACATGGGCATCCTCGTGACGCCCGGCCATGACAAGGTGGCGGCGACCCACGCGGCGATCCGCGGCGGCTATGTCACGCATCTGGTGACGGGCCTGACCGTGGCCGAGGCGCTGCTGGCCTAGACTGCCGGGTTAGGCTGCCGGGCTAGGCTGCCGGGCTAGGCTGCCGGGCTAGGCTGCCGGCGCGCGGTCGGGAAACAGCGCGCGCATCCCCTCGGCGGTGGCGGGGCAGATACCGCGCTCGGTGATGAGCCCGGTGACGAGGTGCCCCGGCGTGACGTCAAACGCGGGGTTGCGCGCGCCGGTGCCATCGGGGCTGATCTGGACCATCACCGTGCGGCCGCTGTCGTCGCGGCCCTGCACATGCGTGACCTCCTGCGCATTGCGCTCTTCGATCGGGATCTCGCGCAGGCCGTCGCGCACGGTCCAGTCGATCGTCGGGCTGGGCAGGGCCACGTAAAAGGGCACGCCATTGGCCTGCGCCGCCAATGCCTTGAGATAGGTGCCGATCTTGTTGCAGACATCGCCATTGGCGGTGGTGCGGTCGGTGCCGACGATCACCAGATCGACCTCGCCATGCTGCATCAGATGGCCACCGGCATTGTCCACGATCAGGTCATGGCTCACGCCGGCCTTGTTCAGCTCCCAGGCGGTGAGCTGCGCGCCCTGGTTGCGCGGGCGGGTTTCATCGACAAAGACATGGATGTCGATCCCCGCCTCGACGGCGTGGTAGATGGGCGAGGTGGCGGTGCCCCAATCGACCGTCGCGGGCCAGCCCGCATTGCAATGGGTGAGCACATTGACCCGCCCGCCGCCCTTGCGCGCGGCGATGGCGCGGATGACGGCGAGCCCGTGCAGGCCGATCTGGCGGTTGATCTCCACATCCTCCTCGCAGATCGCATCGGCGCGGGCAAAGGCGGCGGCGGCGCGCATCGCCGGGGCCAGCGGCGCGAGCAGCGCGCGCATCTCGTCGAGCGCCCAGCGCAGGTTGATCGCGGTGGGGCGTGTCTCGTGCAGCATGTCCCATGTGGTGTCGAGCGCGGCATCCGACGGGTCGGTGGCCATCTGCACCGCCATGCCATAGGCGGCGGTCGCCCCGATCAGCGGCGCCCCGCGCACCCACATGTCGCGGATCGCGGTGGCAAAGCCCGCCCGGTCGGTCAGGGGCACGATGCGCAGCTCATGCGGCAGCCAGCGCTGGTCGATGATCTGCACGGTGCCGGCCGCATCGCGCCAGATGGAACGGAAGGGTTTGCCGTCGATCTTCATAGGTAGTCCCCTGCGGTGATGTGGCGGGTGAGGGCGGTGACAGCGGCCATGTCCGCGATGCTGGCACGGCCGAGGGTGAGAGCGCGGCCCAGTTCCAGCGCGCGGGCCTCGCATGCGGCGCGCAGGCCCTCGTCAGCGATCCGTTCGAAATCGGCGTTATGCGCGAGGCCGAGGATGCGGCGGTGGATCTCGACCCCGCAAAAGCCCAAGGTGTCGCGCCAGATCTCGGCCAGAAGGTCGAGCCGCGCACGCTCGGAAGCGAGCGCATGGCCCTGATCCTCGAACAGGCTGGCCTGATAGAGGATGCCTGTCCGCTCTGTCCGCCACAGGGTCGTGAATTCGTCCACGAACACCTCCCAGACCCCGGCGGCGACATCGAGGATCCAGTCCGCATGGGCGTCGCGCGCGCCGGGGGTGTCTGCGTGACCCGGCTGCGCGCAACAGGCCATCAGGAAATTGGCGAGCAGCATCCCGATGTCAAAGCCGAAGGGGCCGTAGGTGGCGAACTCCGGGTCGATCACGCGGGCCTCGCTGGCGCTCACCATGATCGAGCCGCTGTGCAGGTCGCCGTGCAACAGCGTCTGCGCCTTGCTGGCAAAGGCCATCTTGAGGTGCTGCGCGGCGATCTTCATATCGAGGTCGGCGCGCAGGCGGGCCACTGCCCGATCGAGCCCGGGCGTGTGCCGGTTCATGCTCGCGTCAAAATAGGGGTCTGAAAATACCAGATTTTCGGTGATATCGCAAAGCGCCACATTGGCAGCAAATAGCGCGAGGTCGGCCTTGCGCTGCGCGGTGGGCATGTGCAGGTCGGAGCCGCGAAAGAGCGTGCGGGCGCAAAACCGGCCGAGCCTGTCCGCCAGACCATCATAGCGGATGCCCGCGATCAGCCCCTGCCGCAGAATGATGTGTTCGGCCAGATATTCCATCACGATCAGCGCCTGCGTGGCGTCGAAATGATGCACTTGCGGCACCGATCCGGGGTCGCGCGCCGCTTGCCGGGTCAGGGCGTGGTATTCGAAGAACGCGCGCTCCAGCGGCAATGGCCAGCTTTCGCCGACAAGGCGGACATAGGGCAGGGCCTGTTTCACGATCAGCGCGCCGGCCGCCCCGGTGACGATGAACACGAGGTTGAGATTGCCGTCGCCCACCTCGCGGACCTGCCATGTCGCGGGTGGGCCGACACGGGCGCGCATCACGTCGAGCGTGCCCAGCCGGGGCGCGATCGTCTCGGGCGTGAGGGCGGCATAATCGTGTGACATCAGGACGTTCCTTTCCCCACTCGGCTCTCCACCCGGCCGGATGCATCCGGTCCTGTCCGGGGGCCGGATGCAGTATTTCCACCCGGCCCGACGGCCGTTTGAGGGAAAGGATTTCCGCTTTCAATGCAATTGTCAAACAATATTGACATTTGAATAACGCTGCCGCTAGCCTCTGCGTCAGCGGGGGAGGAGACAGCTTGGCCGACCAGTCGATCAGGATCACGGGCCTGACCAAGGCGTTCGGCCGCAACCAGGTGTTGCGCGGCGTCGATCTGGCGATCCCCGCAGGGCAGGTCACGGTGCTGATGGGGGCCAATGGCGCGGGCAAATCGACGCTGGTCAAGATCCTGTGCGGCGTGCACGGCGCGGATGCCGGTCGTGTCACGCTGGGCGATGTGCCCTTTGCGCCCGTCTCGCCTGCCGCCGCGCTGCGGGCGGGCGTGGTGACGGTGCACCAGAACATCAACGATGGCGTGGTGCCCGACCTCGATGTCGCGTCGAACCTGATGCTCGATGAGCTGGCCGAGGGCGGGCGCACCTTTATCAACCGGCGCGCGCTGCGGGCGCGGGCGCGCGAGATCGCCGCTGCTGTCGGGCTCGACCTTGACGTGACGCGGCCGCTGGCCGGGATCGCGCTGGCAGAGCGGCAACTGGTGTCGATCGCGCGGGCGATGTCGCACAGGCCGCGGCTGCTGATCCTCGACGAGCCGACGTCCTCGCTCTCCACCGCCGAAACCGACCGGCTGTTCGCGCTGATCGAGCGGTTGCGCGATGAGGGCGTGGCGATCCTTTATATCTCGCACCGCATGTCCGATATCCGCCGGCTGGCCGACCGCATCGTGTCGATGCGCGACGGGGCGATTTCGGGGGTGTTTGACGCGGCGCCGCTGGATTATTCCGGCGCGGTGCGCGCCATGCTGGGCCATGAGATCACCGAGGTGGATGTGACCATTCCCGCGCCGGGCGCGCCGGTGCTCGCCATGCAGGGCGTGGTGCTGCGGCAGGGGGCGCGGCGCTTTGACCTGACCTGCCACGAGAACGAGGTGATCGCGATCACCGGGCTCGTGGGGGCGGGCAAATCGGCGCTGGCGGCGGCGCTCTTTGGCCTTGGCGCAGCAGTGGAAGGGCAGGTGAGCCTCGACGGGCGGCGCCATGCGCCAAAGGGGCCGGCCGACGCCATCGCCGCGGGGGTGTTCCTCGCGGCCAAGGACCGGCTGATCAACGCGGTGATCGCGGATTTTGACATCAGCCGCAACCTCACGCTGCCCTTTCTGCGCCGCCACGCGGGGCCGCTGCACTGGGTGCGGCGGGGGTCGGAACTGGCCCGCACGCGGGCCATGATCGCGATGATGGGCGTGGTCTGCCAGTCGCCGCGCGACGGTATCCTGACGCTGTCGGGGGGCAACCAGCAAAAGGTGATGGTCGCGCGCTGGATGGCCGAGGACTGCCGCCTGCTGATCCTCGACGAGCCGTTCCAGGGCGTCGATATCCAGGCCCGGCGCGACATCGGCCGCCGCATCCGCGACAGCGCCGCGCGGCGCGCGACCATCGTGCTGTGCGCCGAGATCGACGAGGCGCTCGAGGTCGCGGACCGTATCGTGGTCATGTCCGAACATTCGATCGTCGGCAGCCACCGCAACGAGAACATCAATGTCGCGGCCATCATGGCCGAAGTGGTCGAGGCGCCGCATCACGCGCGCCTTGGCGCAGAAGGAAACCCCACCGCATGACCGCCCGCCGCCTGTCCCTTGTCGATCTGGCCATCCGCTATGGCTTTCTGCTGCTGATGGCGGGGCTGATCGTCTATTTCTCGATCGTGGCGCCGGCGTTCCTGTCGCCGCAATCGGCGGTGTTCGTGTTCCAGTCGGTCGCGATCACCGGCATCCTCGCGCTGGGGGTGACGGCGACGCTGGTGGTGGGCGGGTTCGACCTGTCGATCGGGGCGGTGGCGACATCGGCGCTGATGCTGTCGGCCTATGTCATGGTGATCTGGGAGATGAGCGCCGGCGTGGCCGTCGCGCTCTGCCTGCTGATGGGGGCCACGGTGGGGCTGCTCAACGGCATCCTGATCGTGAAACTGCGGGTGCCCGACCTGCTCGCCACGCTGGGCATGATGTTCCTGCTGGTGGGCCTGCAACGCATCCCGACCGAGGGCAATTCGATCTCGACAGGCATGGCGCTGCCCGGCGGCGGCGCAGCACAGGGCACATTTTCGCCGGCCTTCCTGATGCTGGGGCGGCACCGGCTTGATTTCTTTGTCGAAAACCTCGTGCCGCTGTCTGTCGTGTTTCTGCTGGCAATCGCGGTGGTGGTCTGGCTCTTTCTCGAGTTCACGCGCCACGGCCGGCTGATGTATGCGATCGGGTCGAATGCGCAGGCCGCGGGCCTCGCCGGGGTGAACGTGAACCGGTACAAGATCGTCGCCTACATGATTTCGGGCACGCTGGCATCCTTTGGCGGCATCCTGCTCGCCGCGCGGCTGGGGCGGGGCGATGTCGCGTCGGGCAACAACCTGCTGCTCGACAGCGTGGCGGCGGCGCTGATCGGCTATGCGGTGCTGGGCGCGTCCAAGCCCAATGCCTTTGGCACCGCCGTGGGCGCGGTCTTTGTCGGCATCCTGTTGCAGGGGCTCACGATGCTCAACGCGCCCTATTACACCCAGGATTTCGTCAAGGGCGCCGTGCTGGTGGTGGCCCTTGTCTTTACTTTCGCGCTCTCGGGGAGGAACGGCCGCGGGCGCGTCTGACGACACGACATGTTGCAACCGGAGAAAGGGAGGAAACCATGATCTCCAGACGCGTATTCGCAGGGCTGCTCGGGTCCATCGCGCTGCTGCCAGGACTGGCTGTCGCGCAGGACATGCCCGCGCCCTTTGACGCCCCCGCCGAGGTCGAGATCGCCCTGGTGCGCTATCTGTCCACCGGCGATTTCTTTCAGGCCTACCTCTCGGGGGTCGAACAGCAGGCAGCGGCGCTGGGCGTGACGCTGCGGGTGTTCGACAGCCGGCAGGACGCCGCTCTGCAGGCCGACATGGTCGATCAGGCCATCGCGCTGGGCGTGGACGGGATCATCGTGCAGCACGGGCTGACCGAATCGATGCAGGAGGCGGTGCAGCGTGCCGTCGATGCGGGGATCAAGGTCGTGGCCTTTGACGTCAACGTCGAAAACCCGGCGGTGCCGCAGATCGAACAGTCAGACCGCGACCTTGCGCGGCTGGCGCTCGAACAGGCGATCGTGGACAATGGCGAGGCATGGACCGCGGGCTACGTCTATGTGCCCGGCATCGCGCCCCTGGACCGGCGCGACGAGACCTGGCGCGACTTTAAGGGGCGCTATCCGGGCATCAACGAGGTGGCGATGTTCGGCACGCTCGACAACCCCATCGCCAATGCCGTGGCCAACCAGGCGCGCTCTGTCGTGTCGGCCAACCCCACCATCACCGTGATGTTCGCGCCCTATGACGAGTTTGCCAAGGGTGTGATGATCGCCGTGAACGAGGCCGGCATGGGGACCGATGTGTCGATCTATTCGGCCGACGTGTCCACCGCCGACATCGCGATGATGCGCGAGCCGGACAGCCCGTGGAAGGCCACCGCCGCGACCAACCCCGCCGTGGTGGGCGAAGTGTCGGTGCGGGCGCTGGCGATGCTGCTGGCTGGCGAAGAGCCCGGCGCGCAGGTGATCGTGCCGCCGACGCTGATCACGCAGGCGATGCTCAACGAGCTCGACATCTCGAACATGGAAGAGCTGGGCGCGAAATTGCCTGCCTTTGTCCATGCCGATGTGGCGATGCCCGCCTGGATGCCGCTGCCCCGGCGCTGACCCTTCCGGGCGCGGCGCCTGCCGCCCCCTGGCTGCTCCCTGACCGCCACCCCCCCCCCCCGCGCCATCGATGCGCGGGGGGGTTTGGTCATGCGCCGCGCACCGCCAAAAATGGGTATCGAGGTGCAGGGCGGCGCGCTGGCTGTCGGTGCGGGGATGCACCCGCAACTCGGCAAGGGGCCGGATCGGCTTTCCTCCGATCTGTCGCGTCCCCTGAGGGCGAAGCCTACATGACCGGCGATGCGCTCTGCTGTTGGTGCGACGGCGCCAAGCGGATGCGCGAGGGCCTTATCCACGCGGTCTCGAAGCGGGCAGGTCCGCCTGTCACCGGATTTGTGCAACAGAGCCCGCGTAAGCCCCGCTGGCAAATGGTCTGCAATGTCTGTCGCGGAATTGCGCGCAGAAAGGATAGGACCTGCGCTCGGAACAACCTATGATGTTTGCGTTTGCTATGCTGGCGGCGCGTGGACAACGCCAACAAGCATTACAATCGTATAGCCGGAGTAGCCCCAATGCCGACCATCGACGAACTCATGCGTGACTTCAACCGCTTCACCGGCGACGGGCTGCCGGGTGAGCCTGCGGGTGGCCCCTGCCGGTTGGTGACCCGGCGTCCGGGCCGCATACCCCGACAAAAGCCGAAATGCGCGCATGGGGGCGGGCGATTGTGGAGGGGACCGGCGACGGCGCGCCTTCCTTTGTCACGCTGTTCCAGTTCGGCGGGGTTGGCGATGGGGTCGCAGACGACACCGTCGCGTGGCTGAGAGCGCTGGCGGACGGGCGCGACATCTACATCGAGCCGGGCAAGACGTATCGCGTGACAAACCCGAACAACACGCTCGGCCGGCGCATCTTCGGGCCGGGGCGCGTGATCCAGAACGTGACCGGCGGCATCGTGCAGCTCAATGCGCCCTACTGGGAAAGCCCTGTCCAATTCCGACATTTCGCACATGCGGCGAAAAAGGCAATCATCAGCGGAACTGCGCTGAAAATTGTCATCCTCGGCGATAGCACTGCGACAAACGGTTACGTCATGAACGTCGATGACCAGGTTATCGCCGAGTTTGAAAACGCGGGCGTTGGCGTGGCGTCGGTCGTGCAAGACGCTGTGTCTGAGACTGCATGGTTCACAAGCAATCTCGGCACGGTCCTGACCGGATATGGAGAGCAGAAGCACGTCGTTTTCTGCAAATTCGGGATCAATGATTCGGGGTCATCGCCGACTACAATTGAAAGCGCGCGGGTCTCCCTGCGAAACGCCATGCGGCAGCGGCTCGGCGAAATCCGGGCCAGCACATATGGGGCCGCAGCCAATCTGTCAGTTGTTCTGATCCTGCCCAATGCGCTCGGCAACAACGCGACAAATGCGAGCAATCGGAACAACGCATGGCTTGAAACCATACGAGGCATCTATTGGGAGGCCGCGCGCGACTACGAGTGCGTTGCCTATGACCCGTTCATGGAAAGCCGGTGGGGACAGGGGCAGGAGAACAAGAGCCTTGACAGCTTTGCGGTGCATCCTCTGTCAAACTACAACTTGGACATCTGGACGCGCGCGGTGCGGGACATCTTCGAGCCGGGCGGCAATGTGGGCCGAAACCGCGCAATCTGGCGCACCCTTGCAGAGGGTGGCGCGCCTTCGGTGGGCACGGCACTTTCGTTCTACCCGCGCGGGTCGTCATGGCTGCGCGCGGCGGCGGCTGATGGATGGCCGTTCAGCGGCTTGCTTGCCACAGAGGTGCACCCCGATACGGTCGGTCGGCAGACGCTGGTCGATTTCACGAATGCCTTTCCCCGGCAGATCACGCGGCATTGGCGCACGGGGGCAGTCGCGTGGGGACCGTGGACCGGCGATGATGGCGCAATCGACCTCACGATGGTTGCCGGGTGGATCTCGTTCGGGGGGGCATTCCGCGCGCCTGCGGTCACGCGCAGCGCCGACGGTGTCGTGTCGTTGATGGGCGCGATCAAGGACGGCACCACGACCGGCGAGACCACGATCACCACGCTACCGGCGGGTTTCAGGCCGTCGCACGAAATCCTGGTGCTATGCGGAACGCTGGCCAGCCCCTACACCGCGCAATTGCGCATCCAGACGACGGGCGCAGTAAAAATCAGGGCAGGCGGTGACGCGACAGGCATGTTTCTGGACGGAGTCAGTTTCGTTGCGGCGGTCTGATCGTGGCGCGGCAAGGGGCATCTCATGACAGATCCAATCTGGCGCGTGGGGTTCTGGGTGGCGATGGTTTTCGCTGTCGTGATCAAGCTGCGCGCAAGCCCGACAATCACCATTCTCGGGGCGGCACTGACGACTGTTGCGGCAGTCGCGGGTGCGCTGATCTTTACCGACCCGGTCGCGGTCTGGCTGGGGTTTAGTGGAGACGGAGCGCGGTTTGCGGTGTCGGAGGGTTCGGGGTTCTGCCCGGCCGGATGAACCCGGCAACCACGGGGCCGATGGTGCGCGAGGCGCAGCGGCACCTTGCGCAGCTCATCTTGCGGCCGATTGCCGGGCAGATGGCCGAGGACGCCTCGGAAAAGCTCGGCGGGCCTGTCCAGATCGACGTTGTGCGGCCGATGCAGGCTTTCGACGCGGGCGGCAAGGCGCGGGCACTGGCAACGATGGTGGCGGCACTCCCCCCAATCTCTGCACTTCTTTCCGAAGTATTGGACAACAAGCGGGCGCTGTCACCTTCGCGGCCTTGAAGCGGGCCGAGTAGCCCGATTCATCGGCGGCGCTGTGCGCGTTCCCCCGGCTTCGACCTGTTCCCCCCGTGTTCCCCAAAGCCCAAACGAGAAAAGCCCCCGCGAGGGGGCTTGCTCTTAAATCTTTGGTATTTCAGGGATTTTTGGCTCCGGCGGTAGGGATCGAACCTACGACCAATTGATTAACAGTCAACTGCTCTACCGCTGAGCTACGCCGGAACACCGGAGCGCTATAGCAATGGTCTGCGGGGGCGTCCAGAGGGGGAGGCGCAGAAAATGCGACTTGGGTCAAACTAGCTCGTAGAGCGGGTCGGTGAGCGGGCTTTCTGCGCTGCGGACGAGGTTTCTGCTCTCCAGATCAATGAGATGGGCCAGCACGTTGCGCTGGGCGGCGGGGAACAGGGCCGGCGGGGTGTCGGTGTAGACCGATGTGGTCAGCGGCGCGAGCCGTTGTGGACCCCGGGCCAGAGCGGCGCGGATAGCCGCTTCGCGGGCCTGGCGATGGGCGATCAGCGCGCGCAGGCGCGCGGCGCCATCGGGCACCGCCGCGCCATGTCCCGGCAGCAGCGTGACCGGACCCAGCGCCAGCAATCGCGCGCAGGAGGCCATATAGGCGGCCATGTCGCCATCGGGCGGCGAGACGAGCGAACTGGCCCAGCCCATCGCATGGTCGCCGGAAAACAGGTGCCGTCCCCAGAGCAGGCACAGGTGGTTGCCGAAATGGCCCGGCGTGTGCAGGGCGCGCAACTGCCAGCCTTCGCCGGCCACCTCGGCCCCGTCGGCCAGACGGATGTCGGGTGCAAAGCCCGTATCGACGCCTTCGCCGCCGGCGACCAGCCCCGCGGCCAGCCGCTGTTCCATCAGCGCGCTGCGCCCGGCGGTGCTCTTGCCAAAGGCCACGACGGGTGCGCCTGTCGCTTCGCGCAAGGCGGGGGCGGCGGCGGAATGGTCGCGGTGGCTGTGGGTGACGATGATCTTTGTCACGTGTCGCCCGCCGATCGCGGCGAGCAATGCGGCCAGGTGCGCGGGATCGTCAGGGCCCGGATCGATCACGCAGAGCGCGGCGCGGCCGAGCAGATAGGTGTTGGTGCCGCGGAAGGTCATGGCCGAGGGGTTGGGCGCCAGCACCCGCACCAGATCGGGCGCGAGCGCCACCGCGACGCCGGGGGGCGGGTCGAAATGGCCGGGATCGTCCTGCATTGTCCTTTTCCTCGCCGCTGCCGCCCGTTAGCCTGCGGTCATGATGTTCCGCTGGCTCAAGCAGTATATGCCGCGCAGCCTTTATGGGCGGGCTGCGCTTATCCTTGTGCTGCCGATCGTGGTTCTGCAACTGGCGATCTCGGTCGGCTTCATCCAGCGCCACTTCGAGGGGGTTACGCGGCAGATGACCCGGTCGGTGCTGGTCGAGCTGCGCTATCTGGCGGACGAGGTGGGCGAGGCGGGGACGCCGGCGGCGGCCCTCGCCCGGGCACAGGAGATCGGCACGCCGTTGCAGTTGGCGGTGGCGCTGCCGGTGGCCGACGCGCCGCTGGCCGATACCCGGCGGGCCTATGACCTCTCGGGCCGGATCGTGATCGGGACGCTGCGCGACGGGTTGCCGATGCTGCGCGCGGTCCGGCTGCCCGATGACCGGGCGGTCGAGCTATGGCTCGACACGCCGCAGGGGGTGATGGCGGTCGGTTTCGACCGGCGGCGTGTGTCGGCGTCGAACCCACACCAGCTTCTGGTGCTGATGCTGGTGCTGAGCGCGCTGATGACGCTGATCGCCTATCAGTTCCTGCGCAACCAGTTGCGGCCGATCACGCGGCTGGCGGCGGCGGCGGCGGATTATGGCAAGGGGCGGATCACGCCCTATCACGCCGGCGGCGCCACCGAGGTGCGCGCGGCGGGGGCGGCATTCCTCGACATGCGCCACCGGATCGAGCGGCAGACGCAGGCGCGCACGATGATGCTGTCGGGGGTGAGCCATGACCTGCGCACGCCGCTGACCCGGTTGCGGCTGGGCCTGTCGCTTCTGGACGAGGCCGAGGCCGCGCCGCTGATCCGCGACGTGGACGACATGCAGCGGCTGCTCGACGCCTTTCTCGATTTCGCCCGCGGCGATGCGGAGGACGCGCTCGCGCCGGTCGATCCCGAGGCGCTGGTGCGCCAGGTGGTGGCGGATGCGCAGCGGGCGGGGCAGGCGGCCAGCCTTGGCGAGGTGACAGGGGCGCTCGACGGTCCGGTGCCGCTGCGGGAGATGGCCGTGCGCCGCGCGCTCGACAACCTGATCGGCAATGCGCTGCGCTATGGCCGGCGGGCCGAGGTGGGCCTGACCATCGGCCCGCGCACGGTCTGCATCTGGGTCGAGGACGATGGCCCCGGGATCCCGCCCGAACAGCGTGAAGAGGCGATGCGCCCCTTTACCCGGCTCGACCCCGCGCGCAATCAGGACAAGGGGCCGGGCGTGGGCCTTGGCCTTGCCATCGTGGCGGATATCGCGCGGGGGCATGGCGGCCTGCTGCGTCTGGGGGAGAGCGCCCGCCTGGGCGGGCTGCGCGCCGATCTGGTGCTGGCGCGCTGAAGCAGTGGTAGGCCCGGCAGGACTTGAACCCGCAACCAAAGCGTTATGAGCGCTCTGCTCTAACCAATTGAGCTACAGGCCCCCGCGCAAGTGCCTATCCAGAGCCGGCCGATGGGTCAAGTTCCGACTGGTCAAGTTCCGGCTGGTCAGCCCCGCCGTGCTGCGCTATCGCAGCGCGCAACACGAGGGACAGAGCGGGGGATCGCATGACCGGCAAGAACGGGTTGACCTATGCGCAGGCGGGCGTGGATATCGACGCGGGCAATGCGCTGGTGGAGCGGATCAAGCCTGCCGCGAAACGCACCGCACGCCCCGGCGTGATGAGCGGGCTGGGCGGCTTTGGCGCGCTGTTCGACCTGCGCGCGGCGGGCTATCACGACCCGATCCTTGTCGCGGCGACCGATGGCGTCGGCACCAAGCTGCGCATCGCCATCGACACCGGCCATGTCGATACGATCGGCATCGACCTTGTCGCGATGTGCGTCAATGACCTTGTCTGTCAGGGGGCGGAGCCGCTGCTGTTTCTTGATTATTTCGCGACCGGCAGGCTCGACGTCGATCAGGCCGCGCGGATCATCACCGGCATTGCCGAGGGCTGCGCGCGCTCGGGCTGTGCGCTGATCGGCGGCGAGACGGCCGAGATGCCGGGGATGTATGCGGCCGAGGATTTCGACCTGGCTGGTTTTGCCGTGGGCGCGATGGAGCGCGGCGCGGAGCTGCCGGCGGGGGTGGAGGCGGGCGACGTGCTGCTGGGCCTCGCGTCGGACGGGGTGCATTCCAACGGCTATTCGCTGGTGCGCAAGGTGGTCGAGGTCGCGGGGCTCGCCTGGGACGCACCCGCGCCCTTTGCCGACGCGCCGCTGGGCGCGGCGCTGCTGACGCCGACGCGGCTCTATGTGCGCGCGGCGCTGGCTGCGGTGCGGGCGGGTGGCGTGCATGCGCTGGCGCATGTCACCGGCGGCGGGCTGACCGAGAACCTGCCGCGCGTGCTGCCCGACGGGCTGGGCGCGACCATCGACCTGGGTGCCTGGACGCTGCCGCCGGTGTTCCGCTGGCTGGCGCAGACGGGGGGCATGGCAGAGGGCGAATTGCTCAAGACCTTCAACAGCGGGATCGGGATGATTGCCGTGGTGGCGGCAGATCGCGCCGAGGCGCTGACGGTGCTTTTGGCCGAGGCGGGCGAGAGCGTGCACCGCATCGGCCATGTGACGCCGGGCGCGGGCGTGACCTATGAGGGCCGGCTGCTGTGACGCAGCGGGTCGCCATCCTGATTTCGGGCGGCGGGTCGAACATGCTCGCGCTGGTCGCCTCGATGACCGGCGATCATCCGGCGCGTCCGGTGCTGGTGGCGGCGAACGACCCCGCCGCCGCCGGGCTTGCGCGGGCGGCTGCAGGCGGGATCGCGACCGCCGCGGTCGATCACCGCGCCTATGGCGACCGCGCCGACTTTGAAGCGGCGCTGCACGCGGTGCTGGCCGAGGCGCGGCCCGACATCCTGTGCCTTGCCGGGTTCATGCGCATCCTCACCCCGGATTTCATCGCGCGGTGGGAGGGGCGGATGCTCAACATCCATCCGTCCTTGTTGCCCAAATACAAGGGGTTGCACACCCATGCCCGGGCGCTCGCTGCGGGCGATACCGAGCATGGCTGCACCGTGCACGAGGTCACGGCGGCGCTGGATGACGGGCCGATCCTGGGACAGGCGCGGCTGCGCGTGACAGCGCAGGACACCGCCGAGACGCTGGCGGCGCGGGTGCTGCCGCTGGAACATCGGCTCTATCCGGCGGTGCTGCGACGCTTTGTCGAGGGCGAGCGCGGGATGCTGACGCTGGCCTGACGCCCGGCGCACGCGCAACACGCTTTTCAAGGGCGGGCGGATCGCCTATCACGGTCGGACAGGCGCAAGCCCGCACGTCGGTGACGTGCCCGCGACCGCGCAGCAGTCACCGTAAACGGGCCTTGATGAACATCATTACCACGACCGAGGCGCTTGCCGCCTTTTGCGCCACGGCGGCGCAGCACCCCTACGTCACCGTGGACACCGAGTTCCTGCGTGAGCGGACCTATTACGCCAAACTCTGCCTGCTCCAGATCGCCTATCCGGGCAAGGATGACAGCAGCGCCGTGCTGGTCGATCCATTGGCCGAGGGGATCAGCCTCGCCCCGGTGCATGACCTGTTTCGCAATCCCGCCGTGGTCAAGGTGTTCCATGCCGCGCGGCAGGATCTCGAGATATTCTGCGTCGATGCGGGCGTGATCCCCGCGCCGCTGTTTGACACGCAGGTCGCGGCGATGGTCTGCGGTTTTGGCGAACAGGCCGGCTATGAGACGCTGGTGCGCAAGATCGCCAAGGCCGAGGTGGACAAGTCCTCGCGCTTTACCGACTGGTCGCGCCGGCCTCTGTCGCAGGCGCAGATGGACTATGCGCTGGCCGATGTCACGCATCTGCGCGTGGTCTATGAATACCTCGCAGCGCGGCTGGCCAAGACCGGGCGGGCAAACTGGGTCGCCGAAGAGATGGCCATTCTCAACGACCCCGCGACCTACCGGGTGGACCCCGACGAGGCCTGGCAGCGGGTCAAGACACGGACATCCTCGGCGCGGTTCCTTGCGCTGGTGCGCGAACTGGCGCGGTTTCGCGAAAGCTATGCCCAGACGCATGACGTGCCGCGCTCGCGCGTGTTCAAGGATGACGCGCTGGTCGAACTGGCCTCGACCAAGCCGCTGACCGAGGCGGATCTGGGCAAATCGCGTCTTTTGCTGCGCGAGGCGCGGCGGGGGGATATCGCGGAGGGCATCCTGGCCGCGGTCAAGCGCGCGATGGATTTGCCGGCCGACCAGATGCCCAGGCCCGACCGCGACCGCGACCAGTTGCAGGTGAACCCGGCGCTGGCCGATCTGCTGCGGGTGCTGCTCAAGGCCAAGGCCGAGGCCAGCGACGTGGCGCAAAAGCTGATTGCGACATCGGCCGAGCTTGACGCGATCGCGGCGGGGGAGCGCAACCTGCATGCCCTGCGCGGCTGGCGGCACGAGGTGTTTGGCGAGGACGCGCTCCTGCTGTGCGACGGCAGGATCGCGCTCGGGGCCAAGGGGCAGGATGTGGTGATCGTCCGGCTTTGACCCGTCACCGGCGCCTTTGGCGGCCTGGTGCCTCCGGCGGGGATATTTGGGGCCAAAAGATGCAGCAGGCGCGTCGGGCGTGTCCAAGTCTTGCCCAAGGCGTGTCCAAGGGGGGCGCCCCAAGGATGCCCGAGGGGTGCGCCGCGGCCGGGCTAGCGTCTGATGCTGCGCCCGCCATCGGCGCCGATCACCACAACCTGGCGCAGGCCGGCCAGTTCGGCCTCGCCGATCGTGCGCGCCACGGTGATGGTGCGGCCCGCCGCGCTGCCACCGGGCTGTGCGGCGGGCGGGGTCTCGATGCGGAACTCGAGCGTCAGCGTCCCGTTGTCCTGCCCGACCGGCACCAGTTGCGCGTTGAAGCCGCCCTGCGCGGCTGCCAGGCCCGTCGCGCGGATGATCGCGCCGCCGGTGGTGCGGTCGATCTCGAGCGCCGTGACGCTGCCGATCAGGATACGGGCATCGTTTGCGGTGACCTGACGGGCGGCGGGCACGAGCGGGCGCAGGTTGCCTGCCGCATCCGTGGGCGCCACCGCGACCGAGGTGCCGAACCAGTTGAGCGGGTTCAGCCGCGAGCCTGCGAGACGGGCACATCCCGCCAGCGTGAGGGTCAGGCAGAGAAGCAGGACGAGCGGACGCGCCATCGCGGGGCCTTTCTTGGTTTGACAGAGGGGTAGCGGATTGCGGCGCCGTTGAAAAGCATCCACTGGACCTTTGCCTTGGCCGCCCCTAAGTCCGCTCTGGGATCAAGCAGGAGCGCCACAATGCCCACCGCCGCCTTTGACGAGATTGCCGAGACCTTTGCCTTTCTGGATGATTGGGAAGACAGGTATCGTCATGTGATCGACCTTGGCCGGGCGATGCCGGCGCTGGACGACGCCTACAAGGTTCCTGCGACCAAGGTCGAGGGCTGTGCCAGCCAGGTCTGGCTGATGCCGCGGATCGAGGGCGGCGTGTTCCATTTCGATGGCGACAGTGATGCGTTGATCGTGCGCGGCCTGATCGCGGTGCTGGCGGCGCTCTATAACGGGGTGCCGGTGGGGCAGGTCGGCGGGATCGACGCCGGGGCGGCGCTGGCGCGGCTGGGGCTGAACGATCACCTGTCGGCGCAGCGCTCGAACGGTTTGCGGGCCATGGTCACGCGGATCAGGACGGTTGCGGCGGCGGCCGGGCAGGGCTGAGGGGCTCTGCCCCTCCTGGTCCGTGCCGGACCAGTTCACCCCGGGATACTTGGGGCCAAAAGATGAGGGGCGGTCAGGCGAGGCGGGCGAGGGTGCGCGCAAGGTCGCCGTAGCCCGTCAGGCGACGCTCGAACCTCAGGCCGAGCCGGTCCGCATGGGCGCGGGCGCGGGCGGTCAGCGCGGGGTCGTCGGTCTGCGCCAGATAGACCAGCGCGGTGTAATTGCCGAAATAGGTGTCGCGCAGCTGCGGGTAGCGGTCGAGGCCGAGCGGGCGCCAGACGAAGGCGTCGAACTGGCGGACCAGAAAATCGGTGAGGTAGAAGGCCGTCATTTCATCGCGCGCGATGAAGCGGTCCACGCCATCGAAAAAGGCATAGCAATGCGGGCCGGCGATCATCTCCACGCCTAGCCCGTCGCATGTCGCGGCGAGCTGGCCGCCGGTGCCGCAATCGGCATAGACCACGAAGATGCGGTCATAGGCGGCGCGGTGACGCTCCACGGCTTCGGCCACCGCGGCGGCGATGCGGTCGGGGTGATTGTGCAGGATCGCGGGGAGGCATTGCAGGTCGATATGGTCCCATGCGTTCGTCTGCCTGAGCGCCAGGATTTCGTGGGCGAGGGCGCCGCAGGCGATCAGCAGGAGCCTGCCGGCGCCACGCGGGGGCAGGCCGATGTCGGTCAGGGTTGCGTCATCCATCGGCATCGGGGGTCCTGTCCGCCGAAGGGGGGTGGGGCTAGAGCGCTGCCGCCCCCTGGTTGTGCTTGCGGGCGACAAAGGTCTTGGCGGTTTCCACGGCGACGGCCGCATCGCGGCAATAGGCATCGGCCCCGATCGCACGGCCGAATTCCTCGTTCAGGGGCGCGCCGCCGACGAGCACGATATAGTCGTCGCGGATGCCTTTTTCCTTGAGCGTGTCGATCACGACCTTCATGTAGGGCATGGTCGTGGTGAGCAGCGCGGACATGCCGAGGATGTCGGCCCCTTCGGCCTCGAGCGCGTCGATGTATTTCTCGACCGAATTGTTGATGCCGAGGTCCACCACCTCGAAACCCGCACCTTCCATCATCATGCCCACGAGGTTCTTGCCGATGTCGTGGATGTCGCCCTTGACCGTGCCGATCACCATCTTGCCCACGCGCGGCGCGCCGGTTTCCACGAGAAGCGGCTTGAGGATAGCCATGCCGCCCTTCATCGCATTTGCGGCCAGCAGCACCTCGGGCACGAAGAGGATCCCGTCGCGGAAGTCGTTGCCGACGATGGTCATGCCGCCGACCAGCGCCTTGGTCAGAACGTCATAGGGCGTCCAGCCGCGCGCGAGCAGGATCTGCACTGCCTCTTCGATCTCTTCCTTGAGACCGTCATAGAGGTCGTCGAACATCTGCGCGACCAGATCGTCGTCGTCGAGTTCGGACAGGATGATGTCGTCGTCAGCCATTCTGGGGCCTTTCATTGGGCGCGTTGAGCTTGGATGATCTGTGCCGGAACCGGCGCTGAGGTCTGGAAGGAATACGACACTGCCTGACGTGCAACCGACCTGAGGTCAAATGAAGATCCTGCATCTGCAGCATGAAGCCGCTTCATTTGTTCGCATTTTGTTCTATACTGGCCGCATGACCGACCGTTTTTCCCAGAGCCCCCGGGGGCGCGCCGTGCGCAGCAACGCCACCAACCGGTTCGAGCGCCTCGTGCGCGCGCCTGTCGATGATGGCTGGGAAGATGATGCGCCCCTGCCGGTCTTGCGCACGATTGTGCAGGACGAGGTGCCGCGCAAGGTCATCAGCTACAACGCCTCGCCCGATCTGGGGTTCGACCGGTCGGTCAATCCCTACCGCGGCTGCGAGCATGGCTGCGTCTATTGCTACGCGCGGCCGAGCCATGCCTGGCTGGGTCTGTCGCCGGGGCTCGATTTCGACAGCCGGCTGGTCGCACGGCCGCTGGCACCGCAGGTGCTGGCGCGCGAGATCGCGGCGCGGGGCTATGTTGTGGCGCCGATCGCCATCGGGACCAATACCGATGCCTATCAGCCGGTCGAACAGGAGCGGCGGATCATGCGTGGGGTGCTCGAGGTGCTCGCCGCGCATGACCATCCGGTGACGATCGTCACCAAGGGGGCGCTGATCGAGCGGGACATCGACATTCTCGCGCCGATGGCGGCCAAGGGGCTGGTGCGGGTGGGGATTTCGGTCACCACGCTCGACCCGGCGGTGGCGCGCGCGATGGAGCCGCGGGTGCCGGGGCCGGCGCGGCGGCTGCGCACGATTGCCGCGCTGGCCGGGGCGGGGGTGCCGGTGCGGGTGATGGTGGCGCCGGTGGTGCCGGCGCTCACCGATCACGAGATGGAGGCGATCCTCGCCGCCGCCGCCGGCGCAGGGGCGGTTGCGGCGCGTTGCATCATGTTGCGGCTGCCGCGCGAGGTCGCGGGGCTGTTTCGGGAATGGGTCGAGACGGCCTTTCCCGACCGCGCGGCCCGTATCATGGCGCGGGTGCGCGAGGTCCATGGCGGGCAGGACTATGACCCGACCTTTGGCAGGCGGATGACGGGGCAGGGTGTCTGGGCGCGGTTGATGCGGGCGCGGTTCGATCTTGCCTGCAGGCGCTCGGGCCTGGCACAGCGGATGGCGCCGCTGCGCTGCGATCTGTTCCGCAAGCCGGGCGAGCAGTTGACGCTGTTTTGACCCGCGCCCCTGTCAGTCGCGCCGGCGCCGCCCGCTGCGTTCCCGCGCCACGGGCCCGGCGCCATCGGTGCCGTCCGAGGCCGAGGAGAGCCCGCCCAGTGCCGCGGTGATCATGTCGAGCGTCGGCCGGTCGCCGCGCGGGCGGGTTTCGAGCGCCTCGCGCATCTTGGCGAGGTGGTCGGGCATGGTTCCGCAGCAGCCGCCGATGATGGTGGCGCCGGCGTCACGGGCCAGCACGGCATATTCGGCCATCAGGTCGGGTGTGCCGTCATAGTGGATATGCCCGTCGTGGTATTTCGGGATGCCGGCGTTGCCCTTGGCGATCAGCGGCAGCTCGGGCCCGGCGGCGGCAAAGCCCAGCACCGTGCGCAGCAGATCCGAGGCGCCGACGCCGCAATTGGCGCCAAAGGCGAGCGGCTGGTTGGGCAGCTTGCCCACCAGCTTGACCATTTCGGAAGAGGTGAGACCCATCATCGTGCGCCCGGAGGTGTCGAAGCTCATCGTGCCGCACCATGGCATGTCTGCGCGCGCAAAGGCTTCGGCGGCGGCGCGGAATTCCTCGGCGGCCGAGATCGTCTCGACCCAGAGCACATCGACGCCGCCTGCCTTGAGCCCTTCGGCCTGTTCGTGGAACATCTCGACGGCGCGGGCATGGGTGAGGGTGCCCATCGGCTCCATGATCTCGCCGGTGGGGCCGACCGACCCTGCGACAACGACGGGGCGGCCTGCGGCATCGGCCACCTCGCGGCCGATCTCCGCCGCGACCCGGTTGAGGTCGAACACCCGACCTTCGGCGCCGTGCAGCTTGAGCCGCGAGGCATTGCCGCCGAAACTGTTGGTGAGAAACAGGTCGCTGCCGGCATCGACCGCGCTTTTGTAAAGTGCTCGGATGCGGTCAGGATGCTGTTCGTTCCACATTTCGGGGGCGTCGCCGGACATCAGGCCCATGTTGAAAAGATTGGTGCCAGTGGCACCGTCGGCCATGATCCAGTCGCGGGTTTCAAGGAGGCGGGAAAGGGCGTTTGTCATTTTGCAGGCCTGTCCTGGGGTAAATCTTGCCCGGAGAAAGGAAGGGCATCCTCGGTCGTTCATTGCCTGTCGCATCGCACGGGCGACCGGAGGATTCAAACCTTATCTGCGCGGTCCGGCCTTGCGCTGTTGGGCACGCTGCGGGTGGCGCAAGGCCTGCCGCAGGCTTCCCGGCCACCTGGCGCAGATCCGCGCGGGGCGGGAGCTGGCCTGCCGGCAGTGTCGAAGGATCAGACGCCGCGCCTCGTGCTGGCCCGCGCTGCGGAAGGTGGATGGCGGCCATGACCGCGCAAAGCCCGGCCACAAGTCCGAACCGGCCCGGCGCGCACAGATAGAGCGGCTGCCAAAAGGGACCGAAGCTCTGCTTGAACTGACGCAGCCCTGCTGTCTGGCGATGCCGGGCGATCAGCCGGGAAAAGATGCCTGCGGGCCCCGGCGCAGGGGCGGCGACCGCCGCCAATGATACCAGCGGGACAGCCGCCTCGCGCGCGGCGGCGATGGCGGCGCAGATCAGGCTCTGGATGGTGCCGTCCGGCGCGTCGGGCACCAGGCGGACGAGGTCGAGTGTCCAGTCTGTGCCGGCGCGGTGAAAGGTC
>JAACUH010000037.1 GCA_009993005.1 Rhodobacterales bacterium
AGGTTCTGCGCCAGCCACAGGTAGAGCAGGGCGCGCAGAACCGGCCGCCCGCCGAGGAACGGCTGCGCCACCAAGGCAAAGGCCCCGGCAAGAAGCGCGGTCACGATCAGCGGATAGGCGCCGCGATGCGCATAGGCGGCATAGGTCATGCCATCGGGCAGGGCCACGCCAGCCCAGAGATAGGCGGCATCGAGCGCACCCTGCAGCGCGAACAGCGCATTGCACACAACCAGGGTGCGCAGGACCGACCGGGCGTTGACAAAGGCCCCTGGCAGGTCCCAGTCCCCCGCCGCCTGCACCGGCATCGCCGCGCGACCGCCCGGCGGCGCGGTCAGGCGGTTGCGCATCGCGGCCAGCCGCAGGAATGGCCAGAGCGCCACACCGGCCCCGCCCCAGAACATCGCGCGCGCGGCGCTGATATGCAGTCCGGGCTGCCAGAGCGAAAGCGACTCCAGCCAGCGATCAAGGAGCGGATTGGCCGCGACGAGAAGCAGCGCGAATACGCCAAGCAGCCCGGCCGGCAGCGCCCAGTCACGCGCCACTTGGGCGAGTGCCGCCCGGCTCAGCCCCTGCACATCCAGACCGGCCAGCGCCCGGCCGTCGCGCACGACCTGCGCCGGCGCCAGCCGCAGAACGCGCAACGCCGCGCGCATGGCCGCCATCCGGTCCGACCCGGCCACCATAAAGCCCAGCGCATGCAGCAGCCCGAGCAGCGCAAAGGCAAGTGAGAGCACCTGCACCTCTTCGATGAGCGGCAAGAGCGCGAGCCCCAGCCCGCCCCAACCGATCAGCGCGCCGCGCCGCTGCACCGGCCATCCCAGCCCGGCCTGCGCAGCCCCCGCGACCGCAAGCACCATGACCACCAGCGACAGGCGCGGCCCCGCCACCTGCCAGACCATCATGTCGGCCAGAGCGACCAGAGCGACCAGAGCGACCAGGGCCACCAGCAAGGCCCCGCCGATGGCGAGGCGGCGCGGGTTGGGGCCCGCCTCCTGCGGGCCGTCTGTCGGCGCCGCACCGCTGCCGCGCCCGTCGGCGGCCAGCCACCAGGCGTCCCGCGCCAGCCCACGAGGCAAACCCTCGATCAACAAACCCCGCATGCCTCATCCTTTCGGTCGGTGTCTCCGCCCCACCGCCTAGCCCCGCGCGATGCACGCGGCGCTCAGCAATCGTGCAGAAATTGCGCAGGGCACCGCCCCACATCGCCCCACATCACCCTGTCACCGGATCATCACATGCGCCCGCCGGTGAATGTGCTAGTTTGACGTCATGACCGACTCACACCTCACATGGCGCGACATCCTGGGGCCGCGCGATGCCGTGCACCTGACCCGCGCGACCCTGGCCCCGCGGCGGCCAAGCGGCCTGCATGGCCATGATTTCAATGAGCTTTTCTGGGTGCAAAACGGCCAAGTGCGCCATCACCTGCCCAATGGCGTCACGGAACTTGCCGAAGGCCACCTGCTGTTCGTCCGCCCCGGCGACCGCCACGCGCTGCAAGGTCGCGGGCAGGATGCGCTGGTGGTCTCGGTCACTCTGCACCCGGACCTGATCGCGGGCCTTGCTGCGCGGCATCCGACGCTCGCCGGGCGGTTCTTCTGGTCGGCCGCCGCCGCGCCAGTGCAGATCGTCCGCGACAGCCGCCAGATGGCCGAGATCAACCAGGCCGCGCTGCGGCTCGAACGGGGCGCGCGCGATGCGCTCGCGGCCGAGGCCTTTCTGCTGCCGCTGCTGGCATCGGCGCAGGACGGGATGGCGGACCTGCCCGCCAGCGCCCCGGACTGGCTCGCCGCTGCCTGCGCCGCCGCGATGGACCCGCGCGTGTTCCGCGAGGGGGCCGCGGGCTTTGCCCGTGTGGCCGGGCGCGCGCATCCGCATGTGAGCCGCACCGCGCGCCGCTATCTGGGGCAGAGCCCGTCGGACTATGTCAACGCGCGGCGGATGGACTATGCCGCGCGCCGCCTCACCGGGACCGCCGACAGTCTGGCCGAGATCGCCGCCGATTGCGGCATTCCCAACCTGTCGCATTTCCACAAACTGTTCCGCGCCAGCCATGGCACGACGCCGGCCAGCTACCGCAAGGCCCATCAGCGCGATGTGGTGCAGCCGTGATGACATTTGACCGTATGGTCAAACCTTGCCAAGCCGGTCGCGCCATGCGACGTTTGCGCGGGACAAAGGGAGGCCGCCTTGCAGATCGAAAAGACCGATAAGGCGGTGACGACAGCCGCCGGGCTGCCGCAACTGCACGAGCCGCGCAACGAGGTGATGCCGCTCGACCTGCGCTGGGTCGCGGCGGTGCAGGCCAATACCTCGGCCATCGAGCGGCGCGCGGCGACGCTGCCCGGCCGCCGGTCGGTCAAGAAAGAGTGGCAGGCGGCCTGGCTGTGCAAGGCCATCAGCCTGATCGACCTCACCACGCTGGCGGGCGACGACACCGAAGGCCGCGTGCGCCGGCTTTGCGCCAAGGCGCGCCAGCCGGTGGCGCCCGAGATCCTGCGCGCGCTGGGGATGGAGGGGCTGACGACCGGGGCTGTCTGTGTCTATCACGACATGGTGGCGACCGCCGTCGATGCGCTGCGCGGCTCGGGCCTCCCGGTCGCGGCGGTATCCACCGGCTTTCCCGCCGGGCTGAGCCCGTTTCCCCTGCGCATCGCCGAGATCGGCGAAAGCGTGGCCGCGGGGGCGCGCGAGATCGACATCGTCATCACCCGGCGCCATGTCCTTCAGGGCAACTGGCAGGCGCTTTATGACGAGATGCGCGAGATGCGCGCGGCCTGCGGCGAGGCCCATATCAAGGCGATCCTGGCGACAGGCGAGCTTGGCACGCTGCGCAATGTGGCGCGCGCCTCGCTGGTCTGCATGATGGCGGGAGCGGATTTCATCAAGACCTCGACGGGCAAGGAAAGCGTCAACGCCACCCTGCCCGTGACGCTGACGATGATCCGCGCGATCCGCGACTATCACGCGCGCACCGGCATCAAGGTCGGCTACAAGCCCGCGGGCGGGATCAGCAAGGCCAAGGATGCGCTGGTCTATCTGAGCCTGGTCAAGGACGAGCTCGGCGACCGCTGGCTCCAGCCCGACCTGCTGCGGTTCGGCGCCTCCTCGCTGCTGGGCGACATCGAGCGGCAGCTCGAACATCACGTCACCGGTGCCTATTCCGCCGGCTGGCGACACGCGATGGCCTGACCGCGCGCAGGCGGTGGGTGCGGATTTTGAGTATTTTTGCGCAGAGAAGCTGGCAGACCAGCGCGGGAGCGGCAGATGACAGTCAAGGAAATCTTTGATCGCATGGATTATGGCCCCGCCCCCGAAAGCGCCGCCGAGGCGATGGCCTGGCTTGCGGGCAAGGGCGGCCGGTTCGGCTGTTTCATCGACGGCGCCTTTGCCGCGCCCGGCACCACGTTTGAAAGCCGCAACCCCGCGACGGGCGAGGTGCTCGCGCAGGTGACGCAGGCCACGCAGGCCGATGTCGATGCGGCGGTCAAGGCCGCGCGCAAGGCGCAACCGAAATGGGAAAAGCTCGGCGGCCACGGGCGCGCGCGCATTCTTTATGCCATCGCGCGGATGATGCAGAAACAGGCGCGCCTGCTGGCCGTGCTGGAGACGCTCGACAACGGCAAGCCGATCCGTGAGAGCCGCGACATCGACGTGCCGCTGGCTGTGCGGCATTTCTACTACCACGCCGGCATGGCGCAGCTGATGGAGGCGGAACTGCCCGACCGACAGGCGCTGGGTGTCTGCGGGCAGATCGTGCCATGGAACTTTCCGCTGCTGATGCTGGCATGGAAGATCGCGCCGGCGCTGGCCATGGGCAACACGGTGGTGCTCAAACCCGCCGAATATACCTCGCTCACCGCTTTGCTCTTTGCCGATCTGTGCCATCAGGCGGGGGTGCCCAAGGGCGTCATCAACATTGTCACCGGCGACGGCGCGGTGGGCGAGATGATCGTGCAGGCGCAGGTGGACAAGATCGCCTTTACCGGCTCGACCGCCGTGGGCCGCCGCATCCGCGAGGCAACGGCGGGGCGCGGGCTGGGCCTGACGCTCGAACTGGGGGGGAAATCGCCCTATATCGTCTTTGACGACGCCGATATCGACAGCGCGGTCGAGGGGTTGGTCGATGCGATCTGGTTCAACCAGGGCCAGGTCTGCTGCGCGGGATCGCGCCTGCTGGTGCAGGAAGGGATGGCCGAGCGGTTCTATGCGAAACTGCGCGCGCGGATGGACGGGCTGCGGATCGGCGATCCGCTGGACAAATGCATCGACGTGGGCGCGATCGTGGACCCGGTGCAGCTTGCCACCATCACCGGCATGGTGGCCGACAACCCCGAGGGCACGCATTACCGCGCGCCCTGCGCCCTGCCCGCAAAGGGCGCGTTCTACCCGCCGACGCTGATCACCGGCCTCTCGCCCGCCTCGCCGCTGATGCAGGAAGAGATCTTTGGCCCCGTGCTGGTCGCGATGACCTTCCGCACGCCGGCCGAGGCGGTGGAACTGGCCAACAACACCCGCTACGGGCTTGCCGCGACGCTTTGGACCGAGAACATCAACCTCGCGCTCGATGTGGCGCCCAAGCTCGCCGCCGGCGTCGTCTGGGTCAATGCAACCAACCTTTTCGACGCCGCCGCCCCCTTTGGCGGGGTGCGCGAGAGCGGCTTTGGCCGTGAGGGCGGATGGGCCGGCCTTTCCGCCTATACCCGGCCGCGCGGCACCCCGCGTGCCCTGCGCCCGACGCTGCCCTTTGACGGAAACGGCGCGCCGGAGGCCGCACTCGACCGCACCGCCAAGCTCTATATCGGCGGCAAGCAGGCCCGCCCCGACGGCGGCTATTCCCGCCCCGTCCACGGGCCGCGCGGCGCGCTCCTGGGCCATGCGAGCCTTGCCAACCGCAAGGACATCCGCAACGCGGTCGAGGCCGCCAATGCCGCGCGCGGCTGGGCGCGCACCACCGGGCACAACCGCGCGCAGATCCTCTTCTACATCGCCGAAAACCTCTCGGCCCGCGCGGCCGAATTCGCCAGCCGCATCAACGACCT
The DNA here is from genome assembly GCA_009993005.1 of Rhodobacterales bacterium. Classification (GTDB taxonomy): domain Bacteria; phylum Pseudomonadota; class Alphaproteobacteria; order Rhodobacterales; family Rhodobacteraceae; genus JAACUH01. Next base: position 5,043 of record JAACUH010000037.1, read on the forward strand.
GCAAGGCGGCAAGGGCGGCGCGGCCGAAGTCGAGGCCTGCATCCGCCGCCTTTTCACCTGGGCCGCCTGGGCAGACAAGCTCGATGGCCGCGCCACCGGCGTGCCGCTGCGGGGCGTGGCGCTCGCCATGCGCGAACCGGTGGGCACCATCGCCATCCTCTGCCCGGACGAAGCGCCGCTCCTGGGCCTCGTCTCGACCGTCGCGCCCGCCATCGCGCTGGGCAACCGGGTTGTGGCCGTAGCCTCTGACCCGTTTCCGCTCGCCGCCACGGACTTCTACCAGGTGCTCGACACATCCGACCTGCCCGCCGGCGTGGTCAACATCCTCACCGGCAGCCATGCCGAGCTTGGCCCGGTCCTCGCCGCGCACCTCGACATCGACGCGGTCTGGAGCTTTTCCAGCGCCCACCTCTCCGAGATCATCGAGAAACGCAGCGCCGGCAACCTCAAGCGCACCTGGGTCAACAATGGCCTGGCCCGCGACTGGGCCGGCCCCGAGGGCGAAGGTGCGGCCTTCCGTGACGCCGCCACCGAGGTCAAGACCGTCTGGATCCCCTACGGCGAATGACCCGCAGCATCTTTTGGCCCCAAATATCCCGGGGGAGTCCCGCAGGGACGGGGGCAGAGCCCCCTCTTTGCTACCGCCGCGGCTTGCCGCGCCAGGAGTTGATCCAGCGGCTCACCCCGTCGCGTTTCTGGTCCAGGGCCGCATCCATGCCGGCCAGCGCCGGGTCCAGCCGCTGCGCCTTGAACCGCCGCCAGCGCACCCAGACGGCCCAGATCAGCGCCGCCAGCACCACCAGGATGGCGATGGTCGTGCGCGGAATGCGGTCGGCATCCGGGCCATCCACCGGCCGCACGCTCACCGCATTTGGAAAGATCGTGAGGAATTCGTTGCGCCAGCCATAGTGCTTGATCGCGACCCAGCGCGGCGCAGCCTCGGTGGACAACAGGTTGTTGGCCTCCGCCTGCAAATTGGCGGTGTTGATCTTGAAATAGGGCGGCCAGCCCCAGCCAGTATCCTCGTTGCGGTAGATCACCGGGCGGCCGTTGGGCCGGAACCCCTGGATGAAAAAGATGTCGCGGCTCATCGAGGCGGCGGTGCCCACATCCTCGGACGCCCAGAAGATCGAGTTCTCGCCAAAGTCGATCCGCTTCGAATAGGTGTCCGTCACCCGCACGATGTCGATCTGCGGCAGGGTGTAGTGCAGAAAGGCCGCGAATGACGCCCAGGCAAAGCCCCAGAACACCCATTTCAGGTAATCGCTGTAAAGCAGCACCGGCAGCACACCCACCCCGCCCCAGAGCACCCAGCGCCAGAACCCCGCCCCCACGAGCGCGCCCGACAGCAGAAACGTGCCCCCGAGGTAGCAGACCCACAGGATCCCTTTGACATAAAGCGGCATGGCGGCGTGATCCTTACTGAAAGTTCAGGGCATAGACGATAAAGCCGATCAGCCCGAGCGGCACGATATAGACCCCCAGGATCAGCTTGCGGCGCAGCGAGCTGTCATATTCCACGAGGCCGGCCTTCACAAAGGCGCGCTTGTCGCCCTCCAGCCCCTCCTCGTCCCATTCCCGCTCGAGTTTCGCACGTCGCTGTGCACGGGAATAGAGCGAAAGGCTGACATAGACGACGGTCAGCACGATCATCAGCATGACAAAGAGGCGCGCAAAAGCCAGCATCTATTTCCTCCTCACCGCGCCCCAGGGACCAACCAGATCGATCATCGCCGCGCTCCCCGGGCGCGGGCCGCTGCCCCAGGGCGACACCGGCGGCGCGGGCACCGGCTGGGGTTCTTCCATCGGGGCCTCGTGGCCAAAGAGTGCGGCGCGCGTGCCGGCCTTGTCCACCATGTATTCATTGGCGAGGAAATCCGCCACATAGGTCTTTTTCTGCTCCGGCCAGCCGGCATAGGCGGCATAGAACGCCTCCTTGTGGCAGATGAACAATTGCCGGATGTCGAGCGGGCAAAGCTCGGCCAGGAGCATGTTCACCAGATCCGCGTCGGGCCGGTCCTTGGCGCGCAGGGTGTAGAAATAGGCGTCATGCTCGGATGTGATCTTGGGCCAGGGCCCGTCCTCCTCGGCCCAGCGGGCAAGCGCGGCAAGCCCCTGCCAGGCCTCGGGCAAGAGCGTGCCATAACGCCGCCCCAGCGCACGCAGGTCACGGCGCGAGGCCCCGCTGAGGTCGTCGCCCATGACGCCCGCCACCTCGGCCACGATGAAATCCATCTTCTGATGCAGGATCGCGGCCGCGTCGATGCCGCGCGCCTCGACGATCGGCTCCACCAGCTCGTTGGCCTGCAGAAACCGCGCAATGGCAGAGCGTTCGCTGAAATCATGGACCTTCGCGATGGGCAGCTTGCCCAGCGCCGCCTTGTCGCCCGCCGCAATCGCGCCGGGATGCTCGACATCGCGAAAGATGTAGAGCCCGCCGAAATGCGCGGTCCAGAAATTGTCCTGCACAAAGGAC
>JAACUH010000128.1 GCA_009993005.1 Rhodobacterales bacterium
GATCTGGACCGTTGATCTGAGGTCCGCGTGACCGCGATGAAACTGAAGCTCGACATTGATCCCGACATCGTCGCGATGATGGCGGCCGAGGTCGCGGCGGGCGAACGCGCCGTGACCGCCGCCATGCGCGAGGCCGGGACCGGGCTGAAGTCGGCCTGGCGCTTGCAGATCACCGGCGCGGGGCTCGGCCCCCGGCTCGCCAACTCGATCCGGAGCCAGAACTTCCCGAGGTCGGGCGAAAGCCTCGACGCCGCAGCGCTGGTCTGGTCGAAGGCCCCGGTCATCGTGGGCGCGCATGACACCGGGCCTTTGATCCGCTCGAAAAATGGCTTGTCTTAAGAAACGACCGGCTCCTGTGCGATACGGGAGCCGCTCTCCGGCACCTCACACATGCCGGAGAGCGGCGGGGGACGGATCGGAAGAATGGTGGTTTTTTGAACCGGTCAGAAGTTGGATCGCCCCTGCCTTTCGCATGACCTGAACGGATACATGGGGAAGGCGCGCCCTTGCCCCGCATGACAAGCATAGGGAACGAAAGGCAATGCAGGATACCATCGGGATCGACATTTCCAAAGACACGTTCGACATTTACCGGCTTTCGGATCGCAGGCATGAGCGGTTCGGCAGCGACAAGGCGGGGCTGGCCGCCCTGCGTCGATGGATCGGCAAGGCGCCAGTCCGGATCGTTTACGAGGCGACCGGACGCTATCATCGCGATCTGGAGGCGGTGCTGGGCGCGGCCGGTCATGATCTGGTCAAGGTCAATCCCACGCGGGCCCGCCGCTTCGCGCAGGCCGTCAGCCAGGGCGCCAAGACCGACCGCGTCGATGCCGCCATGCTGGCGCGGATGGGGGCGGTACTCGAGCTGGACGCCAAGCCCGTGCGCAGCGAAACTATGCATGAAATCCGCGAGTTGCACATCGCGCGCCGCGCCTTGAACAAGGATCGCACCGCCTGCCGCAACCGTCTGGAGGCGGCGCGGAACAAGGTCGTCCTGGCTCAGCTCCGCGCCCGCCTGCGGCAGGTCGACAGCCAGCTCGAGCAGATCGACACCGAGCTCGCGCGCCTCATCGCCGAGGACCCCGCGCTTGCCCGGCGCCAAGAGATCCTGTGTTCCATCCCCGGCATCGGTGCGGTCACCGCGGTCGCTATGATCGTCGAGATGCCGGAACTCGGCATGATGGAGCCGAAGGAGGCGGCCAGTCTTTCGGGGCTCGCCCCGATCACTCGGGAATCCGGCAAATGGAAGGGTCGCTCGAAGATCGGCGGCGGCCGGCGCGGGGTGCGCAACGCGCTCTACATGCCGGCGCTCGTCGCTATCCGCCACAACCTGCATCTCGCGGAAACGTACCGCAAACTCGTCGATGCCGGAAAACCCGCCAAACTCGCCATCGCGGCGATCATGCGCAAGCTTGTGATCCTCGCAAATGCCCTCATAAGGGATGATCGAACATGGACCAAAACCGCCCCTTGACCAAGACGGATAACT
>JAACUH010000129.1 GCA_009993005.1 Rhodobacterales bacterium
CACCGCCATCTTCAGCCGCAGCCGCGCGGCGTTCCCGGCGCCGAACGCGTCCTGCGCCTGTTCGGTGATCCGGCCGCCGAGCGTGTACACGATGCTGTCGGCCTCGAAATCGTCCTCGCCCTGGGCGCCCGCGCGCAGCACGAAGCGGGTGCGGGCGGCGAAGCTTTTCAGCAGCGCGGGGCTGAACTCGTCGAACTCCAGCTCCGCCTCCAGCGCGTCCATGCCCATATCGACCATCACCGGCGCATCCATGCCGCCGGCGCGGAACGCCTCGGTCTGGAGCTTGAGGTCGGGCATCGTCCCCTTCGAGACCAGGCCGAAATACCCCGTCCCATCGACGAAGGCGTTGAAGTTGCGGATCGTGCGCGGATAGGCCATCGGTCATCTCCTCTAGTTGGTCGCCGCGACTTCGAGCGCGAGCGTCTCGTAATAGTCGCCGTTGCGGTGGGCGCGGAACGTCAGCCGCTCCAGCGGCGCGGGCGGCTCGATGTCGAAGTCGAGATAGACCCGGCCCGACTGCAGCACGGCGGGGCTGTTGAGCTCGGGGTCGAACCAGACCCGCCCGCCCAGCAGCGCGCCGAGGCCGGTCAGCTCGTCGAGATAGGCCTGCACGCTGTCGCGGATATCGACGATCAGCTGCGCGCTCTGCGGCCGGTCCATCGCCCACAGATGCGCGCGCTCGATGCTGTCGTAGATCATGTCGGCGGTGCGCCGCACGCTCAGGAACGCCCACAGCGGGTCGGTCGCCGTGGTGCGGTTGCCCCACAGCCGATAGCCGTTCTGGTGGATGATCACCGCGACATTGCCCTCATTGAGGCGGTTGGCCTCGGTCTGGCTGTCGCTGAGGCCGAACGCCACCGGGCGCGACACGCCGACCACCAGGTTGAGGTTCTGGTTCGACGGCGACCACCAGAAGCCCTTTTCGATGTCGCGCCGCGCCAGCGCCCCGGCGGCGAAGCCGCTGGGCGGGCGCGTCACAACGCCGGCCTCGTCGCTGTCGAACACCCTCGGCCACGGATCGACGATATACAGACGGTCGGAGCCGAAATCGGTCGCGGCGGCCAGCGCCTCGGCCTCGGTCGTGTTCGGCCCGTCGGCGATCACCACCGCGCGCAGCCGCTCGGCGATCGGGATCAGCGCGGCGGTGACCGCGTTGGCGGTCACGCCGCTGCGGGCGCCGGTGAAGCCCGGCGCGCACAGGATGCGCGGCGTCTGCCTGACCACGGTGTTCGCGGTCAGCAGCGCGTGCACGCCGGTCAGCGCGGTGGCGTCGCCGATCACTTTGGCGATGGTCCCGGCCTCGTCCACGCCCTCATCGACGCGGACGATGATGGCGACCGAGGCGCCTTGCGCGTAGAGCGCGTCATAGGCGTCGCGCAGCGTGCCCGTCGCCCCCAGCGCCGCCGCCGCGCGCGGCCCGCTCACCAGCACCGGCACGTCGG
>JAACUH010000130.1 GCA_009993005.1 Rhodobacterales bacterium
AGGAGGCGCGGGCGGACCATAGCGACGGATCGGCCCCGACCGCCGCAGCCATCGCCGCGCTTTGCGCGATCTCGCCCAGCGCCACGCCGACGCCCAACCGCGCCAGCGCCTCGGACAGAGCCGCCGCATGCTCCGGCAGTCGAAGCGGCGCCGCCAGTTCGTCGATCTGGCGCTCGATCAGTGACCGGACGGACGCGGCTGCCGCCTCAGGCGTCGGGGGCTTACCGGGTTGAAAGATCGCCTGTGCGAGCGCGTGTGTGAGATTGCCGTGCAGCCGATTGGCGTCGGGGATGGCGCGCGCGGCCGGGCCGCAAGAAAGCCGCGTCAGCCGCCACCTCGGCGCCGCCCGGCAGGATCTGTTCGAGATGATCGAGCGCCCGGCGCTGCAGCCGCTGCCCCCGGAACCCTTCGTCCATGCCGATTGGCGCAAGGTGACTGTCGGCGCCGATTACCATGTTCGGCTCAAGGGGCGCTATTACTCCGTGCCGCACGAGTTGCTCCGCCAGCAGCTGTGGGCCCGGCTGACCGCGACGACAGTCGAGATTTTCCGGGCCGGAAAGCCTCGAGAAGCAGCACCGCGTGCATCTCGGTCACCGCGTGCTGTTCGCTGGCGCTCAGGCCGTCCGTCACATGGGGCTCGAGGTGCAGGTTCAATTGTGTCGCCAGGGCTGGCGACGTGCGCGGTCTGTCCATCGGCATGGGCGATCTCCGGTTGCAGAGGGTGCTCCGGGCAATCTCGCCCGAATCCCAGCACACACAGAGTCGTCCTCAGCTCAGCGAGGGCCGCGCCATCAACCATCGGGGAACCCATCGGTCGCAGGGCGCTGCACGCCACCGTGTCCAGCATCCACGCCGGGATCAGCAGCACCCGCCCATAAGGGGCCTCAACGTGGACCACCTCCCTATCGGGCCGCGTCACCCGCTGGTAGCTTCGCAGGGTCTGACCATGGAACGGACGCCAAGGATAGTGAACTGTCACCGCCTGCCCGACAGGAGCAGAATGAACAGGAACTTGCAATCGGTCGCAGGGCCTGGCTCTTCGCGGGCTCCGAGCGCGGCGGTCACCCACCAGCGCCGCGAACGCCTGCTGCGTCGCCGCGCTGTCGCCGCCCGCCAGCTTGCGCGTGGCCAGCGCATAGCGCGAGGCGCCAAGCGTCGCGCCCGCCGACAGAAGCACCGCCAAGTGAAAGCTGGCGCCCCAGGGCCGCGTCACCAGCAGCACGTCGCACAGGCCCACCGCGATCGCGGCCCAGCGCCGCGCGCCGACCTTCTCGCCCAAAAGCGGGAGCGACAGCGCGCACACCATCAGCGGCATGGTGAAGAAGATGGCGAAGGTCACCGTCAGCGGCAGGTGGCGCACCGCGAAAAAGTTCATCAGCGTGGCGCTCAGCAGAAAGCCGCCGCGCGCCAGTTGCAGCGGCAGCGCCCCGGGGCGAACAGCCGCAGGCCCATGCGCGGCGCAAACAGCGCCGACACCGCGATCAGATGACCGAGAAAGCGCACGAAGGCGATCTGCCCGCTCGGCATTCCCGACAGCGCCAGCCACTTCGCGCAGGTGTCGATGCCGGTGAAGCAGACGAACGCGCCCAGCATCAGCGCGATCCCGCGCATCACCTGCT
>JAACUH010000059.1 GCA_009993005.1 Rhodobacterales bacterium
AAGGCCTTGACGCTGACGCGACGCGGGTCTAGCCGATAGCGTCCCCCCTCGGGGGCCAAGTCGCCGCACCCTTGTCAAAACGGAAACCAACATGCGCTATCTTCCCGGCATCCTTGCCATGGCCGCCATCGTCGTGGCCTCCAATATCCTCGTGCAATTCCTGATCCTCGACGGGCTTCTGACCTGGGGGGCGTTCACCTATCCGCTGGCGTTCCTCGTGACCGATGTGGTCAACCGCCTCCACGGCCCGCAGGCGGCGCGGCGGGTGGTGCTGGCGGGGTTCATCGTCGGTGTGGTCTGTTCGCTGATCGGCACGCAGGTGATGACCGAATTCGGCCCTGCGGTCGCGCTGCGGGTGGCGGTCGGGTCTGGCACGGCGTTTCTGGTGGCGCAGATGCTTGACGTGGCGGTGTTTGACCGGTTGCGCGGCGGGGACTGGTGGCGCGCGCCGCTGGCCTCGACACTGATCGGGTCGGCGGTGGATACGGCGCTGTTCTTCACCATCGCCTTTTCCGGCGCTTTCGCCGTTTTCGGCCCGCAGGCCAATGCGGCCGTCATCTGGGCGCAAGACCCCGCGCCCTTTCTGCTGGTCGGGCCGATGGCGCCGCTCTGGGTGACGCTGGCGGTGGCAGACTGGGGCGTCAAACTGGCGCTGGCGCTGATCGCGCTGATCCCGTTCCGCCTCATTGTCAGGCAAATGCAGCGCCACCCGGCATAATCGCGCGGATAGTGAAAATTGTTTTGACAAACACAAAATCTGTGCCACCTTTGGGTCAACAGCAACCCAATGAAAGGAGGTGATCCAGTGTCGAGAAAGAGATTGGAGAAGTGCGTCGGGACAGCTTGGGGAGGGCGCAACTGAGGCAAACCTCGGTTGGGTAATTCCCTGGTGGACCACGGTCTAACCGACCCCACCTCCTGAACTTTCGAAGGGTCGTCTCTGGCATCAGGGACGGCCCTTTTTGATCGCCCCTACGGCCGATCGTCGAGGACAGCCATGATCTCGGCCTCGGTCTGGGCAATTGCGGCGAGGATGTCGGCCTCAAAGGCATCGCGCGAGATCTCTTCTTCAAGCCGCAGCATCGCGTAATCCACGCCGATCCAGACCGCGACCCCGCCGGCGATCCCGCCGATGACCCCACCGGCCACAGTGCCAAGCCCCGGCACCACGCTGCCGCCTGCCGCGCCGGTGCCGCCACCGATCAGAACACCGCCGCCGATACTCAACCCCTTGCTGCCGGCCATCTTGACCAGCGCGGCCGCCGCCGCCTTGAACGCCGAGCCCAGCGACACCTTGGCGATCACCTTGCCCACAAGAACGCCCGCCATCCCCGCGCCGATCACGCCAGAGAGGCCCGCGGACGTCAGACGCGCCTCGAGGCGGATCGCATCCTCATGCAGCGCGATGGTCAGAAACTCCGCTGGCCGGGTGTTGACTGCGTCCAGCGTGAACATATCGCTGGGCAGGTTCGTGCAGCCGGCGAGCAAGGACCTGCGGTTCTGCTGGTAGATATCGGCAAGGATCGCGCCCGCCTCGAGCGCCTGGATCGCGGTGCGCAGCTCTGCCAGCGGATCATCCGTGCCGAGACGGTCCTGCAACTGATCGTTGAGGTAGGTCCCGCCGTTTCCGATGAGGATGTTCAGCGTGCGCAGATATTCTGCCCCCAGACTGTAATACCAGTCGAGGAACACGGGCACATTGGCACGCATCCTGTCAAACCCGACCTCCACAGCCGCGGCCACATCCGCCTTTTGCCGGGCAATCACCGCGGCCAGATCGGCATCGAGCGCCGCGACCTGTACAATCGTGCCCCGCGGGCAGACAAGCTCGCCGATCTGGTCAACCTCGACGGAACGGCGCAGATCAGACGGGAGCAGAAGGTCCGCGATCATCGCGGGCGGCGTGCTGTCAGGCGACACTGTCGCCAGTTGCGGCGAGGCGCCCGCACCGGCCTGTGCAAGCTCCGGCCCCTCTGTCTGGACCGACACGGCGGGCAGGGCCGCCTGCTCGAAACGGACCAGCGTCTGCAGGCCGGTCAACAGCGCGATGACGCAGATCGCGCTGAACAGAGCCGCCTGGCGCGGCTCGACGCGCGCAGGGTCATCCGCATCGGTTGGCCGCAGGATACGCCGCATCTCGCGCAGCGGGATCAGACAGGCGGCAAAGACAAGGGCGACACCGGCGAAATAGCCAAAACTGGACACAAGACGCCAGATGATGACCGCAAAGTGCAACCCCACCGCCTCGGCCTGCGCCTCGGCCCAGGCCTTGGCACCCGACCAGAGCGCGAGCGTGTCGGTCCATTGCTCGATCAGGAGGCTTGAGCCCGTGTAGCGGGGCTGCGACATCATCATGTCGCGCAGGTCGCCCGCCGGTGGCTGCGCCGACAGGGCGGCAAGGCAGAGCGTGAGGATGAACGCCGTCACGCTGGTCACAATGTAGATCGTCGGCCGCAGCCGGGCATAGGGTCGCAGGTCGGCGGCAACCACACGGTTGACGCCTATCGACACGACCAGGACCAGCACCGCCGCCGCCCCGATCCAGAGCAGGGCGCGCGACCCATCGGCGATCAGCGCCGCCATGACGCCAGCGCCTGCGAGCAGCGCCGCGGGCACGGCTGCAACCAGGCGAAACAGATGTCCCGAGAGAAACCCGCCCCACCAGACCGGCCGCAGCAGGACCGCCCGCGCATGGGCACTGCGCAGCGCCGACACATAGGCAATCGCCACCCAGACCGGCACCGCGACGATCAGGATCGTCAGGCCGCCCTGCAACAGCACCCAGTGCCCGGCGCTCTGCGCCATCCAGGCCAGCAGGGCGACGATCACCATGGCACTGATGCCGAAGCGCACGAAGGACGACATGGAAACTCCGGCAAAAGCGCTGTCAGGCTTGCATACTCTGTCTGGCATGATCAACCATCGTGGGCAAGGAGGCGGGCCATGCTGCGGATCAACGACACCATCACCATCGCGGATTGGGAGCTGTCCGAGCAGTTCATCCGCGCCTCCGGCCCCGGCGGCCAGAACGTGAACAAGGTGAGCACGGCGGTCGAGTTGCGGTTCGAGGCCGAACGCTCGCCCGCGCTGCCCGATCCGGTCAAGCGGCGGCTCAGGCGGCTCGCCGGATGGCGCTGGACCGGCGAGGGGGCGATCGTGATCCAGGTGCAGGACACCCGCAGTCAGGCCCGCAACCGCGAAATCGCGCGCGAAAGGCTGGCGGAGCTGATCCGCGAGGCCTGCGTCGTGCCGAAACGGCGCGTGGCGACAAAACCGACCTATGGGTCGGTCAAGCGGCGGCTCGAGGGCAAAAAGGTGCGGGCGGCGGTCAAGGCCGGGCGCGGCAAGGTCGAGGGCGAGGACTAGAGGCTGCCCAGATGCCGCGCGCCCCGCGCCCGGGCGAGCGCGATCTGCCGCTGGCGTTCGCGGAACCGGTCCTTGTCGGCGGGCGTCGTTTCGGCGGCGCAATGGTGGCAGGCGACGCCCTCTTCATACGCGGGCCGGGCGCGGTCGTCGGGGTGCAGCGGACGCCGGCAGGCATGGCAAAGCACATGCGGCCCCTCGGCCAGCCCGTGGCCCACCGACACGCGCCCGTCGAACACAAAGCACTCGCCCGCCCAGAGGCTCTGCTCTGCCGGAACCTCTTCGAGGTATTTCAGGATGCCGCCTTGCAGGTGATAGACGTCAGCCACGCCCTGCCCCAGCAGGTAATTGGTCGATTTCTCGCAGCGGATGCCGCCGGTGCAGAACATCGCGATGCGCTTGCCCAGGAACCTGTCCTTGTTCGCGTCCCACCAGGCGGGAAACGCGCTGAACGTCTCCGTTCCGGGATCGACCGCGCCGCGGAAGGTGCCGATGGCGACCTCGTAGCTGTTGCGCGTGTCGATCACGGCGACATCGGGCGCGGCGATCAGCGCGTTCCAGTCGGCGGGGGCGACGTAATGGCCCACGGCGGCGCGCGGGTCCACATCGGGCTGGCCCATGGTGACGATCTCGCGCTTGATCCGCACCTTCATCCGGGTGAAGGGCTGCGCGCTGGCGCGGCTTTCCTTCCACACCAGCCCGTCACAACCGGGCCAGGCCCGGATATGGGCGAGCACGGCGTCGATCCCGCCGCGACTGCCGGCGATGGTGCCGTTGACCCCCTCGGGCGCGAGCAGCAGCGTGCCGCTGATCCCCTGCGTGCGGCACAGGTCGAGCAACGGGCCGCGCAGCGCCGCGGGATCGGGAAAGCGGGTGAAATGGTAGAGGGCGGCGACGGTGAACATGGCGCCACGCGATACGCCTTGTGGCGCGGCGGAGCAAGCGCGCCCTTGTCCCGCGGACAGGAGCGGGGCACCGGGCTGCGGAGCCTCCGGCGGGAGTATTTGGGGCACAAAGAAGCCGGGCGCGGCCCTGTTGACCCGATGTCCCGCATTGCCTAGGCAGAGGTCGGACCTGAGAGGAGAGACGCGATGCAGGACGCGCCCCATGCGCTGCTGGTGATCGATGTGCAGAATGACTTTTGCCCCGGTGGTGCGCTGGCCGTGGCAGAGGGCGACGTCATCGTGCCGGGGATCAACGCGCTGATGGCCGATTTCGCCGTCGTGGTCCTGACGCAGGACTGGCACCCTGCGACGCATTCGTCCTTTGCGAGCCGGCATCCGGGCGCGGCGCCCTTTTCCGAGACCCGGATGCCTTACGGGCCGCAAACGCTCTGGCCCGACCATTGTATCCAGAACAGCACCGGGGCGGATTTCCACCCTGGCCTGACCGCGGGGCGCGCCGACATGATCCTGCGCAAGGGGGTCAACCCGGCCATCGACAGCTATTCGGCCTTTTTCGAGAACGACCGGCAGACGGCGACCGGGCTTGACGGCTATCTGCGCAGCCGCGGGATCACCGCGGTCACGCTGGTCGGACTGGCCACGGATTATTGCGTCGCCTATTCGGCGCTCGATGCCGCGCGGCTGGGGTTCGCTGTGACGGTGCGGGGCGATCTGTGTCGCGCCATCGATCTGAACGGGTCGCTCTCTGCCGCGCTGGTGCAGATGCAGGAGGCGGGCGTGACGCTGGCCTGACGGCGGCAAGGGCCGGGTGCGGGATCAGCCTTTGGGTTGACCGACCTGCCGGCCGGCGTCGGGCGGGCGGGGCAGAGCGGCATGAGCTGCGGCGAGCGGGCGCAGCCGTTGCAGGATGTGCGGCGGCGCGGTGCAGGCGCGACCGGCAGCCATGTCCACATGCAGCAACATCTGTTCGATGGTGGCAAGGGTGCGGTCAGCGCAGGTGATCGTGACAAACACGTGCAGCCGTTTCTCATCGGCGGCGAGGATCTGGAGGGCACCGGTCAGGCAGTCACCGAGCCGCGCCTCGCCCTTGTGCCGGATGTGGGTTTCGGCGGTGTAGTAGCTGAACCCCTTGGCCACATGGCCAAGGTCGGCACCGATCAGCCGCAGAAAGGTGTCGGTGGTTTCGGAACAGGCAAAGAGATAGCGGCTTTCGGTCATGTGGCCGTTGTAGTCGATCCAGGCGGGCAGCACCTCCATCCGCGCGAGGGTGAGCGGGGCGGTGTCCGAAGGCTGGGACAGAGCCTTTGCCTCGCCGAAGCAGACCGGCACCATCCCGATGCCCAGCAAGATGGCCATCGCCGCCCGGACCAGCGAAGGGTCCGAAGCGGGGGTAGGCAGCAGCGTGACCACGGGCAGGAGATGGACCGGGCGCATCGGGCGGGCCACGAGGATCCTGGCGGGGTGCGCCGCACCCTGCTGCAGAGCGAGAGGGTCGAAGCCGCCGGATGAGCAGACCAGCGTGTCAGGTGCGGCCTTCTGGATCTGCGCGAGGACCTGGTGCTTGAGGTCCAGATGTTCGGGCACCGATTCCTGGATATAGTCGGCCCCCTGCACCGCCTCCGCGACCGTGGCGGCCAGATGCAGCACGGGCGGGGTGGCGCGGACCCCGGCAAGCCCCCTGTCGAGGTGGCGGGCCGCGCCCGGGTCGGGATCGAACACCGCCACGTCCCAGCCGGCGCGCAGGAAGCGGTCGGCCCAGCCGCTGCCGATAACGCCACAGCCTATGATCGCGGCCTTGCGTTTCGTGATCGCTGCCATCCTGCCCCCCCCTCTGGCCCGTGCCGTCAGCCGCCCGTCATATAGGGCATCAGCACGACCTCGCTTTCGGGGTTGATCGCGGTGAACCAGGCCTCGCGGTAGATCAGCCCGTCCACCGCCAGCGACACGCCGCGCGTGATCTGCGGCGCGAGGCCGGGGTAGTCCTGCGACAGCCGGTCGAGCAGCTCCTTGAAGGTCCGCGCCTCGACCTCGACCCGCCCCTTGCCATCGGTGAACCGCCGCAGCGAACCCCAGATGACCACGGCGACCATCCGCTAGCTGCCCGAAAGCGCGGCGAGGATGCGCGGCGGCGACATCGGCAGGCGATTGAGCCGCAGCCCGATGGCGCGCGACACGGCATTCGACAGCGCGGCGAGCGGCGGCACGATCGGCGTCTCGCCCACGCCGCGCACGCCGTAGGGGTGGCCGGGGTTGGGGATTTCGAGGATCACCGTGTCGATATTGGGCAGGTCAGACGCCACCGGAATGCGGTAGTCGAGGAAACCGGGGTTCTGCAACCTCCCGTCCTCGCCATAGATGTATTCCTCGTTGAGCGCCCAGCCGATGCCCTGCACCGCGCCACCCTGCATCTGCCCCTCGACATAGGAGGGGTGCACGGCCTTGCCCGCATCCTGAAACACGGTGTAGCGCAGCACCTTGGTCGCGCCGGTCTCGCGGTCCACCTCGACATCGACCAGATGCACGCCAAAGCTCACGCCCGCGCCATCGGCGTTGAATTCGTGGTGCCCGGCGATCGGCCCGCCGGTCTGGAACGACACCGCCGCAATCTCGGCCAGGCTCATCGGGGGGAACTTGCCCGCGTTGGGGCCGCAGGGCTGCGCCGCGCCATCCACCCATTCCACCGCATCGGGGTCGATGCCCCAGATCGCGGCGGCACGGGCGCACATCTTGGCCACCGCATCCTGTGCGGCCTTGATCGTGGCGAGCCCCACGGCAAAGGTCACGCGGCTGCCGTCGGTCACGTCATTGTGGCCCAGTGACGCGGTATCCGCGACGATGGTGCGGATCTTCTCATAGGGCAGGCCCAGCTCTTCGGCGGCCATCTGGCTGATCGCGGCGCGCGAGCCGCCGATGTCGGGGTTGCCCTCGGTCACGCCGACGGTGCCGTCGGTATTGATGTTGAGCGACACGCAGGTATTGCCGCCAAAGTTGAACCAGAACCCCGCCGACAGCCCCCGCCCCTGACCGGGGCCGAGCGGCGCGTGGTAATGCGGATGCGCCTTGGCCGCCTCGAGCGTGGCGACCAGCCCGATGTCGTCAAAGGTCGGCCCGTAGGACGACAGCGTGCCCTTGCGCGCGGCGTTCTTCAGCCGCACGTCGAGCGGGTCGAGCGCGAGCGTCTGGCACAGTTCGTCCACCACGCTTTCCACCGCATAGATCGCCATCGGCGCGCCGGGGGCGCGATAGGCGGCCTCCTTGGGCCGGTTGGTCAGCGCGTTCCAGCCCAGCGTGCGCACGGCGGGCATGTCATAGGCGGCAAAGGCCGATTGCGCCCCCATATCGACGGTGCCGCAGGGAAAGGCCCCGCCGGAATAGCGCAGCACCGCCTCGCCTGCCGTGATGCGGCCGTCGCGGGTCATGCCGATGCGCACGTCGATGGAGGATGATACGGTCGGCCCGGTGGCGCGGAACACCTCGTCGCGCGACATCACGATCTTGACCGGCCGCCCGGCCTTGCGCGACAGCGCCAGCGCGACGGGCTCGATAAAGACCGTCGTCTTGCCGCCAAAGCCGCCACCGATCTCGGAGGCGGTGACGCGCAGCTGGCTCGCCTCCATCCCCATCAGCGCGGCGCAAACGGTGCGCACATTGTACTGGCCTTGTGTGCAGCACCACAGGTCGGCCTTGTCCTCGCCGGTAAAGGTGGCGAGGCAGGCGTGCGGCTCGATATAGCCCTGATGCGTCGCGGCGGTGGTAAAGCTGCGCTCGACGATCACATCGGCGGCGGCAAAGCCCGCGTCCACATCGCCATGGCCGAACTCGCAATGATGGGTGACATTGGGCGACATGCCCGCCGGCACGCTTTCATTCGCGCGGCCGGCCTGCACCACGGGCGCGTCAGGGCGCATCGCGGCGTCCACATCGGTGACATGGGGCAGCGCCTCATAGGTCACATCGATCAGTTTCAGCGCCGCGCGGGCGATGGCGGGGGTGGTGGCGGCAACGGCGGCGACGGCGTGCCCGTCATAAAGCACCACATCGCGCGCCATGCAGTTGACGAGGATATCGTCGAGGCCCGCATCGTCCTGCGCCATGAAATCGGCGGCGGTGACGATCGCCTTGACCCCCGGCAGCGCGGCGGCGGCGGCGGTGTCGATCGCCACGATCCGCGCATGGGCATGCGGGCTGCGCAGGATCTGCGCGCTCAGCATCCCCGGCGCGGTGACATCGGCGCCATACATCGCGCGGCCTGTGACCTTGTCGATGCCATCGGGGCGCGGCGGGCGGGTGCCGACGACCTTGAACACACGGGTGTCGTTGTTATCCCTGGGCATCGGCGGTCTCCCTCATCGTCCTGGCGGCGGCCTGCACCGCGTGGATGATCTTGTCATAGCCCGTGCAGCGGCACAGGTTTCCGGCGAGCCAGTAGCGCAGCTCGGTGTCCGTCGGGTCGGGGTTGCGGTCGAGCAGCGCCTTGGCGGCGACAAGGATCCCCGGCGTGCAGATGCCGCATTGCAGCGCCGCATGGTCGATAAAGCTCTGTTGCAGCGGATGCAGACGGTCGCCCTGCGCCAGCCCCTCGACCGTGCCGATCTGCGCGCCCTCGGCCTCGGCCCCCAGCACGAGGCAGGAGCACACCAGCCGCCCGTCGAGCGTCACGCTGCAGGCGCCGCAATCGCCGGTGCCGCAGCCCTCCTTGACCCCGGTGAGGCCAAGGCGGTTGCGCAGCACGTCGAGCAGGCTTTCGTCCGGGCCGCAGAGAAACTCTGTCGCGTCGCCGTTGATGGTGGTCGAGACCTGGATGGTTTTCATGCGGCGTCTCCGGCGGAATGGGCCCGGTCGCGGGCGATGCTTGCGGCGCGGCGGGCAAGCACGCCCGCCACCTGGGTGCGAAATGCCACGGTGCCGCGCTTGTCGTCGATGGGCCGGCAAGCGGCCGAGCAGGCGGCGGCGAGGGCAGCGAGCGCGGCATCGTCGAGCCGGGTGCCGATGATCGCCTGCGCCGCCTCGTCCACCAGCAGAACGGTCGGCGCGACCGCCCCCAGGGCCACCCGCGCGGCGGTCACGGCGCCATCTGCGCCCAGCGTCAGGCTCACGGCGGCAGAGACCACGGCGATGTCCATCTCGCTGCGCGGCGTAAATCGCAGATAGGCGTCACCCGACCGCGCCGGGCGTGCAGGCAGAAAGATCGAGGTCACGATGTCGCCCTTGGCCAGCGTCGTGCGCCCCGGCCCGGCGGGGATGTCGATCACCGGGCAGTCGCGCGCGCCGTCCACGCCCATGATCCGCACCACCGCATCGGCGGCAACAAGCCCCGGCACGGCATCTGCGGCGGGCGAGCCATTGCACAGGTTGCCCGCCATCGTGGCGCGCCCCTGCACCTGCGTCGATCCGATCAGCTCGACCCCCTCGACCACGCCGGGCCAGAGCGCGCGCAGGCCCGCATGTTCGCCCATCACCGCGCCGGGCACCGCCGCGCCGATGCGATAGCCGCCCGCCTCGGGCGTGATCGCGCGCAGACCTGTCAGGTGTTTGACATCGACCACGAGGGCGGGCGCCGCCAGCCCCGCGCGCATCTGCACCATCACATCGGTGCCCCCGGTGAGGATCCGCGTCACCCCCGGTTCCGCGGCGAGCATCCTTGCGGCATCCTCAATGGTTTCGGGTCTTGCAAAACGCATGGCGTCGCCTTTCCTGAGGAAATGCCGCGTCGCGCGGCCGTGTTATCGCCGCACAAGGTGGGCTTTTCCGCCGCCGCGATCAAGGCGAATATGCATCTTTCGGGCGGCTTGCGCCCGACCCGCCAGCGCATCATCAGGCAGCGCATCATCCGGCAGGGCACGTGCGCCGCCACGATGGCCGCCGCCTGAATGCCACCCTTGCCGACAAACACCGGACGCCATGCGCTTGCGGTGACGGCTTTGCCGGCCGTGGGGCGGTGCGGGGCCGCAACCACGATGTCCTCCTGCAGGCTGCCGACGACCACAGCACAGGGCGCAAGGGACATGTCCCCTCCTGACAAGCGGCCCGCACCGGTCGCAGACCTCAAGCGCGGGACGGCTTCAACCGGTCAGGCGCAACGCCAGCAGCGCCGTCCCGGCGCCGCAGTCGCTGCAACCAGTCGAAATCGGCGCGCTGCGGGCGGTATTCGCAGCCGATGGCGCCGCCGTATCCCTGCGCATCGAGCGTCGCGAGCACCTGCCCGAGGTCGAGCGTGCCGCCATCAGGCTCGGCCCGGTCGGGGAGGCTCGCGATCTGGACATGGCCGATCGCGCCCGCGTGCCGGCGCAACCGCGCGAGGCAGTCGCCATGCTCCATCTCGATGTGGAAACAGTCGAACAGGATCCGCAGGCGGGGATGCGCGATCTCGTCCACAATCGCCTGCGCCTGATCCAGATCATGCAGGAAATAGCCGGGCATCGCCGCGCGGCAGATCGGCTCGATCAGGATCACCCGGTCGGTGGCGTCGAGCGCATGGCGCAGGTTGCGCCGATAGACCGCCGCCGCATCGGGCGCATCGGTCTTGCCCGCGAGGATGTGGATCGCGGGCGCATCGACCGTCGCGGCGGCCCGCTGCGCGGCGTCCAGGTCGCGCCGGAACCGGGCCTCGGCCCCGGCAATGGCGGCGCAACCGGCCGTCTCGCCCATGCGGATGTTGAGCCCGCAGACCGGCAGCCCGGTGTCCTCCAGCGCCCGCGCCAGCGCCACGCAGTCTGTCGTCTGGACCTCGTCATGGAACTCGACCGCATCGAACCCGGCCGCCTGCGCCGCGCGCACGCGGTCGGCCAGCGGCAGGGTCTTGAACAGGAACCCCAGATTGGCGGAAAACCAGGTCATGTGTCCCAGACCACGTCAAACGTCTCGATCACCGCGCGTTGCTGGGCCTCACTCAGCATCCGGGGCGACATCCCCCGCGTGAGAAGAGCGAGCCGCGCGCTGTCCTCAAGCTCTTCGATGGCGTTCACGGCCGCCTCGATATCCTGTCCCGCGACGACCGGGCCATGATTGGCGAGCACGACAGCCGTCCGCCGCCCGGCAAGGCCACGCACCGCCTCGCCCATTGCCGGATCGCCGGGCAGGAACACCGGCAAGAGCTTGACCTTGCCCAGTTTCATGATCCCGTAGGCGGTCAGCGGCGGCAGCAGGTTGTCAGGGTCGGCCTCGGGCAGCATCGACAGCGCCGTGGCATGGGCCGAATGCAGGTGAACGACCGCACCCGTCTGCGCGCGGGTGTCGTAGAAGGCCGCGTGCAGCAAAAGCTCCTTGGTCGGCGCGCGGCCCCCGACATGCCGGCCCCCGTCGATCAGCGACAGGTCGGCCGGGTCGAGCCGGCCCATCGACACGCCGGTGGGCGAGACCAGCAGACGCCCGTCCGACAGGCGCGCCGACAGATTGCCCGAGGCCCCCGCCGTCAGCCCACGGTCAAACAGCGACCGCGCCAGACTGCAGATCAGCTCGCGCAGGGTGCTTTCTTCGGTCATCTGGAGCCCTTTCCGGCGATGCGGCCAATGGTAATGCGGCCAATGGCCACGACATTTGCCCGGCCTTTGCGTCTTTGCAACGGGGTCAGCGCCTCAGGGCTGCCCCGCCAGCACGCGGGCGGCGTGGTCAAAGAAGGTGTCGCGCCCGAAATTGCCGGATTTCAAGGCCAGGACCACCGCCCGCCCCTCGATGCGCACCGCCGGCACGCCGGGGTCGATCTGCGGCCCGATCTGGAGCGCCTGCGCCCCCAGCGCCTGCACCACCGCGCCCGAAGTCTCGCCCCCCGCGCAGATGATCCGGTCAAAGCCCTGTTCGACCGCAAGCACCGCGAGCCTGCCAAAGAACGCCTCGAGCGCCTGCGCGCTGGGGGCGACCCCGTGGCGCGCCTGCACGCGGGCGACCTCGGCCGGGTCGTCAGAGCTGTGAACAAGCGGGACGCCGCCCGCGTCGGCCAGCGCGGCGAGCGCCCAGTCGCAGACCGCCTCGGGCGTCTCTTCGCCCGACATGATGCGGTCAGGGTCGATCCGGCGGACCGGCGCGCCCGATTGTGCATGCGCGGCAATCTGCGTCCGCGTGGCCCGCGAACAGGACCCGGCGAGGGCAATCGCCGGGCCGCCCGCGCCGGTCCAGCCGTCCTGCGCGCCGGCAATACCCAGCACGGCCGGCAGGCCAAGGGCCAGACCAGAGCCACCGGTCCACAGCACCAGCCCCGCCGCGGCCTGCGCCAGCAGGTCGAGGTCACCGTCCGCAAGCGCGTCGGCCACGACCAGCGGCCGGCCCGCCGCCGCCTCGGCCGCCATCACCGCGCGGCCTTCGCCGCGCCGCAGCCGTTCCACCGGCAGATGCCCGACCCCGTGCACGGTCTGGCGCGCCAGCCAGCGGCGGATATCGGGGTCGGTCATCGGCGTCAGCGGATGCGCCTCCATCCCGCTTTCGCTCAGCAGCCTGTCCCCGACAAAGAGGTGCCCCTGATAGACAGTGCGCCCAGTGGCGGGAAATGCGGGGCAGACCGGGATCGGCCCCGTGACCCCCAGCGCCGCGGCGAGCGCGTCGATCACCGGGCCGATATTGCCCTGCGGCGTGGAATCGAAGGTCGAGCAATATTTGAAATAGAACATCCGCGCGCCCTGCGCCCGCAGCCAGTCGAGCGCGGCAAGCGCGCCCGCTACCGCCTCCTCCACCGGGACGGAGCGCGTCTTGAGCGCGACGATCCCCGCCTGAACGCCCGCGGCAGCCGGGCGCACCGGCACGCCGCAATATTGCACCGTCCGCATGCCGCCGCGCGCCAGCATCAGCCCCAGATCGGAGGATCCGGTAAAGTCGTCTCCGATTGCCCCGAGGATCATGCGACACCCGGCAGGGCGAGGCCCGCCGCGCGGGCATAGACCTTGGCCACCGCAGCGTCATCCTCGCGCCCGAAGCCGGCCTCGGCGGCCGCGCGGAACCGGGCCAGCGCAGCGCGGGCGAGCACGGGGTCAAGCCCGACCTCGGTGGCGATATCGACGACGATGGCCAGATCCTTGAGCCAGATCTCGACCGCCGACAGCGGCGTATAATCGCCCTGTGCGATATGCGGCCCGCGGTTTTCGAACATCCAGGATGTGCCCGCGCAATCGGCGATGACCTCGATCACCTGCGCGGGGTCCATGCCCAGCGCGATGGCCTGTGTCAGCGCCTCGGCAGCGGCGGCGATATGGATGCCGGCAAGGTGCTGGTTGACGATCTTCATCCGGCTGGCCATGCCCGGCTCCGGCCCCAGCCGGAACACCTGCGCCGCCATCGCGTCGAGCATCACACTCGCCCGCGCAAAGGCCGCCTCGCTGCCCGAGGCCATGATGGTGAGCGCGCCGGCCCGCGCCTTGGCCGCGCCGCCCGACACCGGCGCGTCGAGCGCGAGATGCCCCATCCCGACCAGCCGCTCTGCGATGGCGGTGGCGCGGGCGGGCGGCATCGTGGCGCAGAGCAGGAACACCGTCCCCGGCCGGGCCGCAGCGGCGGCACCGCTGTCAAACAGCGCAGCCTCGGTCTGATCGGCGTTCAGCACATAGACCGCCACCGCATCGCATTGCGCGGCCAACGCGCCCGGCGTCGCCGCTGCCTGCCCGCCCTCCGCCGCAAAGGCGCGCATCGCGGCCTCGGCGATGTCGTGGCCCTGCGTCACCAGCCCCGCCGCGACACAGGCGCGCGCCGCACCGCCGCCCATCGACCCCAGCCCGATGATCCCCACCTTCATGCCCGGTCTCCCCCGCGGTCTGCCCCGTCCTCGGGGGCACCCTAGCCCGCGAGATGGCCGGGCGCGAGGGCGATCATCGGCCCCCCGCGGGTCAGTCGGACCCGCGGATCACCGCCTGCGGATCGACCATCCGCTTCTGGATCAGCCAGACCAGCACCGCAGCACCCAGCCCGACCGCATCGGTCAGCCAGCCCTGCGCGATCATTGACAGCGCCGCGACCAGAAGCACGATCCGCAAGGGCCAGGCCAGCAGGCCAAAGAACCAGCCTTGCACAGAGGACGACAACATGTAGATGCCCAGCAGCGCCGACACCACCACATGCGCGACCTCGAACCAGCTCCCCTGCATCAAGAGCGCAGGCGACGAAAAGAACATGAACGGCACCACAAAGGCGGCAAGCCCGATGCGGAAGCTCTCGACACTGGTTTTCATCGGGTCCGACTGGGCAATCGCCGCCCCGGCATAGGCGGCCAGCGCCACCGGCGGGGTGATCGCCGACATCACCGCATAGTAGAAGATGAAGAAATGCGCCGTCAGCGGCGGGATGCCCATCTGCACCAGCCCCGGCCCGATCACGCTCGCCGCCACCGCATAGGCCGCCGTCGTCGGCATCCCCATGCCCAGGATGATCGACACGATCATCGCAAAGAACAGCGCGATGGCCTGATTCTGGTCCGCCAGCCCCAGCAGCAGCGAGGAAAACCGCGTGCCGACGCCGGTGAGGGCGATCACGCCCACGATGATCCCTGCCGCCGCACAGACCGCAACGAGTTGCAGCGTCATCTTGGCCGCGATCTCGAACGCATAGAGGATCTGGCGCAGGCCCATCCGGTAGGGCGTGAGCCAGGACACCACCGCCGCCGCCGCCATGCCATAGGTGCCGGCACGGATCACCGAATAGCCGGCAAAGAGCGCGCCGATCAGGATGAAGATCGGCAGGAACAGGAATGCCTGCCGCGCGAGCTTGCGGAACTTGGGTAGGGCCGACCGGGGCAGACCCTGCATCCCGAACTTCTGCGCCATCAGATCGACGTTGAAATAGACCGAGGCGAAGTAGAGCAGCGCGGGGATGATCGCCGCCGTCACGATCTCGGCATAGGCGATGCCCGTGATCTCGGACATGATGAAGGCGCCGGCCCCCATGATCGGCGGCAGGATCTGCCCGCCCGAGGAGGCGGCCGCCTCGACGCTGGCCGCGGTCTGGGGTTTGTAGCCGACCTTTTTCATCAGCGGGATGGTCAGCGACCCGGTGGACACCACATTGCCCGCCGACGTGCCGTTGATCATCCCCATCAGGCCCGAAGAGAACACCGCCACCTTGGCCGGCCCGCCCCGCGCGCCCCCCGCGACGGCAAAGGCAAAGTTGACAAAGTATTCACCCACCCGGCTCGCCTGTAGAAAGGCGGCAAAGGTCACGAACAGGATGATATAGGTCGATGAGATCGCCGTCGTCGGGCCAAGGATGCCCTGATCGGTGTAGATATAGCTGAAGAACCGGGTCATCGTGTAGCCGCGATGCTCCAGGATGCCGGGCAGCCAGGGCCCGACAAAGGCATAAAGCACAAAGACCGCCACGATCACGACCAGCGCCAGCCCCGCGAGCCGTCGCGCCATTTCGAGGATCATCATGGTCCCGGCCAGCGCGGCATACATGTCCGTCGCCTTGGCCAGCGAGGTGCCGGCCCGCAGCCGCAGGAAAGGCGCGTGAAAGATCAGATACATCGTCACCGTGATCGCGGCGAGCGCGAGAAACAGGTCGGCCACGTCGAAATGCCCGCGCCGGCGGTCCGGCCAGACCCAGCCCAGCGCGATCAGCCAGCCCGTTCCCGCGACCAGCGGCAGGCCAAAGCTCAGCACCCCGGCATTCGCGGCGGCGGCCTGATCGACCCCCTTCCCGGTGAGCCAGAAGCCCAGCACCTGCACAAAAGCCAGCGCGACGGCCAGCGCGCCGGGCAAGAGCGCCATCAGCCGCCGGGGGTCGGCCGCGCCGGGGCGGGCGTCGGAAAACAGCGTCGAGGAAAACAACAAGAACCCGAGCGCGAGCCCGCCGCCCACATGCACCAGCCGGTAACGCCAGGGTTCGGTCAGGTCGATCGACGGCAGCCCGAAAAGGTCGGCAAAGCGGTCATGCAGGCCGTTCATCACGCCGACATGAAACACAGTATAGGCGATGCAGAGGATCGCCGCAAAGAGGCCCAGCCGCCCGAGCGGCATCCGCTGGTTGGCGCCAAAGATCTCGGCATCGACCCCGTCCGCGATCCCGTCCGGCGCGGCATCCGCCGCAGTCGCCTGTGCTGTCTGTGTGGTCATCGCTCTGGTCCCCTCTGCCCCAGGAATAGGCCCGGCCCGGCAACGCCGGGACAGGCAGGGGCGGCCGCAACAGGCCGCCGCGCCCCTTGTCCGACAGGATGCGCCTAGCGCAGGTTCTCGGGAATGGTCACACCGGCCTCTTCGAAATACCGCAGGGCCCCGGGGTGGAACGGCATGAAGGTGTTCTTGTCCCAGTTCTCGAGCAGCGTCTCGCTCGCGGCGGCATGGATCTGGACCATCCGCTCGGGGTTTTCCATCGCCAGCTTGGTGATCTCATAGGCCAGGCTCTCGGGCATGTCCTGATGCGCGATGGCAAAGTTCCACAGCGAGACGGTGTTCTGGTCATAGTCATGGCCGGCATAGGTGCCCGCAGGGATCGTCAGCGGCGACATCGCCGGGAACGCCTCGCGGATCACCGCCATTTCGGCATCGTTGAAGCCGAACATGACCACATCCTGGCTCGCCGCCAGCTCTGCAAAGGCCGAGATCGGAATGCCGGCGGCAAAGGCAAAGGCATCGATCACGCCGTCCTGCAACTGGCCCGCGGCATCGGCGGCACCGGCGTTCGAGATGGTCGCCTGAACGCCCAGCGCTTCGATGAACTGCGGCCAGTAGGTGCCGGGTGTGCCGCCCGCCGGGCCGACCGAGACCCGCTTGCCCGCCAGATCAGACACCGAGGTGATGCCCGAGGACCGCAGCGCCACGACCTGGAACGGTGTCTGGTACATCGGGAACAGCGCGCGGATCGACTTGTGCTCGAGCCCCGGAGCAAGCTCCGAGCGGCCCTCCCAGGCATCATAGGCCGGGCCCATGGTGACGAGGCCCATCAGGTGGTCGCCGGTTTCGACCAGCGTCACGTTCTGCACCGGGCCGCCCGTGACTTCACCGCTCGCGGTGATGCCCAATTGTTCGGCGATGAAACCGGCAAAGCCGTTGCCATAGACGAAATAGGTGCCACCCTGGCTGGCGGTGCCGATGGTCAGGCTGTTGGGCCAGTCAGAGCGGTCCTGCGCCTGCGCCGGCGCGCCGAGCGCAATGGTAGCGGCCGCCGCGATGGCGGCGATAAAGCGAAATGTCATGTGGACTCCTCCCAGAGTGCGTCATGTATGGCCGCCATCCCCCGAGGGACATGGCGCTGACCCTACCAAACCGGGATCGCCGCGCCGATCAATGCACCGCGACAGTCCCGGCCGCCGAATCTGCGCGCCAGCCCGCCCGGATGGGTAGAAAAGGGGACATCGGGCACCGCGCATGTTCCCTGATCGGTGCGCCCGCGGTCACGACCCCTCGCCATCGGCGATGAAAGCCGTCTTGTCGATCCCGAGTTTGAGGATCTTTTCATAAAGCGATTTGCGGCTCAGTCCGAGGGATTCGTACACCGGCCGCAGCGCACCGCCATGCGCGGCCAGCGCCGCCTCGATCTCGCGCCGCTCGAATGCCGCGACCCGGTCGGCCAGCCGCACCGTCGCCTGCCCCGCCGCCGTCTCGCCCTCGCCCCCGCCGTCGAGCCCGAGACCCAGCGCGAAACGGTCCGCCGCATTGCGCAATTCGCGCACATTGCCCGGCCAGTCGCGACTGCCCAGCGCCGTCAGAAAGGCGGGCGGCACCTGCGGCACCGCCTCGATCCGGTGGCGCGCGGCGGCCTCCGTCAACAGCCGCAGGAACAAGAGCGCGATATCCTCGCGCCGCTGGTCGAGCGCGGGCACCTCGAGCGTCACGACGTTTAGCCGGTAGAGCAGATCGGCCCGGAACCGCCCGGCAGCCACCTCGGCCTCGAGCGGGACACGCGCCGTCGCCAGCACCCGGATGTCGAGCGGATGCACCTCGTTCGACCCCAGCCGGCTGACCGTGCGGTCCTCGATCAGGCGCAAGAGCTTGCCCTGCAGCGCGGGGGTGAGCGCGGCGATATCGTCAAGCAGGACCGTCCCCCCCGACGCATGTTCGAACTTGCCCGTCCGCGCCCGCATCGCCCCGGCAAAGGCGCCCTGCTCATGGCCAAAGAGCTCGCTCTCCATCAGTTGCGCGGGGATCGCGGCGCAGTCGATCACCACAAAGGGCCGGCGCGCGCGCGACGACAGGTCGTGCAGGGCGCGGGCGACGACCTCCTTGCCGGCGCCGGTCGGCCCGGTGATCAGCACGTCGGTCTCGGCCGGCCCCACGGTGCGCAGCCGCCGCCGCAGGTCGATCATCGCAGTGGACCGGCCGATCAGCCTCTGTTCGAGGTCATCGGCCTGCCCCGCCGCCGCGCGCAGCACCCGGTTTTCCAGCACCAGCCGCCGGAAATCGACCGCCCGCGCGACAAGCTCGGTCATCTGGCTTGCCGAAAACGGCTTTTCCATGAAGTCATGGGCGCCCTCGCGCATCGCCCGCACGGCCAGTTGCACATCGCCATGCCCGGTCATCAGGATCACCGGGATCTCGCGGTCGATCTCGTGCACCCGCGTCATCAGCGTCAGCCCGTCCATGCCGGGCATCCGGATGTCGGTCAGCACCACGCCCGGAAATCCGAAGGTGATGAAGTCGAGCGCGCGCTCTGCCGTTGCGAGGTCCTGCACCGCCATCCCGGCAAGCTCGAGCGCCTGCACAGTCGATCCGCGCAGGTCGGCGTCGTCATCGACGACGAGAATGCGGGGCGGGTGCTGGGGCGGGTGCTGGGGCGGGTGCTGGGGCGGGTGCTGGGGCGGGTGCGCGATCATTCGGCCGCCACCTCCTGGCCGATGGCGGCGCAAAGCGTGACCTCAAAGGCCGCGCCGCCCAGATCGCCCTGCACCAGCGCCAGCGTGCCATCGAAATCCTTCACGATATTGTAGCTGATCGACAGCCCGAGGCCGAGCCCGTTGCCCACGCCCTTGGTCGAAAAGAACGGGTCAAAGATCCGCGCCGCGATGGCCTGCGGCACGCCCGGGCCCGCATCCTCGACCCGCAACACGACATGCGCCCCCTGCGCCTGCGCGCTCAGCCGGATGCGGCGGTCGGGCTGGCCCGCGACGGCATCCGCGGCATTGGTCAGCAGGTTCACCAGCACCTGTTGCAGCCGCACCGGCCCCGCCCGCACCAGCGGCAGGTCGGGCGCGAGCGCGACGCTCAGGTCCACCCCGATCTGGCGCAGCCGGGGGCCGGCGATTTCCTGCGCGGCCTCGACGGTATCGGCCACATCGACCGCGACCAGCCGTTGCCCCGGTCGCCGGCCAAAGGTGTGCAGCCGCCGCGCGATCGCCCCGATGCGGTCGGCCATCGCGAGAATCCGCTCGAGCGCGGTCTGCGCCTCGGCCGGCCGGTCACGGGCCAGCAGGGTGACGGCATTCTCGGCATAGTTGCGCAATGCACCCAGCGGCTGGTTCACCTCATGGCCCAGCGCCGCCGACATCTGGCCGAGCGCCGCAAGCTTGGCCGCCTGCACCAGATCATCCTGGGCGCGGCGCAGCGACGCCTCGGCCTGCCGCCGCTCGGTCACCTCGGCCTCCAGAGCCTCGTTCACCGCGGCCAGTTCGCGCGTGCGCTCCTGCACCCGGGTCTCGAGCTGTGCCTGCGCCGCCGCCTGTAGCACCAGCCGGTCGCGCAGGCGGGCGCGGCGTTGCAACACCACCGCCGCCGCCATCGCCACCAGCGCCAGCGCAAGCACCGTGCCGACCGTGAGCGTCAGCGCCTGCGCGCGCGCCGGCGCGGTATCCTGCAGCACGGTAAGGGTCCAGCCCGCGTCGGGCATCGTCGCCGAAACGGCCAGATATTCGCGCCGCTCGCCGCCGGCCTGCCCACGATCCGCCATCTGCCACAGCGTATGCCCGTCCGGCCCCGCACCGGCGGTCAGCGGCAGGTCAAAGAGGCGCGCATCGGCATAGCGCCGCGTCGCCGCCAGAAGCGCGGCGCCCGCGTCATCGAGCGGCCGCGTGCGGCCGAACCGCCAATCGGGGTTGGATGACAGGAACACCACGCCCTGCGGGTCGGTGACGACCACCTGATACTCCGCCCCGGTCCATGTCGCCTCGACAGCATCGACATCGACCTTGACGGCAACCACGCCCAGCACGCGCCCGCCATCGCGGATCGGTGCGCCGAAATAGTAGCCACGCTTGAGCGATGTTGTCCCCAGCGCGTAAAAGCTGCCTGCGCCGGTCTGGACCGCATCGCTGAAATAGGGGCGAAATGCAAAGTTGCCGCCGACAAAACTGGTCGGCAGGTCGTGGTTGCTGGCCGCGCGGGTCAGCCCCTGCGCATCCATCACATAGATGTCCGAGGCCCCCAGAACGCCGGTCACATCCTTGAGAAACCGGTTGGCCTGCGCGATCAGGGCGGGGTCGTCGGGTGCCTCGGCCAGCGCGCGGATCTGCGGCTGATCGGCCAGCAGCGGCGGCAGCCTTTCGAAGCGTTCGAGATAGCCGTCAAGCGCGGTGGTGGCCAATTGCACGGTGCCGCCGGCCCGCCCGGCGGTTTCGCCCAGATAGGCCCGCGTCGCCTGCCCATGGACGAGCGCCGCAATCGTGACCAGCACGGCCAGCCCAAGGCCGACCGACGCGAGGCGCCCGGCGAGACGGTAAGACGCTTTGGGGTTGCGGTGGGCCAAGGTCATGGCACGACGCTAGCACCGCAGGGTGGCGCGCGGCAATCGCGGGCCCGACGTTGCACATCTACTCATCCGCCATTTCGCCGGTGGCAAGGCGGGCGGTGGTGTCTTGGCGCAGGTGACGGCAGAGGTCACGCGGCCGCCCGCGATCTCAAGGGGTGGCGCGACCGCGCCGGTGATGGCCTCGTGCCGCGCGCCGACATGGCACGGTTCGGCGATCCGGTTCGGCGATCCGGTTCGGCGATGATGACAGGGGCGAGGATCAGCCCGGCCTATTCCTCGGGCAGGTTCTCGCGAAAGATCGCCTGCAGGCGCGGCGGCAGCGGGGCATGGGTGCCTCCCCTGACCGACGCGACAAGCGTGGCAAGCGCCTCGCGCGCTTCGGCCTTGGCGTTCTGGTCGATGACCGCGTCGAGCGTCCCGTCAAGCAGCAGCGCCTTGTTGCCCTCGGTGGCATCATGGGCAATCAGCACCACCCGCCCGTCCATGCCCCGCGACTTGACCGCGCGCGCGATGCCGCTGGTGGCGCCGCCGACATTGTAGATCGCGGTGAGGTCGGGGTGTTTGTCGAGCAGCGCGATGGCCTCGCGATAGGCGGTATCGCGGTCATCGAGCACCTCGCGCAATTCCACGATCTGGAGGCCTGGAAACTCCTCGTGCAGGATCTGGCGAAAGCCCATCTCGCGTTCCTGATGCCCGCGATAGGACAGTGACCCGGCAAAGAGCGCGACCTTGCCCGCGGTCTGCGCGCCCAGAAACCGCCCCATGAGATAGCCGGCAAGCCGCCCCGCCTGCCGGTTGTCGGTGCCGATATAGGCGACGCGCGGCACGTTCTGGATGTCGGATGCCAGCGTGACGATGCGTGTTCCGCGCAGCGCCAGCGCGCGGATCGCCTCGCGCACGACAGGATGGTCGAGCGCCACGATCCCCACCCCGTCAATGCGGTCGTCCATCGCGACAAGCCGCCGCGCGAGAAGCTGCGGATCGAACCCCTCGATCGTCTCGACCCGGCATTCGACGGCAAAGAGCAGCCGCGCCTGCTGTTCGATCTCGGTCTGCAGCATCCGGATGAATGCATTGGTCCCGGCCGGCAAGAGAAACGCCAGCCGGACAAAGCGCCGCTCGGGCCCATCGGAGGGGGCGGGCGTGTCAGAGAAATAGCCCAGCCTTTCGGCCACGCCCATGACGTGATCGCGGGTCAGGCTGCGCACGCCGCCACGGTTGTTGACCACCCGGTCCACAGTGGCTGACGAAACGCCGGCCTCTCTCGCTATGTCTGACAGGGTCGCGCGCAACAGGGTTTTCGCAGTCCAGCCGGGGCCGGCGGCGCTGCCCCCGGCGATGACGTCAATCAATCATCTTGATGTGTTTCCCTGCAAGCGAATTCTCGCAAATACGGCTGCCCCATCACAGATCCATCATTCTGATGTAGAAATATCCCGACTTCGCGCCATGTTTTGTCGGGCCCTGGCAGGCAATCTCGGGAATGCTGACCGGATCCGCACCACGCTCGAATATCAATATGATGCCTTACATCACAAAATGATTGACCACATGATGCGAATCGAAGGACAACTTGTCATAGGCTCTGAGGAGAGGGCCGGTGGGAGGGTTTCACATGATCGGTCGTCGCATGGCGCAGCGCGGGTTGCTGTCAACCGGCGTCAGTCCCGGTCTCCATGGCGGGGCTCTGCCGGGCGCGCCGCGTCGCATCGGGCAGGCCCGGGCGCAGCACCTCGCCTCCGGCATGATCGGCGGGCCGACCGGATTTCCCGGCGCCGCGCGCGCGCCCAAGGCGGCGGGCAACGTGCCCGCGCGGATCATGCGGCGCACCGGCGTGGACAGGATCATCGCGGCGGCGCAGGCCAACACGACCGCCTGGCCCAGGATTGTCGATCCGGTCTGACCTCCCTGGCAGACCGGATCTACGGGGGAGGGGCCGCAAGGCCCCTCCTGTCTGACCACCCCCGCCCGAAAAGTGACCGATGACCCGATCCCTGCCCTTTGAGCCGTTCCGCCACGCCGCCATCGGGCCGGCGCGGGCGATCACGCTGCCGCCGGTCCTGTGGATGGCGTCCAAGGCGTTCAGGCCGGTGGCGGAATGGCAGGCGACGGGCGCCGCTGATGTTGCTGATCCTGCTCGCGGGGCTGGTGGGTGTGCCGGCCCGGCTGCATGTCTTTGGCCGCGGCGGCGCCAGGCTCATTGGATGAGAGGGAGGAGAGAATGATCGATCTGATGGGGTTCGCCCCTGACCCCGAGGTCCGCAGCAAAAACCTGCGGATCGGCGCCATCGGCGCGGGCATGATCATGGCGGAATGCCACCTTGCCGCCTACCGGCAGGCCGGCTTCCCCGTCGCCGCCATCGCCAGCCGGACGAAGGCGCGCGCGCAGGCTGTGGCCGACCGCTATGGCATCGCCGTCGTGCATGACACGCCCGAGGCGCTGATCGCGGACCCCGCGATCGAGATCCTCGACATCGCCTACCCGCCCGACCAGCAGCCCGCGCTGATCCGCGCCGCGCTGGCACAGCCACATATCAGGGGGATCCTCGCGCAGAAACCGCTCGCCCTGACGCTGGCCGAGGCTATCGCCCTGCGCGATGAGGCGGCGGCGGCGGGCAAGGTGCTGAGCGTGAACCAGAACATGCGCTATGACCAGTCGATGCGCGTGCTCAAACAGATCCTCGACCGCGGCGATCTGGGCGAGATCGTGTTCGCGCAGATCGACATGCACGCGATCCCGCATTGGCAGGGGTTCCTTGCGGCCTATGACCGCCTGACACTCGCCAACATGAGCGTGCATCACCTCGACGTGCTGCGGTTTCTCTTTGGCGAGGTGGCCGAGATCACGACGACCACCCGCACCGACCCGCGCACGACCTTTGCGCATCGTGACGGCATCACGGTCAGCACGCTGCGCTTTGCCTCCGGCGTGCTGGCGCTGTCACTCGAGGATGTGTGGTCCGGCCCGCGCGCCGCGGACTACAAGGACGACCAGCACATCGGCTGGCGGGTCGAAGGGACCGAGGGCACCGCCCGCGGCACCATCGGCTGGCCCACCGGCGTGGCCTCGACCCTGTCCTATGCCAGCCGCAAGACCACCGGCGGCGACTGGGTGACGCCGACATGGGACACGATGTGGTTTCCCGACGCCTTTGTCGGCGTGATGGAGCAGTTGCAGCACGCCATCGCAACCGGCACGCCGCCCGCGCTGTCGGTGGCCGACAATGTGAAGACTGTCGCGCTGATCGAGGCGGGATACCTGTCGATGGCCGAACAGCGCACCGTCAGACTATCCGAAATATCAACAGAATGAGCGCGCAGGCCGCCATCTTCCGGTCCGGCGTCTTGACCGGCTGTTTCCCCCACGGGCGCGTCATTGGCGCGCAGCGCGTCCGCAGCCACGGCCTGACCACCCGGAGCGAAGGGATGCGCGACCCGGAGAACAGGCGGCAAGAACGGTTCGACGCGCGGGCAGGCCTTGCCTGTCGCGGGCTCGGGGCCATGGCGCGATGCGCGGGGGATCAGGGGGGCGCGCCATGATCTCTACCTGCACCGGCTGGGGCAAGGGCACGCCGACATCGTGGAACATCGGGAGAGGGACGGGTCAAAGACCTGTCTTGAGGACGCGATCCGCGCGCATGGCTTGTAAAGCCGGGCCCGCTGGCCGACAAAATGAGCCAAAGCCCACAGGGTCCGCACCCCGCGCGCGGCCCCGACCAGCCAAGGATCCGAGATGACCACGCTCTATGACCAGACCCTGACCCGCGCGCAGATCATGGCGCGCACCGGCAGCCTTGCCGCCTTTGGCGGGGTGCGGCTGATGACCTTGTCCGACGGGCTCGAGCGCGGGGTGCGGATGCTCGAGTTCCGCACCGGGTCAGGGCTGCGCTTTACCGTGCTGCTCGACCGGGGGATGGACATCGCCGAGGTCGAACACAAGGGCCGCGCGATCGGCTGGCAGTCGCCCACGGGCTTTCGCCACCCCGCCTTTTACGAACCCGAAGGCGAGGATGGGCTGGGCTTTACCCGGTCCTTCAGCGGCTTTCTGGCGACCTGCGGGCTCGACCATATCCTCGGGCCCGAGGACGTCCCCGCGCTCAACTACAACTACCCCCGCCGCGCCACCGCCCGCCACGGGCTGCACGGGCGCATCGCCAATATTCCCGCCCGCCTCACCGGCTACGGCGAGCGGTGGGAGGGCGACCGCTGCATCCTGTGGGCCGAGGGCACCGTGGTGCAGGCCGCGCTCTTTGGCGAGGTGCTGCACCTGCACCGCCGGATCGAGGCCGATCTGGGCGGCGACACCATCCGCCTCAGCGACCGGGTGGTCAACGCGGGCTTTCAGCCGACACCGCATATGTTCTTCTACCATGTCAACATCGGCCATCCGGTGATCGACGAGGGCGCGCGCTATGTGGCGCCCCTGCGCGATGTGATCTGGGCGAGCCATGCGGAGCGCTACCGTGCGCAGGGCGTGGGCTACCGCAGCCTGCCCGCGCCGCAGATGGGTTTTGCCGAACAGGTGTGGGAGCATGACATGGCCGCCGACGCCGCCGGCCATGTGCCCGTCGCCGTCATCAACGACCGCATCGCGCTGGGGATCGAGATGACGACGCGCAAGGATCAGCTTCCCTGCGCCTACCAATGGCAGAACTTTCAGGCCGGGCATTACGTGATGGGGATCGAACCCTCGACCCATCATGTGCTGGGCAACAATGCCGCCCGCGCACGCGGCGAGATGATCTGGCTCGGCGCCGGCGAGGGGCGCGATTACGTGGCGGCCTTTCGGGTGCTCGACGGGGCGGATGCCATCGCCGCCGCGCAAGACCGCATCCGCGCGGTGCAGGACCAGCCCGACACCGACTTTCCCGCGCCGAGCGGCACATTCCCCCCGCTCACCGGGCGCGCACAACCCCCAGCACAAGAGGTCAAGGACGCATGACAGCGACCACCGATCCCCATATCCGCGACTATTCCCTCACCGGGACCGACACCGCGCGGGCCAAGGCCACGGGCCTGGCCAACGCCGAATGGTATCACACCGACGTGCCGCGCAAGGTGATGAAGGACCTGATGCAGCGGCGCGACGGCCCGGCGATCCGCGATACCGCGATCTGGTTCGCGGTTCTGGGCCTGTCGGCCTGGGGCGGGATCGCGTTCTGGGGGACATGGGGCGCGGTGCCGTTCTGGCTGATCTATGGCGTCATGTATGGCTCTGCCTGCGACAGTCGCTGGCACGAATGCGGCCATGGCACGGCCTTTCGCACCGGCTGGATGAATGACGTGGTCTATCAGATCGCGTCGTTCATGGTGGTGCGCAACCCGGTCACCTGGCGGTGGAGCCACGCGCGCCACCATACCGACACGATCATCGTGGGCCGCGACCCGGAAATCGCCTGCATGCGGCCGCCCAATGTCTTTCGCCTGCTGATGGCCTATGCCGGGGTGATCGACATGGCCGAGAGCATCCGCGGCATCGCCCGGCAGGCGGGCGGCACGCTGACCGACGGGGAAAAGGACTATATCCCCGAAAGCGAGCGGCCCAAGGCGATCCTTGTGGCGCGGGTGCATATGGCGATCTATGCGGCGACGCTGGCGCTGGCGCTGGCGACATGGTCCTGGATCCCGCTGATGCTGATCGGCGGCCCGCGCATCTATGGCGCCTGGCACATGCTGATGACCGGGCTGATCCAGCATTGCGGGCTGGCCGAGAATGTGACCGACCACCGGCTCAATTCGCGCACCGTCTACATGAACCCGGTCAGCCGCTGGATCTACTGGAACATGAACTACCACGTGGAACACCACATGTTCCCGATGGTGCCCTATCACGCGCTGCCGCGCCTGCATGAGGTACTCAAACACGATCTGCCGGCCGCGAACCCGTCGATCTGGGACGCCTACCGCGAGGCGATCCCCGCCGTGCTGCGCCAGGCGCGCGAGCCCGACTATTACATCCGCAAACCCCTGCCGGCCACGGCGCAACCCTACAAGATGGATACAGTGAATGTCTGACCCCGTTTGGACCGATGTCTGCGACCTGGACGAAATCGACGAAGAAGATGTGATGCGCTTTGACCATGACGGGCGCACCTTTGCGATCTACCGCGCGCCGGATGGCACGCCCTTTGCCACCGACGGGCTCTGCTCGCACGAACATGTGCATCTGGCAGGCGGGCTGGTGATGGATGACACCATCGAATGCCCCAAGCACAACGGCCGGTTCAACTATCGCACCGGGGCCGCGCTGCGTGCGCCGGTCTGCGTCAACCTTGCCACCTATCCGGCCCGCATCGCGGACGGGCGTATCGAAATCCTGATCTGACGAGGCCCCCATGACCCGCACCCGCCCCCTGACCATTGCCGAGTTGCGCGCCCGCAAGGGGCGGGGCCAGCTCACCATGCTGCGCGTCCTCACGCTCGACGAGGCGGCGGCGGCCGAGGCGGCGGGGATCGACATCGTCTCTGCCCCCTTCGATCTGGTGAGCCACCCGCGCTACCGCACCGTCGCCCCCGGTCTGTTCAGCATGACCGGCGTGGACCACCGCGAGGCCGGCACGCGCGAGGATTACCTGCGTTTCGCCGGGCGCGCGCTGCTGGCGGGGGCGGACGCGCTCTATTGCTCGGCCGGGCTCGACACCGTGCGCTATCTGGCGGGCGAACATATCCCGGTGGTGGGTCATGTCGGCCTTGTCCCCAGCCGCGCCACCTGGACCGGCGGTTTTCGCGCGGTGGGCAAGACGGCGGACAGCGCCCTGGCGCTTTACCGCGAATGCCTGGCCTATGAGGAGGCCGGGGCCTTTGCTGTCGAGATCGAGGTCGTGCCACCCGAGGTCGCCAGCGCCATCAGCGCGCGGATGAAATCGCTGCTCTTGTGGTCGATGGGCGCGGGCGCGGGCTGCGATGCGCAGTATCTCTTTGCGATGGACATTCTGGGCGATCACACCGACCACATGCCGCGCCATTCCAAAGTCTATCGCAACTTTGCCGCCGAATATGCGCGCCTCCAGCAGGAACGCATCGCGGCCTTTTCCGAATTCAAGGCCGATGTTGACGCTGGCGCCTTTCCCGAACCGCGCCATCTGGTGCAGATGGACGCGGCCGAGCTTGCCGCCTTTCACGCGGCGCTGGACTGACCCGCGAGCCGCGCCACCGCCGCCCGTGCGCCCTGTGCCCAGAGCAGCTCTGCCGCCTGTGTGACCGGCGCCCGCAGGCGCGGGGCGAGCGCGGTGGGAAAGACCTCTGTCACGCCGAGCAGCGCCGCAACCTTGCCGGCAGGCGTCGCGGCGCTGTCTGACACCGCGCGCAGGCGGGCGGCGAGCGGGTCCTTGACCTCGATGGGGCGGCCGGCCTCGTCGATCCCGCCGACATAGCGCATCCAGCCCGCCACCACGAGGCAGAGCCCCGGCGCGGGCCGGCCCGCATCGAGCGCGGCGGTGAGCGTGCCAAGAAGGCGCTGCGGCAGTTTCTGGCTGCCATCCATCGCGATCTGCCAGGTCCGGTGACGGATCGCGGGGTTGGCATAGCGGGTGGCGAGCGCCGCGGCATAATCGGTCAGCCGCACAGCCGGCGGGGCGGTGACGGCGGGCATGATCTCGGCCCAGAGGCGTTGGACAAAAGCCGCATAGGCGGGGTCGGCCACGGTGTCGGCTATCGTCTCATGCCCGCCCAGATAGCCCAGATAGGCCAGCGCGGAATGCGTGCCGTTGAGCATCCGCAGCTTCATATGCTCAAAGGCGGTCACGTCGCCCACCAACTGCGCGCCAACAGCGCCCAGATCGGGCCGCGCGCCTGCGACGAAATCATCCTCGATCACCCATTGGCGAAACGGCTCGTGCAGCACCGGCGCGGCATCCTGATGGCCGGTAAGCCGCTCGACCATGGCGATGTCGGCGGAGGTCGTGGCCGGGGTAATGCGGTCCACCATCGTCGCCGGAAAGCGGCAGTTGGCCACGATCCAGTCGGCCAGGGCAGGGTCGATGCGGCGGGCAAGATCGGTGACGATCGCGCGCACCAGGCGACCGTTCTCGGGCAGGTTGTCGCAGGTGAGCACGGTAAAGGGCGCAAGCCCCGCGCGATGACGCAGCGCCAGCGCACGCACGATGAACCCCGGCGCCGAGACCGGCAGCGGATGCATGAGGTCATGCGCGATGTCGGGGTGATCGGGGTTGAGCAGCCCCGTGGCCGGGTTGTGGCAATAGCCCTTTTCGGTGACGGTCAGCGACACGATGCGCACGGCAGGGTCGGCCATCGCCGCCAGCACCGCCTGCGGATCTTCGGGCGCGACCAGCACGCCGGTCAGCGCCTCGATCATCCGCGCATCAGACCCGTCGGGCCCCAGCGTGACCGCCGTATAGGCCCAGCCCTGCGGCGCGAGCGCGTCGCGGGTGCGCGCGCTTTGCAGCGACACGCCGAGGATCCCCCAGTCGCCGCCCGACGCCGCCATCGCCTCGGCCACGAAGGGGCAGACAAAGGCGCGGGCAAAGGCGCCCAGCCCCAGATGCACGATGCCTGTGGCGGGGCGTGGCGCGTTGCTGCGGGTCAGGCGGGGGGCGGTCATGGGCGTGGTCCTTTGCTCAGAGCTTGTAGGCGGCCTTGGCCAGCCGGTAGGTGAGGTCATGCGCGACCTCGGGCGCCTCGTCAGCGTGAAGCCGCCCCGTCGCCACCAGCCCGGCAAGAAAGGCGCAATCGACACGCCGCGCGACATCGTGGCGCGCGGGGATCGAACAGAACGCCCGCGTGTCGTCGTTGAACCCCACGGTGTTGTAGAACCCTGCCGTTTCGGTCGTCATCTCGCGAAACCGCATCATCCCCTCATAGCTGTCGTGAAACCACCAGGGCGGGCCGAGCCGCAGCGCCGGATAGACCCCGGCCAGCGGCGCAAGTTCGCGCGCATAGCTTGTCTCGTCGAGGGTAAAGACGATGATCGTGAGGTCCGCCCGCCCGCCGACCGCGTTCAGGAGCGGGCGCAGGGCGGTGACATAGTCAGTGCGGGTCGGGATGTCATAGCCCTTGTCCCGGCCAAAGCGCGCCGTGACGGCGGCGCTGTGGTTGCGCATCGACCCGGGGTGGATCTGCAACACCAACCCGTCATCGAGGCTCATCCGCGCCATTTCGGTCAGCATCTGGCCGCGAAAGGCATCGGCCTCGGCCGGGGTGCAGGTGCCCTTGAGTGACTTCGAGAACAACGCCGCCGCATCGGCCTGCGCCATGTCCTCGGTCCGGGCGGTAGCGTGCCCATGGTCCGACGAGGTCGCGCCAAAGCTCTTGAAGAACGCGCGGCGGGTGCGATGCGCGGCGAGGTAGCCCGCCCAGGTCATCGTATCCTCGCCCGTCAGCGCGGCCAGTTGCGCGACGTTGTCGGCAAAACCGGCAAACTCCGGGTCCACCACGGCATCGGGGCGATAGGCGGTGATGACACGGCCGCCCCAGCCGCTGTCACGGATCATGCGGTGCCAGCGCAGGTCGTCGAGCGCGCTTTCGGTGGTGGCGATCGCCTCGATATTGAACCGCTCGAACAGCGCGCGGGGGCGAAAGGCGTCTTGCCGCAGGCAATCGTCGATCCGGTCATAGACCGCATCCGCCGTCGCGGCCGAGAGCCTGTCGGTGACGCCGAACACCTCTTGCAGCGCGTGATCGACCCAAATCCGCGAGGGCGTGGCGCGAAACAGATGATAGTTCGCCGCGAAAAGCCGCCAGACCGCGCGCGGGTCGGTCTCGACCTCACCGCCATCGGCACGCGGCACGCCCAGCGCCTCTAGCGGGATGCCCTGCGACTGCAACATGCGGAACACATAGTGGTCGGGCGTCACGAAAAGCTGCGCGGGATCGGCAAAGGGCGCGTTCTCGGCAAACCAGCGCGGGTCGGTATGGCCATGCGGGCTCAGGATCGGCAGGTCGCGCACGCCGGCGTAAAGGTCACGCGCGATGGCCCGCACGCGCGGGTCAGCGGGAAAGAGCCTGTCGTCATCAAGCAGCTTCATTCTGTGCCTCGCCTCTGTGCCACGTCTCTGTGCCACGTCTCTGTGCCACGTCTCTGTGCCACGTCTCTGTTCATCGTCCTTGGCCCCACCCAGCAGACTGCCTCGAGCAGCCCGACGCAAGGGGTCAACCCATCCCCAGACTGCGGTTGAGCGCATTGGTCAGGTGGCGCCCGATCGCGGCTTCTGCGGCGTCGGCGTCGCGGCGTTTGCAGGCGGTCAGCACCTCCACATGCTCGGCAATCGACACGCAGGCCGCCAAAGGATAGACCTTTGCGCTCACCCGGTTGATGCGGGTCATCAGGCGCAGCCGCCGATAGGAAGCATCGACAAGCTCGTTGCCGAGGCTCGCGACAAGCGCCGGATGAAACACCTCTTCGACCTCGGTCAGACGGTCGAACACGTTCTGATCCGGCGGCAGCGTCGCGAATTCCGCCGACAGCGCCGCGTGGCGGGCGATGAGGTCGTCCAGCGTCGCAGGGTCCACCCCGATGGCAAAGCTGCGCGCGGCGGGCCGTTCGATCATCAGGCGGAACTGGATCGTGGCGCGCAACAGGTCGGTCGTGGGCTTGATCAGCTCGATCCCCGCACGGGGGTGGACCTTGACCAGCCCGTCGGCCTCGAGAACCTTGAGCGCGTCACGCACCGGGCCGACCGGAACACCGGCAAGCGCGACCAGCCAGCCCTGGCTGACCCGCGCCCCCATCGGCACCCGCGCGTCAAAGAGCGCCTGCAGGATGCGCTCATAGGCGATTTCGGAGAGGAGCGGCGGCGCGACATGGGGCTTCATGATCGCGAAGGCTAGCGATCAGTCAGCGGCGCTGCAATAGCGCTTGCACTTATTTGATAGTTCTGTAAGTCTTACTGATATATCAGATACCGAATCTGAATTGGAAAACCATGACGAACGGAATCATCAAGAGCTTTCGTCTCACCCGGTTCGAGTTCCGGCGCGACCGCGTGATCGGCGACAGCCAGGTCGGGTTCGATGCCTTCCATGGCTTTGCGCTCGAGCTTGTGGATGCCGCCGGGCATACAGGCCTCGGCTTTGGCCATGCGCTGTGGGATGCGATGCCGCCGCTGGCCGCGCTCGAGGCACGGTTTCTGGCCGATGTCTGGCCGCGCCTCGACGGGGCTGCGCCGCAGGCGCTGATCCACCGGGTCGGACGGCCGCGCGGCGGCAACCAGCGCGACGCCGATGCGGGCTTTGGCGAGGCCTTGCAGATCGCGCTGTGGGATCTTGCCGCGCAGCAGGCGGGGCTGACGCTCGCCGCCTGTCTGGGCGCAGAGCGCACATCGGTGCGCGCCTATGCGAGCGGGCTCGATTTCCACCTCTCCGACGCGGCCTTTGCGGCGTTCTTTTCCCGCGCTGCCGATTGCGGCTTTGACACCTTCAAGATCAAGGTCGGCCATGCCGATCCGGAATGGGACCTTGCCCGCCTCGACCTGCTCCGCCGCACCGTGGGGGCCAGGGCCGGCGTGATGATCGACGCCAACGAGGCATGGTCGCCCAAGGAGGCGTCGATGCGGCTCGAGATGTTCCGCCGCGCGGGGCATGATTTCATCTGGGTCGAGGACCCGATCCTGCGGTCCGACGTTGACGGGCTCAGGGCGCTGTCGGCCGCCGTGCCGTGGACGCAGATCAATTCCGGCGAATATCTCGATGTCGCGGGGCGCACGGCGCTGCTGATGGCGCGGGGCTGCGACATCATCAACCTGCACGGGCGGGTGACCGAGGTCATGCGCATCGGCTGGCTCGCGGCCGAGCTTGGCCTGCCGGTGGCGCTTGGCAATACCACGCTCGAAACCGGGGTGCATGCGGCTTGTGCGCTGCCCGGGGCGGAGTGGCTCGAATATTCGTTCCAGAACTACGACCACCTGGTCGAGACCCCGATCCCGATCCGCGACGGCCACGCCCATGTCCCCGATATGCCGGGCCTTGGCCTGCGCCTGTCGGACGCCGCGCGCAGCATCTGGGCCGCGCCAGAGCCGCTCGCGCCTGCCGCGCGGCTGACCGGGCCGGGTTGCCGGTTCTTCACCGAACAGACCCCGCGCGCCGCGACGGCATGACGGGGAATACCTTTGTCGATGGGAGGAAACATCATGACATTCAAGGCTCTACTGATCGCGACCACGGCCTGCCTTGGCGGGCAGGCGATGGCGCAAACGCTGACCATATGGGACTGGAAATCGGGCGACCCCGTCGCGGCGAGCTACTTTGACGCCGTGCGCGAGGCCTTTGCCGCGGCGCATCCGGGTGTCACGCTCAACTTTGTCAACCAGCCGATCGACCAGTATTACACGCTTCTGGGCACCGCGCTGGCCTCGGGTCAGGGGCCGGATGTGTTCCTGCTCAACGGCGGCGCGCAGGCCCGCGCGCGGATGGATGCGCTTACCGATCTCACGCCGCAAGCGGAGGGTCTGGTTGGCCTGACCGAGTTCCAGGATGCCGATGGCGCCGTGCGCGCGCTGCCGATCTCGATCCAGGGTTTTGTCGTCTATTACAACAAGGACCGCTATTCCGAGGCCGGGCTCGACCCCGAAGCGCCGCCGCAGACCTGGGCCGAGCTTGCGAGCGCCTGCGAGGCGATCAATGCGGCGGGTGCCGTCCCCTGCTTTGCGCTGGGCAACAAGGAAGGCTATGGCGCCGAATTCTTCTTGTCCTCGGTCGGCGCCTCGATGCTGAGCGAGCAGGCGCAGCAGCAGTTCGCCACCGGCGATCTGACCTGGTCCAGCCCCGAGATTGCCGCGATCCTGCAGGCCTGGGTCGATACGCAGGGCATGGGCTGGTATCAGCCGGGGGCCAATTCGACCGCCAAGTTCATGGATGAATACGAGATGTTCATGCGCGGCGACGCGGCCAATACCATCGGCCTGCTGTCGGACGTGGCGCATTGGAAGCAGTTCGAGGACTTCCTTGGCGCCGAGAGCATCGGCGCCTTCCGCCACCCCGCGCCCGAGATGATCGCGGACCATGCGATGATCCCCGTCGCGGGCGGGATCGGCTATGGCGTGAACGCGGCGGGCGGCAATGTCGATCTGGCCACCGCGCTGGTCGAAACGCTGGCCAGCGCCGGCCCGATCCAGGTCTTTGTCAACGATGCGGGCGTGGTGCCGGCGAATACGGCCGTCGATACCTCGGGCCTCGCCAGCCCGACGGCAGGCACGATCCTGGGTTGGCTTGACAGCTCTGGCGTCACGATGGCCCATGCCAATGTCACCGCCGAAGAGCTGGCCGAATGGCATCGCCAGTCGCAACTGCTGCTCAACGGCGAGACGACGGTCGAAGCCGCCGCCGCGCGGATGGATGACGTGCAAAAGGCCGCCCACGGCGGTTGACCCGGCTATGCCCGCAGCCCCCTGACCCGGGCTGCGGGCCTGATGTGAAAGACGCCGATGACCACGACCGCCCAGCCCCAACGCCGCCGCAGGCGCACCGGTTCGCGTGCCGAACGGCGCTTTGCGCTGCTGTTCCTGCTGCCGGCCGTGGCGCTGGTGCTGACCTTTCGCATCGTGCCGCTGCTCTGGGGGTTCGGGCTGTCACTGACCGATGCGACGGGGCTGCAACAGGGACAGTTCATCGGGCTGGGCAACTATGCCGAAATGGCGGGCGACCCCAACTTCCGCGCCGCGATGCGCAACACCGTCATCCTGCTTCTGACGCTGCCGGTCTGGGTGCTGCTGCCGATGATCCTTGCCTCGCTCATCCATCTGGGTGTGCCGGGCGGGCGGCTCTACCGGTCGGTCTATTTCTTTCCCGCAGTTCTATCGAGCGTCATCGTCGGGTCGATCTTCAATGTCGTGCTGCGTTATGACGGGGCGCTCAATGCGCTTCTGGGCTTTGCCGGGCTGCCCGCCATCGACTGGCTGGGCAGCGGGTCCACCGCGCTGCTGTCGCTGCTCACCGTGCAGCTTTGGGCGACCTTCGGGATGAGCCTGCTGATCTTCCTCGCCGGCCTCTCGACCCTGTCGTCGGAAATGATCGAGGCCGCG
This sequence comes from Rhodobacterales bacterium, assembly GCA_009993005.1. GTDB lineage: Bacteria > Pseudomonadota > Alphaproteobacteria > Rhodobacterales > Rhodobacteraceae > JAACUH01. The sequence continues at coordinate 34,832 of JAACUH010000059.1, forward strand.
CGGCTCGACGGGGCGCGGCTCTGGCAGGTCTGGGGGTATGTGATCCTGCCCGCGATGCGCCCGATCATCGAGTTTGTCGCGGTCGTGACGACCATCGGCGTGCTCACCAACATGTTCGGCCTGATCTATGTGCTCACCGCCGGCGGTCCCGGCACGGCCACGACGCTGCCCGAGTTCCTGATCTGGCTGGAACAGGGCCAGATGGGCCGGCCGGGCTATGCCGCGGCGCTGTCGATGGTGCTGTTCGCCCTGATGGCGGGGATCGCCTGGATCCAGATCCGCATCATGTCGCGCAACGCCGGGCTCTGAGGGGGACACAGGCATGGCAAACCCGAGAGGACGCGAACGCCGCATCCTGCGCCTGCTGTCGGTGCCGATGGCGCTTCTGGCGCTGTCCTGCGTCTATCCGGTCTATTTCGCCGTCAACAACGCGCTCAAGACCAACCGCAACTACATCATGGACCGGTTCGGCCTCGTGACGGACCTGACCTTTGACAATTTCGTGCAGGCCTGGACGCGGTCGAACCTCGACACCTATTTCGTCAATTCGGTGCTGGTGACGGGGGGCGCGGTGCTGCTGCTCTTGCTGGTCTCCTCGCTCGCGGGCTTTGCGCTGGCGCTGCTCAGGTTTCCGGCCCGCCGGCTGGTATTCGTGGTGATCCTCGCCTCGCTGATGATCCCGGTGCAGGTGGTGCTGGTGCCGTTCTATCAGACGATCATCGGTCTGGGCCTGCTCAACACCCGGATCGGGCTGATCCTGTCCTACACCGCGTTCTTCCTGCCGTTTTCCGTCTATCTGATGACCGCCTTCTACGCTGGCCTGCCGCGCGAGCTGATGGAGGCCGCGCGGATCGACGGGGCGCGCCTGTTGCAGGTCTGGTGGTTCGTGATGCTGCCGATGGGGCGGCCCGCCCTCATTACGCTGGGTATTCTCAACACGCTCTACTGCTGGAACGATGTGCTGATCTCGCTGCTGGTCCTGCAGGACAAGCGGACGATGATGGTCGGCATCGCGGCGTTGCGGGGCGAATATACCACCAATGTGCCGCTGCTCGCGGCGGGGATCGTGCTGGCCGCCGCGCCGATCGTGGTCCTCTACCTCGTGTTCCAGCGTCAGATCGTGGCGGGCATCGCCACCGGCGCAGTAAAGGGATGACCCATGGCTGACCTGATCCTCAACGATGTGCGCAAATCCTTTGGCAGCACCGATGTCATCCGCGGCGTCGATCTGACCATCGAGCCGGGCGAATTCGTCGTCTTTGTCGGCCCGTCCGGCTGCGGCAAATCCACCCTGCTGCGGATGATCGCGGGGCTCGAAGAGGTCACATCGGGCACCGTCACCATCGCCGGCACGGATGTGACCGAGGCCGAACCCTATGACCGGGGCATTGCGATGGTGTTCCAGTCCTACGCGCTCTACCCGCATATGACCGTGGCCGAGAACATGGGCTTTGCGCTGCGCCTCGCCCGTGTGCCGGTGCCGGAACGCCGCCGCGCGGTGGAAGAGGCCGCGCGCATCCTGCAGATCGAGCCGCTGCTCGACCGCAAGCCCGCGCAACTGTCTGGCGGGCAGCGCCAGCGCGTCGCCATCGGGCGGGCCATCGTGCGCAAGCCCAGGGTCTTTCTCTTTGACGAGCCGCTGTCGAACCTCGACGCCGAATTGCGCGTGCAGACGCGGATCGAGATCGCGCGCCTGCATGCGGCGCTGGGGGCGACGATGATCTACGTCACCCATGACCAGACCGAGGCGATGACGCTGGCAGACCGCATCGTCGTGCTGCGCGGCGGTGTGGTGGAGCAGGTGGGACGGCCCACCGACCTGTATGACGACCCCGACAATGCCTTTGTCGCAGGCTTTATCGGCAGCCCGCGGATGAACCTGCTGCCCGCCCGCGCCACCGGCCCGCAGAGCCTGCGGCTCGGCACGCTCGACCTGACGCTGCCGCAACTGGAGAGCCGGCTGACCGCCGGGCAGGCGCTCACGCTGGGCGTGCGGCCCGAACACCTGCAGGACGCCGGGCAGCGGATCGAAATGACGGTCGATGTGGTCGAACAGCTTGGCAGCACCGCCTTTGTGCATGGCGCGCTCGGCCCCGACCTGCCGCTGGTCGTCGAGGCGCGCGGCAGTCGCCCGGCGATGGGTGACCGGATCACCATCGCGCTCGACCCTGCGCGGCTCTACCTCTTTGACAATGACGGGCAGCGCCTGCGCTGAGCCCGATCAGGGTCTTGCGAGCAGGGCGCGCAGTTGCTCTAAGGTTGCGCAATCAAGGAGCGCCCGCATGGTCGATATCGCCACCCGCGTCTGGAACCACAAGTGGAAGATCGACCCGATCGTGCGGTCGCTGATCGACACGGATTTCTACAAGCTGTTGATGTGCCAGTCGGTGTTCCGCAACAAGCCCGACACGCAGGTGACATTCTCGCTCATCAACCGGACCCATCGCATCCGTCTGGCCGACCTGATCGACGAAGGGGAACTGCGCGAACAGCTTGACCATATCCGGTCGCTCTCTCTCACCCGGGGGGAAAGCACCTGGCTGCGCGGCAATACCTTCTATGGCAAGCGGCAGATGTTCCGCCCCGATTTCATGGAATGGTTCGAGGCGCTGCGCCTGCCCGCCTACCATCTGGAAAAACGCGACGGGCAGTATGAGCTGACCTTTGAGGGCAACTGGCCCGAAGTGATGATGTGGGAAATCCCCGCGCTCGCCGTGCTGATGGAGCTGCGCGGGCGGTCGGTGCTCGCGGGAATGGGCCGGTTCGAATTGCAGGTGCTCTATGCCCGCGCCATGACCAAGCTGTGGGAAAAGGTCGAACGCCTGCGCAACCTCCCTGACCTGCGCATCGCCGATTTCGGCACGCGCCGGCGGCACAGCTACCTTTGGCAGGACTGGTGCGTGCAGGCGATGATGGAGGGTCTGGGCAGCGCATTCACCGGCACATCGAATTGCCGCATCGCGATGCAGCGCGATATCGAGGCGATCGGCACCAACGCGCATGAACTGCCGATGGTCTATGCCGCGCTCGCCGACAGCGATGCGGCGCTGCGGCAGGCGCCCTATGACGTGCTTGCCGACTGGCAGGACGAACATGATGGCAACCTGCGCATCATCCTGCCCGACACCTACGGCACGCGCGGCTTTCTCGAAGGCGCGCCCGACTGGCTCGCGGGGTGGACCGGCATCCGCGTCGATAGCGGCGACCCCGCGGTGCAGGCCGAGGCCGCGATCGACTGGTGGCGCGCGCGCGGCGAGGATCCGCGGCAAAAGCTGGTGATCTTTTCCGACGGGCTTGATGTGGGCAAGATCGAAGAGCTTCAGGCGCGCTTTGCCGGGCGGGTCAAGGTGTCGTTCGGCTGGGGCACGATGCTGACCAACGACTTTACCGGGCTGGTCGCTGACGACCGCCTCGCGCCGTTTTCGCTGGTGTGCAAGGCGGTGTCGGCCAACGGGCGGCCCACGGTCAAACTGTCCGACAACCCGGAAAAGGCGATGGGCCCGGCCGATCAGATCGCCCGTTACAAGCGGGTCTTTGGCGTGGGCGAACAGACCCGTATGGCGGTGGTGGTCTAGACGCCCAGCGCGTCCATCGTGTCGCGCAGGATCTGGGCGCTGGCGCGCAGCGCCTCGGTCTCGCCCGCGTCAAGCTCGGGCCAGAGCGTCGCGCTCACCCCGCCGGCGCCCACCACGCGCGGCAGGCTCAGGGCCACGTCACGCAGACCCAGCACATCGGGGGTGATGCAACTGACCGTCATCACCGCCTGTTCGTTGCGCCCGATGGCCTGCACGATCCGCGCGAGGCCCGCGCCGATGCCATACCACGTCGCGCCCTTGCCCGCGATGATGCGGTAAGCGGCGCGGCGCACGCCCGCGTCGATCTGCGCGCGCACATCCTCCGTCACCGCCGCCCCCATCTGCGCGGCAAAGGACGCCAATGGCACCGTCCCCGCCCGCGCGTTCGACCAGCTAAGCACTTCGCTGTCGCCATGTTCGCCCAGCACATAGCCATGCACCGACTGCGGCGCGATGCCCAGATACCGGCCCAGCAGCGACCGGAACCGGGCCGTATCAAGGATCGTGCCCGAGGCGATCACACGCCCGGCGGGCAGGCCCGACAGGCGCTGCGTGATCTGCCCCATGATATCGACCGGGTTCGACGCGACCAGCAACACCGCCTCGGGCGCCGCGCGCCGCACCTCGCCCACCACCTCGCGGAACACCGCCGCATTGCGCCCCAGGAGTTCGAGCCGGGTCTCGCCGGGTTTCTGGCTCACACCAGCCGACAGGATCACCACATCGGCCCCGGCAAGGCGGTCATACGCGCCCGCCTCGATCACCGCCGCGCCGGCAAAGGGCACGGCATGGGCGATATCCTCGGCCTCGGCCTGCGCGCGGGCGGCGTCACGGTCCACCAGCACCACATGATGCGCGATGTTGCGCATGACGAGCGCAAAGGCCGCCGCGCTGCCGACCATTCCCGCCCCGACGATCCCGACCTTCATTGCTTGCCCCTTTCGCTGTCCGACCCGCAGAGGATGCCACGCATCAGTGTCGCGCAGGTATCAGAAATCGAGGTTCTCGACGCTCAGCGCGTTCTGCTGGATGAATTCGCGGCGCGGTTCGACCACATCGCCCATCAGCTTGGTGAACAGATCATCCGCCTCGGCGACATCGTCGATGCGCACCTGCAACAGCGTGCGCGCCTCGGGGTCGAGCGTGGTTTCCCACAGCTGATCGGGGTTCATCTCGCCCAGACCCTTGTAGCGTTGCAGGGTAAGCCCGCGCTCACCCTCCTCCAGGATCGCCCTGAGCAGGTCGAGCGGCCCGTGGATCAGGTTGCTGCGGTCGCGGCGCACCAGCGTGGCGGGCAGGTCATAGACCTCTTGCAAGGACCGGGTGAACGTGCCCGCGCGGCGGCTTTCGCCCGACCGCAGCATCGGCCCGTCGAGCGTGCGCACCTCTTCGACACCGCGCAATATCCGCGCGAGCCGGATGCCGTGGTCCTGCGTGATCCGCCCGCGCCAGCCGCGTTCCCACTCCAGCGCGATGAGGTCGAGCCTGCGGGCCACGGTGTCAGCCACGCCTTGCAGGTCCGCATCGACCGCGCCGGGCACAAAAGCCCCCGCAATCGCCGCCTGTTCGAGAATGTGGCGCGGATAATGCGTCGGAAAGGCGTCGAGCACCCGGCGCAACTGCCGCGCCTCCTCGACCACGCGCAACAGGTCTGCGCCCGCGATCTCGGCCCCCGAGCCGAGCCGCAGCACGGCGCCGTCGATCCCCTGCTGGATCAGATATTCGTCGAGCGACGCCTGATCCTTGAGATAGACTTCGGACTTGCCCCGCGCGACCTTGTAGAGTGGCGGCTGCGCGATATAGATATGCCCGGCCTCGATCAGCTGCGGCATCTGCCGAAAGAAGAACGTGAGCAAAAGCGTGCGGATATGCGCGCCGTCCACGTCGGCGTCGGTCATGATGACGATCTTGTGGTAGCGCAGCTTGGCGAGGTTGAATTCGTCGCGCCCGATGCCGGTGCCCAGCGCCATCACCAGATTGCCGATCTCCTGACTGGCGAGCATCCGGTCGAACCGCGCGCGCTCCACATTCAGGATCTTGCCCTTGAGCGGCAGGATCGCCTGCGTCTGCCGGTCGCGCCCTGTCTGGGCCGAGCCGCCCGCACTGTCACCTTCGACGAGGAATATCTCGGTCTTGGAGGGGTCTTTTTCCGAGCAATCCTTGAGCTTTCCGGCAAGGAAATTGACATCCATCGCCGTCTTGCGCCGCGTCAGATCCCGCGCCTTGCGCGCCGCCTCGCGCGCCAGCGCGGCCTCGATGATCTTGCCCACGACCACCTTGGCGATCTGCGGGTTTTCCTCGAACCATTCGGCAAGCTTTTCGCCCACCAGCCCCTCGACCGCCGGGCGCACCTCGGACGACACCAGCTTGTCCTTGGTCTGGCTCGAGAATTTGGGGTCGGGCACCTTGACCGACAGCACGCAGGTCAGCCCCTCGCGCGCGTCGTCGCCGGTGAAATCGACCTTTTCCTTTTTCGCGATCCCGCTCGACTGTGCGTAATTGTTGATCGTCCGCGTCAGGGCCGACCGGAACGCCGACAGATGCGTGCCGCCGTCGCGCTGCGGGATGTTGTTGGTAAAGGGCAGCACCATCTCGTTGTAGCTGTCGTTCCACCACATCGCGACCTCGACGCCAATATCGTCGCGCATGGCGTTGATATGGATCGGCTCGGCCATGATCGACGCCTTGGACCGATCGAGGTATTTGACGAATTCCTTGACCCCGCCCTCATAGTAAAGCTCGCTGCGCAGCGGCACGGCGGGGCGCGCGTCCTCCAGGATGATCCGCACGCCCGAATTGAGGAACGCCAGTTCGCGCAGCCGCTTTTCAAGCTGGTCAAAGCTGTAATCAAGGTTCGAGAAAGTCTCGGTCGAGGCGAGAAAGCGCACCTCGGTCCCGGTGCGGCCCGGCGTCTCGCCCACCACGCGCAGCGGCTCGACAGTGTTGCCATGCTCGAACCGGCAGAAATGCTCGCGCCCGTCGCGCCAGATCCGCAGCTCGAGCCAGACCGACAGCGCATTGACGACCGACACACCGACGCCGTGCAGCCCGCCCGACACCTTGTAGGAGTTGCTGTCGAATTTGCCGCCCGCGTGAAGCTGGGTCATGATGACCTCGGCCGCGCTGACCCCTTCGCCCTCATGGATGCCGACGGGGATGCCGCGGCCGTTGTCCTGCACCGAGACGCTGGAATCCGCGTGGATCTTGACCAGCACATGATCGGCATGACCGGCCAGCGCCTCGTCGATGCCGTTGTCCACGACCTCATAGACCATATGGTGCAGGCCGGACCCGTCGTCGGTATCGCCGATATACATCCCGGGCCGCTTGCGAACAGCGTCCAACCCCTTGAGAACCTTGATGGAATCAGCGTTGTAGTCGGTATTCCCGGGGAGCGGATCGGGGGTGGTCTCGGACATGCGGATTTTCCTGTGCAACAACTGTCACAATATACGTTCCCTAGGGGGGAATGTCACGGCTTTCCCCCATATTTTGCGTCAGATCAGCGGGATCACCAGCCCCACGCCGATCAGCAGCACCCCCGCCGTCAGGTTGACCCGACGCAAGGCGTCAGGCGAGGTCAGAAGCCCCCGCACCCGCCCGATGAACAGCGCGAGCGTCAGGTTCCCCGCCATCGGAATGGCGGCCGACACGGCCAGGATCGCGGCGATGTCGGGCCAGGAGAGCGCGGTGACGTCAAAAAACCCCGGCAGCATCCCGCTGTAGAACAGGATCGCCTTGGGATTGGCGAGGATGACCGCCACCCCTGCCATGAACCCCGCCCACATCCCCGGCCGGGTCAGCCGGCTGTCGGGGTTGATGGGCCGACCCGCGTGCCGGATGATGAGCACGCCCATCAGGATGAACGTCGCGCAGGCCACCCAGCGCATCAGGTCGAGAAACCCGGAAAACACCGACAGCACCCAGCCCATCCCGAGGATGGCCAGCAGCGGCCACAACAGATCTCCCAGGGCGACGCCGATGGCCAGCGGCCAGGCCGCGCGAAACCCGCCCACCAGCGCCCGCGCGGTCAGCGCCACCCAGACCGGGCCAGGGGTCAGGAACAGCAGGAAAATGCCCAGCGCATAGAGGCCCAGGGCGGCAAATGTGATGGTCATGGTCAGAACAGATGCCCCAGCAGATCGACCGGCGTCACATCATCCCAGGCGCGCCCGTCAAGCGGCAGGACCATCAGGTCATGCGCCTCGGTCTCATGCACTTCGCCCGTCACCGCGCCCAGCAGATCGACATGGCGCAGCCGGTTGGCCACCCGCACAAACCCTGCCGCGGCATATAGCTGCGCCGTGCCAAAGAGAGCCATCGCCGCGACCGGCCCGGCGCGCCCTTCGTCGATGGCCGCCGCCACCAGCCGGCCGGCGATCCCCTCACCCCGCCGCGCGGGGTCGGTCGCCACATCGGCGAGACCGAGGATCGGGATCAGCCGCGCCCCCTGCCGGATCTGGCGAAAGGTCAGCCCGACATGGCCGATGATGCCATCGTCACGCGCCACCAGCCGCACATGATGGCGCTGCATGAAACATGACCGCCCGCCAAAGTCGGTGCCAAAAGACGCCCCCAGCAGCGCGGCAATCGCCGCCTCGTCCGCGCCCCCGAGCCGCAATTCCTCGATCCGCTCAATCCGCATTCCACGCCTCCACCTCACGCGCGGCAGACACACCCGCCGCCTCGCTCACGTCTACAAATTGCGCCCGCCCGGCAAGCCCCGCAAAGAGCTCGGCCCCCGTCCCGGTCATGAAGGCCTGCGCCCCCAGTGCACAGATCTCGTCATAAAGCGCCGCGCGCCGCCCGGTATCCAGATGCGCCGCCACCTCGTCGAGCAACAGGATCGGCGGCGCGCCCGTCTCCTCGGCCAGCGCCCGCGCATTGGCAAGGATCAGCGAAATGAGCAGCGCCTTCTGCTCCCCGGTCGAGGCATCGCGCGCAGCGACCCCCTTGGCCGCCCAGACCGCCACAAGATCGCTGCGATGCGGCCCGCAGAGCGTTCGCCCCGCCGCAAGGTCACGCGCGCGGCCCTCGGACAGCGCCCCGCGCAGCGCCTCTTCGGTAACGGGCGCGTCGGCTTCAGGCTCCAGCAGCGCCAGCGCCGCCGCAGGAAAAGCCGTCTGCGCCCCCTCCTGCGCCGCCATCAGCCGGGCAATGGCCGCCACGCGCCCCGCATGCACCAGCGCCCCCGCCCGCGCCATCTGCGCCTCGATCGCACCATACCAATGCGCATCGCGCACCATGTCTTTCAGCAGCCGGTTGCGCTCGCGCATCGCCTTGTCATAGTCGAGCACCGCCTCGGCATGGCCGGGGTCGAAACTCATCGTCGCGCGGTCCAGAAATCGCCGTCGCCCGTCCGCGCCCTCTATCCAGAGCCGGTCCATCGCCGGCACCAGCCAGAGCACCCGCGCGATCCGCCCCAGCGCGATCTGCGTCGCAGCCTTGCCGTCGATGCGGACCTGCCGCGCGCCGCCGGGCTCGGCCCAGGTGTCAACCTCATGCGCCTGCCCGAACGACGCAAGCGCCGCCGCCACCTTCCAGCCCAGCGCCTCGGGCCGGCGGATCATGTCGTCGCTCGCCGCACGGCGCAGCCCACGCCCCGGAGACAGCAGCGACACCGCCTCGATCAGATTGGTCTTGCCCGCGCCATTCGCGCCGAAAATCGCCACCGGCCGGCCATCAAAGGCCAGCGTGGCCCGCCGGTGCGACCGGAAATGCGACAGCGACAATGCCGTAACGGCCAGCCTCACCGCGCCCCCCGCCCGGCTTCTTTGTGCCAAAAATACTCCCGCCGGAGGCGTCCGACAGGCGTCACACGCGCATCGGCATGACGACATAGACCGCCGACATGTCATTGCCCTCGCGCATCAGCGTCGGATCGCCGGACGAATTGAACAGAAATACCGCATTCTCGCGGTCCACCTGGCTCGCGATTTCCAGCAGATATTTCGCGTTGAACCCGATCTCGAGCCGCTCATCGGCATAGGCGACGGCAAGCTCCTCCTCGGCGGCGCCATGGTCGGGCGCGTTGACCGAGAGGATCAGCCGGTCCTCTTCAAGCGACAGCTTCACCGCGCGCGAGCGTTCCGACGACACCGTCTGCACCCGGTCCACCGCGCGGGCAAAATCGGCCGCATCGACCTCGAGCCGCCGGGTGTTGCCCTGCGGAATGACGCGGGTGTAGTCGGGAAATGTCCCGTCGATGACCTTTGACGTCAGCGTCACGCCCGGCGTGGCAAAGCGGATCTTGGTCTCGGACACCGACACCGCGATCATCGCCTCGTCATCGTCCAGAAGCTTGCGCATCTCGCCCACGGTCTTGCGCGGCACGATGACACCGACCATGCCCGCCGCGCCTTCGGGCAAGGGCGCGTCGATCCGCGCCAGCCTGTGCCCGTCGGTCGCCACACAGCGCAGCACCTTGGCGCCCTCGCTCTCGGCCACATGCATGTAGACACCGTTGAGGTAATAGCGTGTCTCTTCGGTCGAGATCGCGAATTTCGACTTGTCGAACAGCCGGCGCAATACCGGCGCCGCCACGGCAAAATTGGCGGCATAATCCGACGTGGCCATCACCGGAAAATCCTCGCGCGGCAGGGTCGCCAGCGAAAACTGCGACCGCCCGGCGGTGATCAGCAACCGGCCCGTCTGCGGGTCGTCGGCCAACGTGACCAGCGCGCCATCAGGCAGTTTGCGCACGATCTCGTTGAGCGTCATGGCCGACACGGTCGTGGCGCCTGCGCGTTCGACCATCGCAGGGGCGCGGTCCACCACCTCGATATCCAGATCGGTCGCGCGGAACTGCACGGTGTTGCCTTCGGCCTCGATCAGCACATTGGCGAGGATCGGGATCGTGTTGCGCCGCTCCACCACGGATTGCGCCTGGGCCACGGCCTTGAGCAGCGCGCCGCGTTCGATACTGAGTTTCATTCTGTCTTGCTCCGATCTGGCCGGATCACGATGGCCGGGACGGAAACGCTACCCGTTTTCCCGCCCCGCTCAAGTGACTTGTGCATATCTCCCGGCGACTGTTGCTGCGCCGTTGCGGTTCGGTCAAGCGCTCTCAGGCTTCGAGCGCGCGGCGCAGCAATTCCAGATCGTCGGAAATCTGGCTGTCGGTGGCGCGCAGCTCTTCGATCCGGCGCACGCCGTGCATGACGGTGGTGTGGTCGCGCCCGCCAAAGCGACGCCCGATCTCGGGCAGGGACCGATTCGTCATCGACTTGGCCAGATACATGGCGATCTGCCTGGGCCGCGCCAGCGTGCGCACCCGCTTGGGCCCGATCAGGTCGGACAGGCGGATGTTGTAATGGTCGCTGACCTTGCGCTGGATCTCCTCGACCGTGATCTTGCGGTCGCTGGCGCGCAGGATGTCGGCCAGGCAGTCCTGCGTGAGCTCGAGCGTGATCTCGCGGCCGACCAGGCTCGCAAAGGCGAAAAGCCGGGTCAGCGCCCCTTCGAGCACGCGCACATTGGTCGAAAGCCGGTGCGCGAGAAACTCCAGCACGCCATCGCGCAGCGACAGGCCGGGGTATTGGCCACGATACATCTCGACCTTGGCCTGCAACACGCCCAGCCGCAGTTCGTAGTCGGTCGGATGCAGGTCAACGACAAGGCCGCATTGCAGCCGCGACTTGATCCGCTCCTCAAGATCCTTGATCTCGCCCGGCGCGCGGTCCGCCGAAATGATGATCTGCTTGTGCTGGTCCACCAGCGCGTTGAACGTATGGAAAAACTCGTCCTGGGTGCTGTCCTTGCCGGCGATGAACTGCACGTCATCGACCATCAGCACATCGACGGCCCGGAACATCTGCTTGAAATCCATCATCTTGCGGTCGCGCAGCGCAGTGATGAAGCGATACATGAACTGTTCTGCCGACAGGTAGAGCACATTGAGATGCGGCTGGCGCGCGCGCAACTCATGCGCGATCGCGTGCATCAGGTGGGTCTTGCCCAGCCCGACGCCGCCATAAAGAAAGAGCGGGTTGAAAGACACCGGCCCGCCTTCGGCGACGCGCCGCGCCGCGGCATGGGCCAGTTCGTTGGGCTTGCCCACAACAAAGCTGTCAAAGGTAAAGCGCGGGTCGATATGCGCCGCCGGGTCTGGAAAACCGCTGTCATGCGGCTCGGACGGTCGCGCGACGGGGGCCATGGCGCGCTGGGCGTTGGCGGCGATGGCAAAGCTCAGCCGCTGCACCGACGCGCCAAGGCGGTTGAGGTGATACATGATCTGGTCGCCGTAATGCTGCGCGACATAATTGCCGATAAAATTGGTTGGCACGAAAAAGGTGGCGACCCCGCCCGAGATGGAGCCGAACTCGATCGGTTCGATCCAGTTCGTGTAATTGTTCGCCCCGACCACGCCCTTCAGAATGTCCCTGACCTGGCCCCACATGTCTTGCGTCATTTATTCGTCCAAACCTGACTTGCCTTGCTGTCCCCACGGCGCCCGTTGCACGCCGCGCGGCCCGGTCCCGGGTGCGCCTTACACCGCGCCCACGCCGCCCGATGACAAGAACCCGAACGACAAGGCACAACCGCTATGGCCGGTCCTTCCTTGTCGCATCGCCACTTGTCATCACGGGGGAGACGCCGCCGCATCCGGTCACGAGGACCGGACGACAACAGACCAAGAGAGCGCTGGTCAGCGGTGCCCAAACCGCTGGTCCGTCTCTCCCACACAGAGCCTGCATCCATGCCGCCACGTGACGCGAGACCTTGCAAAAGGTCCGCTGGGCGGGGTCGGCTGCCAGACTTCTCCATGTTCCCCCAGGAACGATGTGAATCGCATGGCCAAGCTAGCAAGGCGTTCGGGGCGCCGACAACGCAACAACGCCCTTGACGGGGGCTTTGCGACAAACGAATCCCGGCCGCCCGGCGGGGATCGTTGAATCTGCGCAAAAACCCGCGCGCCCTGTGGCGCGGGCGCCAAGTCACAGGGTTTTGCGACAGAACGGTGACAGGACATCTTGACAGGCCCGGCGCCCGAGTCGCGGGCAGTGCAACGGCCCGGCCATGCCCCGGACAGCAAAAAGGCGCGCCTTGTGGCACGCCCTTTCCGCAACGTCACAAAACAGGTGGCGCGGGCTCAGCCCAGCGCTTTGACCCGCGAGGCCAGACGCGACATCTTGCGCGCGGCGGTGTTCTTGTGGACGATTCCCTTGGTCACGCCACGCATCAGTTCGGGCTGGGCGCTGCGCAGCGCGATCGCGGCGGCATCCTTGTCACCCGAGGCGATCGCCTCTTCGACCTTGCGCAGGAACGTGCGGATGCGCGAACGGCGCATCTTGTTGATGGCAAAACGGCGCTCGTTCTGGCGGGCGCGCTTTTCGGATTGGGGGCTGTTGGCCATGTATTCGGAACCTTTGTCGGGTCAATTGAAAAACGGATAGCGCATTCGGCCCGACCGGGTTCTGAACCGGCTGATTCTGGCCTAGGCGGGCCTCACGCGCATGTAAGCGGCGTCTATAGGCCAGCGCTGGCCGTTTGAAAAGCGCAAATGCTACCGGTCGCGGAACTGCGCCTCGCGCTTTTCGGAAAAGGCGCGCATGCCTTCCTTCTGGTCGGCGGTGGCAAAGAGCGACTGGAACAGCCGGCGTTCATAGCGCACGCCCTCGGCCAGCGTCGTCTCATAGCTGCGGTTGACGGCATCCTTGGCGGCCATCACGGCGATCTGCGACTTCATCGCGATCTTGGCCGCGGCCCCGCGCGCCTCTTCGATCAGCTTTTTCGCGGGCACGACGCGGCTCACCAGCCCACAGCGCTCTGCCTCGGCGGCGTCCATGAAACGGCCGGTCAGATGCATATCCATCGCCTTGGACTTGCCGACAAAACGTGTCAGGCGCTGCGTGCCGCCCATCCCCGCGATCACGCCGAGGTTGATCTCGGGCTGGCCAAATTTGGCGGTATCGGCGGCGATGATGAAATCGCACATCATGGCAAGCTCGCAGCCGCCGCCCAGCGCATAGCCCGCCACGGCCGCGATAACCGGCTTGCGGATATGCTCGATCCGGTCGCCTTCGCGCGCGAAGCGATTGCTCAGATACATGTCCACAAAGGACATGTCGGCCATTTCGGTGATATCCGCCCCGGCGGCAAAGGCCTTGTCCGACCCGGTGATGACGATGCAGCGCACCTTGTCGCTGGCATCCGCCGCCTCGAGCGCATCGGCAAGCTCGCCCAGCAGCGCCGCATTGAGCGCGTTGAGCGCGTCGGGCCGGTTCAGGGTGATCTGTGCGATGTCGTCCTCGATCTCGAAGATGATCGTGTCATAGGCCATGCTGTCATATCCCCGTGTTCGGCTCAGGCGCCCGCCTTTACCAAAGGCCATCGGGGTTTCAAGTCAACTCTGGCAGCGCGGGCAAAAGAACGAACTCCGCCCCGCCTGCACGACACGCTGCACCGTGCCCTCGCAACCGGGCGCGACGCAGGGCGCGCCTTCGCGGTCATAGACGCGAAAGGTATGCTGGAAATAACCAAGCTCGCCATCGGCTTGCCGGTAATCGCGCAGCGACGACCCGCCGGCGTCGATGGCCTCGTCCAGCACCTGCCGGATGATCGGCACCAGCCCCGCCACCCGCTGCGCGGCAACCCGCCCGGCGGCGCGGGTGGGGCGGATGCGGGCGCGATGCAGCACCTCGCAGACATAGATATTGCCAAGCCCGGCAACGATTCGCTGGTCGAGCAGCGCGGATTTGATCGCCATGCCCCGCCCCTTGAGCCGCGCGACAAGGTAATCCTCGTTGAACGCATTGCCCAAAGGCTCTGGCCCGATGTCGCGCAGGAGCCAATGCGCATCGACCGCCCCGGTCGCGCACAGGTCCATCGCGCCGAACCGCCGCGCATCATTGAAGGTCACACGCGCGCCACCCTCCATGTCGAGGATCACATGGTCATGTTTCGCGGGCGCCGGGTGGTCATGGTGGAAGGCGCCGAGCATCGCCCCCGACACGAGCATCCGCCCGGACATGCCCAGATGGATGATCAGCGTCTCGCCGCGCGACAGGTCCGCGAGGATGTATTTTGACCGTCGCCGCAGCGCGACCACCCGCGCCCCGGCCAACCGCGCCGCCATGTTGTCAGGCAAGGGCCAGCGCAGATCGGGCCGGTTGACCGTGGCGCGGGCGATCATCGCGCCCTCCATCACCGGGGCCAGCCCGCGACGAACCGTCTCTACCTCTGGCAATTCGGGCATGGCGCACTTCCTTAGGAGCGGGGGGCGGTGTAAGCCGTCCCTGTCGCTAGCTAGCAGGGCCGGAGCCCGAGGACCACAGGACGCAATGACCCAAGATCCCGACAGACCGACGCATTTCGGCAATGAGACCGTGCGCGAAAGCGAAAAGGCCGGGCGCGTGCGCGGTGTTTTCACGTCGGTGGCCAGCAAATACGACATCATGAACGACGTCATGTCGGCCGGCGTGCACCGCATCTGGAAGGATGCGATGATGGACTGGCTCGCGCCGCGGCCCGGGCAGCGGCTGCTCGATGTGGCGGGCGGGACCGGTGACATCGCCTTTCGGTTTCTCAAACGCGCGGGGACCGGCCATGCGACCGTGCTCGACCTGACCGAGGGCATGCTGGTCGCCGGCCGCAAGCGGGCCGAGGCCGACCGCATGGCCGACAGCCTCGACTGGGTTGTGGGCGACGCGATGGCGCTGCCCTTTGCCGACAACAGCTTTGACGTCTACACGATCTCGTTCGGCATCCGCAACGTGACCCGCCCGCAGGATGCGCTGGCCGAGGCGTTTCGCGTGCTGCGCCCCGGTGGGCGGCTGATGGTGCTGGAATTCAGCCATTTGCCCAACGCCGCGCTGCAAAAGGCCTATGACCTCTATTCCTTCAACGTGATCCCGCGGATGGGCCAGATGATCGCGGGCGACCGCGCGAGCTATCAGTATCTGGTCGAATCGATCCGCCGCTTTCCCGATCAGGAGACGTTTCTGGGCATGGTGCGCGACGCCGGCTTCGGCAATGCGAAATACCGCAACCTGTCGATGGGCATCGCCGCATTGCATTCGGGGTGGAAGCTCTAGGTGCGCGGACCGCACAACATCTGGCGGCTGATCCGCACCGGTGCCACGCTGGAACGCGCGGGCGCGATGAATGTGGTGCTCGACGCGTTCGAGGCGGGCCGGCTGTTGCGGTTCACCGTCCGCGCGCTGGCGCTGCCCTTTACCTGGCTGGGCTATCGCGGCGACCCCTCGCTCCCGCCCGCGACCCGCGCGCTGACGGCGCTGGGCCCGGCCTATATCAAGTTCGGCCAGATCCTTTCGACCCGCCCCGATGTGGTGGGCGACGAACTGGCCGTGCAACTGCGTGTTTTGCAGGACCGCCTGCCCGCCTTTCCGACTGACGTCGCCAAGGCCGAAGTGGCCAAGGAGCTCGGCCTGCCGATCACGGCGATGTTCAGCGCCTTTTCCGACCCCGTCGCCGCCGCCTCGCTCGCGCAGGTGCACAAGGCGGTCCTCGCCGACACCGGCGAGGCGGTCGCGGTCAAGGTGCTGCGGCCGGGGATCGAGCGCGCCTTTCGCAAGGATATCGACGCCTTCTATTTCGCCGCGCGGATGATCGAGCTGCTCTCGCCCGCCTCGCGCCGGCTGCGGCCGATGGATGTGATCGCGCATTTCGAAGGCGTGGTGCTGGGCGAGCTTGACCTGCGGCTGGAAAGCTCGGCCGCGGCCGAGTTTGCCGCCAATACGGCGCAGGACGTGGGCTTTCGCGTGCCCGCGATCAAATGGGCGCTGTCGGCGCGGCGTGTGATGACGCTGGGCTGGGCCGAGGGGATCGGGGCCGCCGATGTCGCCGCCATCGACGCGGCCGGGTTCGACCGGCGGCTCCTTGGCGCGCGGGTGCTGCAACTTTTCCTGAGCCATGCGCTGCGCGACGGGTTCTTTCATGGCGACATGCATCAGGGCAACCTCAAGATCGGCGAGAACGGCGAGATCATCGCCTATGATTTCGGGATCATGGGGCGGATCGACGAATATACCCGCCGCGTCTATGCCGAGATCCTGTTCGGCTTTATCCGAAAGGATTTCCGCCGCGTGGCCGAGGTGCATTTCGAGGCGGGCTATGTCCCCGCCGACCGGGATGTGGACGAGTTTGCCCGCGCGCTGCGCGCTGTGGCCGAGCCGATCTTCGGGATGGATGCGAGCCGCATCTCTATGGCGCGGCTTCTGGCCTATCTCTTTGAAGTGACAGAGCGTTTCGGGATGGAGACGCGAACAGAGCTGATCTTGCTGCAACGCACCATGGTGGTGGTCGAAGGCGTGGCGCGCACGCTGGACCCGCATATCAACATCTGGGATGTGGCCCGCCCGATCGTCGAGGATTACATCAAGCAGAGCATCGGCCCCAAGGCGCTGCTGCGCGATCTTGGCCAGACGCTGCGCGTGCTGGCGCGGTTCGGGCCGCGCCTGCCCAAGCTTGCCGAGGATGCGCTGATCCGCACCACGAACCCACCGCCCCCGCCCCCGCGCAAGTCGGTCTGGCCGGTGCTGGGCTGGGTCGCTCTGGGCGCGGGGCTGGGCGGGGTCGCCGTCTGGGCCGCAACACTTCTCTAGTCGTTACCGCAGTGTCGGGTCGCGCAGCGCGGTCACCAGCGAGGCGGGAACCGCCACACCGCCCGACAGCATCAGGATCGTCTGCCCCCCTTCGGAGCGGACTTCGGTCACGGTCGAATAGACATCGGCCTGTTCGGCCAGCAACACCTCGCCATTGGCCGAACTGATGATCTCGAACGAATAGAGCCCACTGGGAAAGGGCAACCCACCCTCGCCCACGCCCGACCATTCCACCGGCGCCGCGCCGGTCGGAATTGTCATGCGCTGCACCTCGGTCCCGGAGGAATTGCGCACGACCATCTCGACCGTGTCAGCCAGCAGCGCGGGATTGGGTGCGACCGTGATCGGCGCGCCGGTGAAATGCGCGGCAACCGGCGCACGCGCCTCGCGCCCGACCCATGCGGCCATCTGCGCCATGCCCGAGGTCCCCATCTGCGCCGCCATGGCCTTGAGCAGGTCGTTGGTCTGCACCTGCTGTTCGACGCCCGAGAAGGTCGCAAGCTGCACCGCGTAGTCGGACGAATCGACCGGGTTCAGAGGATCCTGATTCTGCATCTGGACGGTCAGCATCCTCAGGAATGTATCGAAATCCGACGCGATCTTGCGCGTCGAGGTCCCGGCGGCGGCGGATGGCGTGGTTGCGGAAGCGGTTGTCGGGGCGATGTCCATCGGTTTTCCTTAAAGTCTGAGGTCGAGACGGCCCGCCGCATTGGCGGGCTGACGCGCGGCGACCAATGTGGCAGTCGGGTCAGGCTGCATGGGGGCGGGTCGATCGGCATGGCCGTCCGCGGGCCGGGGCGGCGGCGGGAGCCCCTGTTGCGCGGCGCCGTCCCCTTGCGAGCCGGCAAAGGAAAAGCTGACATCGCGGTAGCCCAATTGTCTGAATTCCTGCGCCAGAAGGTCGATATGCCGGCGAATCAGGTCGGTGGTCTCGGGCCGCTCTGCGGCAATCATGACCTGGATCGACTGACCATCGACGCGCAGCGCCAGGCGCAGCCGTCCCAGTTCTTCGGGATCGAGGCGGATTTCGGCGCCCCGCGGCTCTGCCCGGACCGCCATATCGGCGACCTGCGACGCCACATGCCGTGCCAGCATGTCATGCGCCGGCGCGCCTGTGGCCGGCGCGATGCTGCCTGTGGACTGACCGGCCCCGTGAGCCGTGAGAAAGGGGCCGGCCAGACGGTCCGTGCCATCCTCGGCCAAGACAGCGGCCCCGGTGCTGCGATGGGCGGGCAGCGCCTGGCCTTGTGGCCCGCCCTGTCCCGCCCGCTGACCTGATGCCTGCCCTTCGCGCGCCGCGGTGATGCCGGCGATGCCATCCGTCGCCAAAGCTGCGGTATGCCCCTCGCCGGGCGGGCCGGACGGCTTGCTGTTGCCGTCCGTCGCCGGGACGACTTGCGGAGCAGACCGCGCCATGAGCTGTGCCATCGCCAGGCCTGGCGGCCTGACAAGAGCGGTCTGCCGGTCGGTGGCCTGCGTCGGCACGCCCGGCAGCGGCTCATGGGCGGGGTCTGCAGGGGTTTCAGGCTCCGCCCCTGACCCGGCGGCGGGTGGCGTGACAGGCATAGCCGGGTCAGACATCGCGCCGCCAGGCGGCAGAGCCGGGCGGGGCAAAGCGGAGGCCTCAGCCAGAGCGCCGGAACCGCTGACCCTGGTGTCGGCCCGCGTGACGGGATCAGTCGCCAGGCCGGCGGACGGCGCGACTGGCAAAGCGGATGCAGCAAGGATCGACGCGGCGACCGGCAGTTCACCCTGCAAAATGACGGGCAACGGGGGGTGTTGCGCAGAATGGGCCAGCGCCATCTGCGGGGTCGTCACAAGCGGCTGTCGTTGCGCGGACATGGCCATCGCGGGGGCCTCGCCCGCCGTTTCCGCAGGTGCGGCACCGCTGGCCGCAACCGGGATGATCGCTGCATGCGCCAGCAAGGCGGCCGGATCGGCCGTGCCCGCGACCTCTCCATCCAGATGCTCGAAAATCGACGAGAAGTCATCTTCTCCCCCACGACCGGCGACACCGGTGGCGGTCTGCGGGGACAACACCCCTTGCCGCGCCATTGGCACGGCGAGGGTCGCGAGCAGCAGATTGGTGGGTGACATCAGTTCTCCGATGCAGGCCTGTAACTTCTCCTCCACTGTGACCGATGAAACTTACCAGATATTTACCGGTTCGGGTCCAAGCTGTGTGAAATCCATCAATTTGGAGATTATTCATGGATCCTGTCCGCCCCTTGCCCCCTCCCCTCGCTGCGCCCGGCACGCAGACCGCCACCGCTGACCGTGACGCGCAGTTGCGCGCCGCCGCAGAAAAACTCGAGGCCGGTTTTCTCGCTGAAATGCTCAAGGCCGCAGGCGTGGGTGCGCCGCGCGATGCCTTTGGCGGTGGCGCCGGTGAAGAGCAGTTCGCATCCTTCCTGCGCGATGCGCAGGCGCGCGAAATGGTCCGTGCCGGCGGAATCGGGCTGGCGCAGTCCCTCTTCGAGGCCATGAAGGCGCGGTCGAATGGCTGAAAACACCACATCCGCGCTCCTTGACCTGCTCGAGACCGAACGCGCGGCCATCCTTGCAGGGCAGTTTGACAGTCTGGCGCCCCTTGCCCCCCGCAAGGAGGCCCTGTTCGCGGCGCTTGCCCAGGCTCCGGCCGACCCGGCAACGCTCGACAGACTTGGTCGCAGCCTCACCCACAACCAGTCATTGCTCGAAGCGGCAATCCTGGGCGTCAGGGACGCGGCCGCCCGGCTGGACCACGTGAACACCCTGCGGCAGGGCTTTGCCACCTATGACAGCGCCGGCCAGAAATCCACGGTCGCAACCGCGCGGCCGGCGTTCGAGCGCAAGGCCTGAGCGGCGCCAGACCACCTCGTTTGACTAAAAGTGACAGCATCGGAGCGGGCGGAATTAGGGATGCGTTAAGAGGTCTGGAGCCAGTGTCGCCCTGCATCCTTCGGGGTGGCGCACAGCCGGGGAAACGTCCGGCAAGGGCAACGATCAGAATGACGTGTCACGTCGCCGGAACCGGCGATTGTCTGAAACCGCGGCGCAAAAGCGCCCACACTTTAAGGGACCAACACAATGTCCAGCATTCTGACCAACAACGGCGCGATGGTCGCGCTGCAGACCCTCAAGAGCATCAACTCGAACCTCGGCAAGGTTCAGTCCGAGATCTCGACCGGCAAGTCGGTGGCCTCGGCCAAGGACAACTCGGCCGTCTGGGCCATCTCGAAAGTGATGGAAAGCGACGTCAGCAGCTTCAAGGCGGTGACGAACAGCCTCGCTTCGGGCCAGGCGATGATCGGCGTGGCGCGAGCCGCCACGGAGACGATCACCGGCCTGCTCACCCAGATCAAGGACAAGGTCATCGCGGCGCAGGACGCGACCGCCGATACGACCAAGCTGCAGAACGAGACCAACGAGCTTGTCAGCCTGGTGAAATCCACGATCAGCGGCGCGCAGTTCAATGGCGTCAACCTGATCAACACCGGCACTGGCACCTCTGTTGTGGGCTCGATCGACCGCTCTGGCGGCACCGTCACGGCCAACACCATCGCCATCAGCGCGCAGAACCTGAGCACCGATCCGGCTGCGGCCGCGACGGGCCAGATCGCTGCGGGCACGGCCGGTGGCAACCTCGTCGTCGGCGGCGGCAACAACGACGGCGCTGTTGCAATCACATCGGCCGGCGGCCAGGAAGCCTTTGCGTTGTCCGCTGTCGCGACAGGCGAAACGCTGACCGTCACGCTGGGAGATCGCAACTTCAGCTACACCGTGACCGATGCAGATGTGGCCGCCGGCAACGATGGCAACGAGATCGCGCTGTCGAACCTGCGGAACCAGATCAATGCCGCCGGCATCTCGGGCGTCACCGCGCTCTATGATCCGGTCAATGCCGCAGGCGAACTGACCATCGACAATCAGGGCTCGACCGACGTCAACATGACCGTGCGCGTGCGTGCGGACGGTGCCGGTGCGCTTGCCGGGCTCGACGGGTTCTCAGTGACCGGCGGGACCGCCCTGGCCGATGTCGAGACGATGGTGGGCTCGGCCATCGACGCTGCGGCCGCCTTCGGTGCTTCCGAAGCGCGCCTGCAGACCCAGTCGAACTTTGTCAGCAAGCTGTCGGATGCGCTGAAAACCGGTATCGGCGCCCTCGTCGATGCCGACATGGAAGAAGCCTCTGCACGCCTTCAGGCGCTGCAGGTGCAGCAACAGCTGGGCATCCAGTCGCTGTCGATCGCCAACCAGGCGCCGCAGTCGATCCTGTCGCTGTTCCGCTAAGGCAACCGTCAGGGGGGGCAAAGCCCCCCCTGACCCTGCCCGATCAAAGGGAACCGCCCGCGGCAAAGCCGCGTCACAGCCAACCCTGTCCCGAAAGGACGCTCCGTGAACACTACCGCACAAGCAAGGGCCGCCTATGGCGCGGCGCCTTTGACCCTGCGCACCGGCCGCTCTGCAGAATACCAGGTCTTTGCCGACGTGACGGCCCGGCTGCGCGCCGCAGCCACCGCCGCACAGGCTGACTTTCCCCGGCTTGCCGCCGCCGTCCATGACAATCGCCGCCTCTGGACGCACCTTGCCGCCGATGTGGCCGATGGCGACAATGCCCTGCCGCAGGCCCTGCGCGCGCAGATCTTCTACCTCGCCGAATTCACCGATCACCAGAGCCAGCGCATCCTGAGGGGCGAGGCGGGGGCGGGGGCGCTGATCGACATCAACCTTGCCATCATGCGGGGCCTGACAGACGGCCAGCGCGCACATGGGGTGGCATGATGAGCGGTCTTGTTCTCAAGCTCGGTCCCAAAGAGCGCGTCCTCGTCAACGGCGCGGTGATCGAAAACGGCGACCGCAGGTCGCGCCTGTCGATCCTGACGCCCAACGCCAATATCCTGCGCCTGCGCGATGCCATCCGCCCGGATGAGGTCAACACCCCCGTGCGGCGCGTCTGCTACATCGCGCAACTCGTCCTGTCGGGCGACGCGGTGGAGGAGGAGGCGCGACATCAACTCCTGCGCGGGATCGAACAGCTCAGCCAGGTCCTTTGTGACCCGGACAGCCGCCTGCAACTGACCGATGCGACCGACGCGGTCATCGGCGGCGACTTCTATCGCGCCCTGAAGCGCCTGCGCGGCCTCCTGCCGCGGGAGGAGCGGCTGCTGGCTGCCGCTGCGCGGCTGTCATGAGCTTCCAGCCGGTGATCCCGATGTCGGGCTATGCCGGCTGGCGTTTCCTGCAACGCACGCTGGACAGTCAGAAAGAGGCCTTTGTCCAGAGTGCACCGCTCCAGCGGAACACGACCTATTTCCGCGAGAATATCGCCAAGGTCCAGTCGGCCGAAGACCTGGTCAAGGACCGCCGCCTCCTGGCGGTGGCGCTCGGCGCATTCGGTCTGGACGATGATATCAACAACAAGGCCTTTATCCGCAAGGTTCTGGAGGACGGCACCATCAAGGAAAGGGCGCTCTCCAGCCGCCTCGCCGACAAGCGCTATGCCGATTTCGCACGCAGTTTCGGCTTTGGCGATTTCGGGAGCAAGACGCAGTTCCCCGGCTTTGCCGACTCGATCCTCGCCCGCTACGAGACCAAACAGTTCGAGGCGGCCGTGGGTGCGCAGGACGACCAGATGCGGCAGGCGCTCAATCTCTCGGCAGGGCTTGCCGAGGTCGTGCGCGGCAACAGCACCAAGAACGGGCAATGGTACGCGATCATGGGCAATGCGCCGCTCCGCTCGGTCGTGCAGACAGCGCTGGGCTTTCCGTCCAGCTTTGCGAGGGTCGGGATCGACCAGCAACTCGATGCGTTCAAGGACCGGGCGCGCGCCGTTTTCGGCACGGACAATGTAGGCGACCTGACCAGACCCGAAGCGCAGGAAAAGATGATCCGCCTTTTCATGATCCGCTCTGATGCCGCAGCGGCGAGCGCAACTTCGCCGGGGTCGGTGGCGCTCAGCCTCTTGCAGGCGCGCAGATAGCCGCGGGGGCCTGACCCCCGCGGCGCAGTGCCGGCCGGGCCCGAATGGCCCTTCCTTCCCGAACGCCAGCGCGCCAGCACGCGATAGCGTGCCCGTCGTAGACGTATCAGGCAAAGTTCGGCTGGTCGGCGCGACACGGACCTGCGACAATGATGGTTGATCCAAATCAAGGCAGAATGTGGCAACAGGGGTCAGGACAGACCCCAACAATAAATCGCCGGGAAGCACCATGAGCCAGCCTGAAACGCCCCCGCAGCTATATGCCGCGCGCGAACCTGTTTTTCCGCGTCGCGTCAAAGGCCGGTTCCGCAGCATGAAATGGGTCATCATGGCCGTCACGCTGGGGATCTACTACATCACCCCCTGGATCCGTTGGGACCGGGGGCCATCCCTGCCCGACCAGGCCGTCCTGATCGACATGGCGGGCCGGCGCTTCTATTTTTTCTGGATCGAGATCTGGCCGCATGAGTTCTATTTCGTCGCGGGCCTCCTGATCATGGCCGGGCTTGGCCTGTTCCTGTTCACATCCGCGCTGGGCCGCGTCTGGTGCGGCTATGCCTGTCCGCAGACCGTCTGGACCGACCTTTTCATCCTCACCGAACGCTGGGTCGAAGGCGACCGGAATGCCCGCGTGCGCCTGTGGAACGCAAAATGGGACGCGCGCAAGATCCGGCTGCGCCTGACGAAATGGGTGATCTGGGTGCTGATCGGGCTCGCCACCGGCGGTGCCTGGGTGTTCTATTTCACTGACGCGCCGACGCTTCTGGGCAATCTTGTCACCGGCAACGCCCACCCCGTCGCCTATACGACCATGGCGATCCTGACGGCCACGACCTTTTTCTTTGGCGGCATCGCACGCGAACAGGTCTGCATCTATGCCTGCCCCTGGCCCCGCATCCAGGCTGCGATGATCGACGAGGACACGATCACCATCGGATATCGCGAATGGCGCGGTGAGCCGCGCGGCAAGGCGCGCATCGAAGGCGCCGGCGACTGCATCGACTGCATGGCCTGCGTCAACGTCTGCCCCATGGGCATCGACATTCGCGATGGCCAGCAGTTGGCCTGCATCACCTGCGGCCTGTGCATCGACGCCTGCGACGATGTGATGACCAAGATCGGCAAGCCGCGCGGGCTGATCGACTATTTCGCACTCAAGGACGAGGCCCGGGAACGGACCGGCGGCGACCCTATCCCGGTGTGGAAACACGTGCTGCGGCCCCGCACAATGCTCTATACCGCGCTTTGGGGCTTGGTGGGCTTCGGTCTGGTCTTTGCCCTTTTCATCCGTTCCGACATCGAGATGAACGTCGCACAGGTCCGCAACCCGACCTATATCACGCTATCCGACGGCACGATCCGCAATGTCTATGACGTGCGCCTGCTCAACAAACAGGGCGGCGACCGGCAATTTCACCTCTCGCTTGCGTCGGACGATATCCTGCGCATCGACATCGAAGGGTCGGAAGGGCGCGTTGTGGATGTGTCAGCCGACGAGGTCACGCAGGTCCGGGTTTATGTGAGCGCGCGGCCTCAGGACCCGGCCGCGTCACGCGATCGGACCGCCTTTCGCTTCTGGCTCGAAGACCTGGGCAGCGGCGACCGGGCCTATGTGGACAGCCATTTCAACGGAACTGGAACCGCCAATGATTAAGCTCTTTCAAGGGCCGATCACGGGCCCAAAGTTCTTTGCGATCTTCGCCAGCTTCTTTGTGGTGATCATCGGGGTGAACATCGTCCTGGCAACGCAGGCGATCCGCACCTTTCCGGGGCTCGAGGTCGGCAATTCCTATGTCGCGAGCCAGAGCTTTGACACCGACCGGGCAGAGCAACTGGCGCTGGGCTGGCAAATCGGCGCGGTTGTGCATCAGGGCGAATTGCAGCTTTCGATCACCGATGCGCAGGGCAACCCTGTCGAGGTGGCGTCGCTCACCGGCACCTTTGGCCGCGCCACGACCATGCGCGATGACCAGACGCCCGAATTCGCCTTTGACGGCACGCTCTACCGCGCCCCGGTGACGACGGCGCCGGGCAACTGGAACCTGCGGTTCGTGGCCATTGCAGAGAACGGCGCGCGGTTCCAGCAACGCGTCGTCGTGCTGGTGGACTGAGGGCGATGAGCGCTGTCGAATATCCCGGCGCCGCTGCCTGCCCTGCCTGTGTCGCCACCTCGGTGACGATCACGCGGGCCGGCAAACAGGCGGCCCACGCGGCCGAGGTGACGGTGCTGGCCCTGCCCGGCGTGCATTGCGCCGGCTGCATCTCGACGGTGGAGCGTGGCCTGATCGCGCGCACCGGCGTGGCCGAGGCGCGGGTCAACCTGTCGCTCAAACGGGTGCGCATCCGCCATGACGCGAGCGTGTCGGTCGAGGAACTGACCGACCACCTCTCCGCGCTGGGCTACGAGGCGCTGCCGCTCGACATGGTGGCGCTGTCGTCAACCGAGACCGACCGCATCGGGCGCGAATTGCTGATGCGGCTTGGCGTCGCGTTCTTTGCGATGATGAACATCATGCTGCTGTCGGTCGCGGTCTGGTCGGGCGCGTCGGATGCCACACGCGACATGTTCCACCTCATTTCTGCGGCCATCGCATTGCCCACGGTGATCTTTGCCGGGCAGCCGTTTTTCCGCTCGGCCTGGGCGAGCCTGCGCAACCGGCGGCTGGGCATGGATGTGCCGATCTCGCTTGCCATCATCCTCGCCTCGTCGATCTCTCTCTACGAGACCTTCAACGGTGGCGATCACGCCTATTTCGACGCCGCCGTGATGCTGACGTTTTTCCTGCTCGGCGGGCGCTATCTGGATCACCGCACGCGGGCCGTGGCCCGGTCGGCCGCGCAGGAGTTGTCCGCGCTCGAGGTGCCGCGCGCTGTCCGGCTGACCGCCGCGGGCGAAGAGACCGTCGCCGCCGCGACCCTGCTGGTGGGCGATGTCGTCGTGATCCGGCCGGGAGGGCGTGTGCCGGTCGATGGCGTGGTGCTCTCGGGCGAGAGCGAGATCGACCGTGCGCTGCTGACGGGCGAGAGCCTGCCGGTCTTTGCCGGGCCCGACGCGCGGCTCAGCGCGGGCGAGGTCAACCTGACCGGCCCGCTCACCGTGCGGGTGACGGCGGCCGGGCGCGACACGTCGCTCGCGCGGATGGCCGATCTGGTGGCCGTGGCAGAGAGCGCGCGCAACCGCTACACTACGCTGGCCGACCGCGCGGCGCGTGCCTATTCGCCGCTGGTGCATCTGCTGTCCTTTGGCGCGTTCGGCGTCTGGATGTGGATCACCGGGGGCGATGTGCGCCATGCGATCAACATCTCGGCCGCCGTTCTCATCATCACCTGCCCCTGTGCGCTGGGCCTTGCCGTGCCTGCCGTGGTGACGGCGGCCTCGGGGCGGCTGTTCCGCGCGGGGCTGCTGATCAAGGACGGCACCGCGCTCGAGCGTCTGGCCGAGGTCGATTGCGTGGTCTTTGACAAGACCGGCACGCTGACGCTGGGCACGCCAGAGCCGCGCGATCTGGCCCTGCAGGACGCCGCCGATCTGGCTGTTGTGATGGCATTGGCGGCGGGGTCGTCGCATCCGCTGGCGGTGGCGCTGGCCCGCGGCGCGCGCGCGCACGGAATCGTCGCAGAGACCGTGACCGATCTGGTCGAGGTGCCCGGCTATGGTGTCGAAGGGATCTGGCAAGGCCGGCGCGTCCGCCTTGGCCGCGCGGCCTGGGTCGGCGCCGCACCCGGCCAGGATACCGCCGCCTGGCTGCAGGTCGAAGGGCGCGCGCCCGTGGCCTTTGTCTTTGACGACGCGCTGCGGCCGGGGGCTGCGGCGCTGATTGCCGCGCTGAACCGGCAGGGCATGCCGATCCATCTGCTGTCGGGCGATGTGCCGGGCGCGGTGCGCGGGCTGGCTGACCGGCTGGGCATCACGGACTGGCAGGCCGAAGTTCTGCCGGCAGACAAGGCCGCCTTTGTGCAGGCGCTGGTCGCCTCGGGGCGCCGCGTGCTGATGGTGGGCGACGGGCTGAACGACACCGCCGCGCTGGCCGCCGCCACGGTGTCGATCTCGCCCGCCTCCGCGCTCGACGCGGCGCGGGTGGCCTCGGATATCGTGCTCACCGGTCGCGACATCGCCCCCATCGCAGAGGCGCTGCGCGTGGCGAAAAAGGCCACACGCCGGATCAGGGAGAATTTTGCGATTTCCTTTGGCTACAACGTGATCGCCGTGCCGCTCGCGCTGGTGGGGCTGGCCACGCCGCTGATGGCCGCGGTCGCGATGTCGCTGTCGTCGATCACCGTCACGCTCAACGCGCTGCGGCTGAAGTAGGGCGCGCGCATGAACATCCTCGCGGTCCTGATCCCGATTTCACTGTCGCTGGGCGCGGTCGGCCTTCTCGCCTTTGTCTGGACCTTGCGCCACCGCCAGTATGAGGACCCGCGCGGCGATGCGGCGCGCATCCTGTCGGATGACTACGACGAGGCTCCGGCGCCAAAGCGCGGGACAGACTGAACCTAGGGATAATTGGTCGGAGTGAGAGGATTCGAACCTCCGACCCCCTGCTCCCGAAGCAGGTGCGCTACCAAGCTGCGCTACACTCCGACCGATGTGCGCGGGGTAGCGCGGTGGCGGGGCTTTTGCAAGGGGCCATATCGGCCCGCGTCAATCAAGGTGGCGCACGCTGCGCGTAACCCGGTCGATCAGGTTGCGCCGCGGGCTGGTGCCGGTGTCGGGCCGGTTCTTGGATTGCAGGACGGGGCGGTTCGACTCCGACTTGCGGCTTTCGCGCAGCACGATGTAGAGACCCGAGGCGATGATGATCCCAGCGCCCAGCACCGTGCGCCCGTCAGGCGTTTCGTTGAAAAACACCATGCCATAGGCCGTCGCCCAGAGGATCTGCGAATATTGCATCGGTGCGACGATCACCGCCTCGCCGGCATTGTAGGCCTTGATGATGACGACGCCACCGATCCAGCCCAGCACCGACATGATGCCAACGAAACCCATATGCTCGATCGGCATCGGCTCATAGACAAAGGGCAGCGCGGCCGCCATCAGGATGAAATTCGCGAGCATCGGGTAAAGCAGCAGCACGACCGGCCGTTCCTCTGGCCCGATCTTGCGCACGATGATCGACGCGACCGACCCGCCCAGCGCCGCGAGCAGCGCGGCCAGATGCCCCAGCGACAGGTCGCCGCCGCCCGGCCGCAGGACGACCATCACCCCGATCAGCCCGGCAATGACGGCCAGCCAGCGCCTTATGCGCACCTTTTCACCCAGGATCGGGATCGCGAGGATGGTGATGAACAGCGGTGTGGCAAAGACGATGGCATAGACCTGCGTCAGCGGCAGCACCGAAAAGGCGTAGAACGCCGTCAGGCCCGTCAGCACCGCAGCGGCCGTGCGCAGCGCGATCCACCAGGGGTGCACGGGCCGCAGGGTGCCCGGCTGCGCGTCACGCATGATCATCAGCATGGCGAGCGGAAAGCTGAACAGCACCGAGAAAAAGATCAGCTGCACCGGCGAATAGGACGCCCCCATCAGTTTGACCACGACGTCATGGGTCGCGTAGATCCCGAAGGCCAGCAGGGCGAGCAACGCACCTTTTCCGTTGGGGCCCATGTGATCACATCCTTTGGCCAGTGTGACGGCGCAGACCTTGTCAGCGATCCGCGCGATAGCGTCAACCAAGCCGGGCCGATTGTCGGACAAGGTGGCGCATTTTTCCTTCGGCCGGGTTAAGGTCGCGCCGTGTCTGCGGCTGTTGTGACGCTTTTGGGCGGGATCGGGCGCTCTCGCGCCTTACCGCCCCATGTGCTGAGGCTCACCGCTGCCGCAGTGTTCCGCCGGGCCGAGGCGAGGCGCTGGGTGCGCCACGGCACCGCCCATGCGGGCGGCCTCCTGCATTGCCATCAGGCCGCCCGTGAAACCCATGGCGCGGGCCCGCTGGCGGGCGCGCCGCTCAGACCAGCGATGCGTCCAGCGCCGCGATGATCGCGTCGCCCATCTGCGTGGTGCCGATCGGCGTGCCGCCCTCTGCCCCCATCAGGTCTGCCGTGCGCAGACCGTCGGCCAGCACCTTTGCCACCGCCGCCTCGACCCGGTCAGCCTCGGCCCCCATGTCAAAGGAATAGCGCAGCGCCATGGCAAAGCTGAGGATGCAGGCGATCGGGTTGGCCTTGCCCTGCCCGGCAATATCGGGGGCAGAGCCATGCACCGGCTCGTAGAGCGCCTTGGGCCGGCCATTGGCCATCGGCAGGCCGAGGCTGGCCGAGGGCAACATGCCAAGAGACCCCGTCAGCATCGCGGCTGCATCCGACAGAACGTCGCCAAAGAGGTTGTCGGTCACGATCACGTCGAACTGCTTGGGGTTGCGCACAAGCTGCATCGCGCCGTTGTCGGCATACATGTGGCTGAGCGCGACATCTGGGTATTCCTCGGCATGCACCTTGGTCACCACCTCGCGCCAGAGGACGCCCGATTCCATCACATTGGCCTTTTCCATCGAACAGACCCTGTTGCCACGCTTGCGGGCCAGTTCGAACGCCGACCGCGCCACGCGGGCGATCTCGCTCTCGGTATAGCGCTGGGTGTTGATGCCGACGCGCTCGTTGCCCTCCACAAAGATCCCGCGCGGCTCGCCGAAATAGACGCCGCTGGTCAGCTCGCGCACGATCATGATGTCGAGGCCGGCCACGATCTCGCGCTTGAGCGACGAGAAATCCGCCAGCGCGTCAAAGCATTGCGCGGGGCGCAGGTTGGCAAAGAGGTCCATCTCCTTGCGCAGGCGCAACAGGCCGCGTTCGGGCTTTACGCTGAAATCGAGCACATCGTATTTCGGCCCGCCCACGGCGCCCAGCAGCACCGCATCGACCTCTTGCGCCTTTGCCATCGTCGCATCGGCCAGCGGCACGCCATGCACATCATAGGCGCAACCGCCCACGAGGTCCTCGGACACGTCAAATGTCACGCCGCGCCGGTCGCCATACCAGCCGATGATCTTCTTCACCTCGGCCATGACTTCGGGGCCGATGCCGTCGCCGGCGAGGATGAGGAGCGTGGGGTTGGTCATGGCGCTGTCCTTGGGTGGCTGGGTTTGCCACGCCCTAGCCCGTTGCCGGCGCGGGTTCAAGTGATCAGCGGGCGCAGCCCCTCGGCCAGCATGTCCCAGACGTGGCGGATGCGCGGCGTCTGGCGCGGCGCCTCATGCGCGGTCAGCCCCGCAAGATCGGCCATCACGCGGCCGAAGCCTTTGCCGCCGCCGGCTGGACCCTGCGCCGCTACAAGCGCGGCACCGACATGACCGCCGCCGCGATGGGCGCCGATGTCATCGTCAACGGGCTGAACCCGCCCGGCTATCACAACTGGGCCGTGCTGATCCCGCAGATCACCGCACAGGTGATCGCCGCGGCACCCGCAAGGGGCGCATCCGCATTGCAATGGAGGCCGCCTATCGGGACGCCGGCGTGCGCACCATCATCCTGCGCGCGGGCAACGTCATCGACCCGGAGCACAACGGCGACATCATGACGGCATTTCTGCTGCGCGAGATCGTCAAGGGCAAGGTGGCCGCGCCCGGCAACCCGCAGGTGCCGACGGCCTATGCCTATGTGCCCGACTGGGCGCGCGCGGCGGTGATGCTCGCCACCCGGCGCGAGAGGCTGGCGACCTTCGAGGATGTCCCCTTTCCCGGTCACAGCTTTTCCGTCTCGGACCTGCATGCCGCTCTGTCCGAGGCGACGGGCCGCCCGCTGCGGCTCACGCGGTTTGCGTGGTGGATGATGCGCCTGCTGGCGCCATTCTGGGAGCTTGCGCGCGACCTGGGCGAGATGCGCTATCTATGGGACTTGCCGCACAGCCTCTCGGGCGACAAATTCGCGCGCCTCTTGCCCGGCTTCCAGCCGACAGACCTGCGGAGGGTCATGCTGGCCGGGCTACCGGACGATATCCACCCAGACAAGCCGATGCGGCCCGGCGGCAAGGCCATCCTCGCCCAGTAGCGCGGCGGCGGGGTCATCCGGCGCGGGCCAGAACACGCCCGCGCCCGCAACCTCGAGCGAGGCCGCCGGCAGCACATAGGTCACGCGCAGGTTGCCTGGCGCGCCATCGGGCCAGTCGGCGGTATCCTCGGCCGCAGAGCCCGCCTGCCCGGGGTCCGCCGCAACAGCACCGCCCGCGCTCGCCGGATGGGGGTCATGCAGCCGCGGGTCCGCAAGCAGCGCCACCATCGCCTCGTGCAGACCGTCACCATCGGCGGGGTCGAGGTTGCTGTTGCCGATCATCACAAAGTCATCGGGCGGCGGGCCAAAGGCACCGTCGAGAAACACCTGCCAGAACCGCGCCTCGTCACGATTGCGCAACCCGTTCATGTCTTCCGGCCCGTCGAACACCGGCGGCGTGGCCGACCAGAGCAGCAGCGCGACGGGCCCTGTTTCGGTGATGACCGGCACCACCCAATGCCCGACTGACGACAGCCGCTGCACCGCCTGCGCCGCCTCGGACGGGAAGGACGCGCCATCGCGCACAGGCAGCACAGCGCCCGGCAGGTCGCGCCACAAGAGCGTGCTGAAATCCCGCAGGCCGTCCCGGTCGATGGGCCAGCGCGACAGCACCGCCATCCCGCCATCGCCGGCAAAGCGGCCAT
The DNA here is from genome assembly GCA_009993005.1 of Rhodobacterales bacterium. GTDB lineage: Bacteria > Pseudomonadota > Alphaproteobacteria > Rhodobacterales > Rhodobacteraceae > JAACUH01. The sequence continues at coordinate 66,558 of JAACUH010000059.1, forward strand.
AGCCCTGCGCATCGCGCGCCTCGCCCAGCCGGCCGTTGCCATCCATGTCCTGCCCCGTCGCCATCCCGCTGTTGGGGCGCAGCGCGAAACGGTGGTCAAACCGCAGCCCCCGCGCAGCCAGCAGGTCGGCAAAAGCCGCGAGCGCCTGGCCGTCATGGTCATAGTCAAAGTCTGTCAGGACCAGCACATCGGGGGCCACATGGGCCACGACATCGGCGATGGCCGCGATCTGGGCATCCTCACCGCGCAGGATGTCGCGCAGCAAGAGCCCCGGCCCGTCGCGGCTCAGCGGCGCGGCAAAGCTCGCCAGACGCAGCCTCTCTGCCGAGGCCGCCCCCACCCAGACCAGCAGGCCAAGGATCAGACCGCCGCATAGTCCTTTGAGGTGGCGTAGGCGCGTTTGCGTTGCTGGCGGATCATCAGCGCCACGCGGTTGAGCGCGATGCCCCGCATCAGAAGGCTCGCCGGAAGAAATGCCCATGCGGTCATTGTCCAGATCAGGGTATGCGCATGCGTCAGGCTGACCGGGTCGAACAGGTCTGACGCCAGCTTCACAAAGGCCGGAATGATGAATGGCAGCAGAAACCCTAATATCAGGTTAAATTGCGCATCACGGTGAAGCCGCTCCACCACGTCGCCCCCCGCCATCGGATCAAAGGTCGGCAGGTTGACCCAGACGTTGAACCCGGCGTGCCGCATCGGCCAGCCACGCAGGCGCAGCAGCAGCACAAAGGCCGCGAGCGACATGATAGACACCAGATAGCTAATGCCGGCCGCGGTGCGCACGCGATCGACCGCATCGGCCGAGGTCGTGGCCGGCATCATCAGCACAACGAGGCGCACGGGCGAATAGGGAAAGTCGATCGTGACGCCCAGACGCGCGCCAACCGCCTCGAACAGGCGGGACATGGTCGAAGGGTCGGTCTCGCCCCGCAGGATCATCGAGAGGATGAACACGGTGGCAAAAAGCGCGACAAAGCGCACGCGGTTGAAGGGCGGCGCATCGCGGAATTCGACCAGCGACGGATAGTCGGTGTTGTATTCGACAAAGGTAAAGACGATGGCGCAGATGCCCAGCAGCGACACGATCAGGATGGTGTCCGGCCCCGTCGAAGGCAGCAGCATGGCGGGCGTCGCCACCATCAAACCGACCAGCACCGCGCGCAAGAGCGCACTCGACATTCGCGTGACCATAACCTGCCTGCCTTCAACCCGGTCGGCCACGATGCTGTGCCGCGGTCCTGTCCCGGACTGATCCTGCCCAAACTGGGCAATTTGCCTCATTCTTGCCATAGTTTTGCCCCGTTCCCCGTCTGCGAGCAACTGATGGTTAAGAATAGGGAAATCTCTCGGGCAGTTTTGCGGTCGAGGTGGTGCGGGAATGCAACCATTTCAAAGCATTGCTGGGGCAGTTTTGACAGGCTGCCCAGATATGGTGGCACGCGGCAAAACCGCACGACATGTAGAATCCACCTGACGCCGGGTCATGCCGGATTGGAAACAGTGTCCAACCCGGCAGAGATGTCAGACCCAGGGGCGCGACTGGGCCGCCGCATCTTCATAAGCGTCGATCGAGGCGGCCTTTTCCATTGTCAGACCGATATCGTCGAGCCCGTTGAGCAGGCAATGCTTGCGGAACGGGTCGATGTCAAAGGTGATGACCTGCCCGTCCGACAGCGTGATCGTCTGCGCGGCGAGATCGACCTCGATCCGCGCATTGGCGCCCTTTTCGGCGTCCTTCATGCACAGGTCGCGCTCGGCCTCGGGCAGGGCGATGGGCAGGATGCCGTTCTTGAAGCAATTGTTGTAAAAGATGTCGGCAAAGCTGGTGGAAATCACGCAGCGGATGCCGAAATCGGCAATCGCCCAGGGCGCATGTTCACGCGACGACCCGCAGCCAAAGTTCTCGCCCGCCACAAGGATGCTCGCCTGCCGGTATTGCGGCTGGTTGAGCACGAAGTCGGGCTTTTCCGTGCCATCCGGATTGTAGCGCATCTCGTCGAACAGCGCGACGCCCAGACCGGTCCGCAGGATCGTCTTGAGATACTGTTTCGGGATGATCATGTCGGTGTCGATATTGACCAGCGGCATCGGCGCGGCGATGCCGCTGAGCGTGGTAAAGGGGGTCATTGCATCATCTCCCTGACATCGGTGAGGTGGCCGGTCACGGCCGCTGCGGCGGCCATCGCGGGGCTCATGAGGTGCGTCCGGCCGCCGCGGCCCTGACGGCCCTCGAAATTGCGGTTCGACGTGGCCGCACAGCGTTCGCCCGGCTGCAACTGGTCGGGGTTCATCGCAAGGCACATTGAACAGCCCGCGAGCCGCCATTCGAACCCGGCGTCGATGAAGATCTCGGCCAGCCCCTCTTCCTCGGCCTGCGCGCGCACGAGGCCGGACCCCGGCACGACCATCGCGCGCATCCCTTCCTTGACCTTGCGACCCTTGAGGATCGCGGCCGCGGCGCGCAGATCCTCGATCCGGCCATTGGTGCAGGACCCGATGAACACGGTGTCGATGGCGATGTCCGACAGCTTCATCCCCGGCGTCAGGCCCATGTAGTCGAGCGCGCGTTTTGCTGCCTCGACCTTGCCGCCGGTAAACGCCTCGGGCGCGGGGACGGTGCCGGTGATCGGCAGCACATCCTCGGGCGAGGTGCCCCATGTCACGACGGGGGCGATATCCTCGCCCCGCAGCGTCAGGACGCGGTCCCAATGCGCATCCGCATCGGAATAAAGCGTTTTCCACCAGGCGACGGCGGCCTCCCATGCGGCGCCCTTGGGCGCGTGGGGGCGGCCCTGGCAATAGGCGAATGTCACCTCGTCAGGCGCGATCAGGCCGGCGCGGGCGCCGCCTTCGATCGCCATGTTGCAGACGGTCATGCGCCCTTCCATCGACAGTTCGCGGATCGCCTGACCGCAATATTCGATGACATAGCCGGTGCCGCCCGCCGTGCCGGTCGCGCCGATCACCGAGAGCGTGATGTCCTTGGCCGTCACACCGGGGCGCAGGCTGCCGGTGATCTCGACCTTCATGTTCTTTGATTTCTTCTGGATCAGCGTCTGCGTGGCCAGAACATGCTCGACCTCCGATGTGCCGATGCCATGCGCCAGCGCGCCGAAAGCGCCATGCGTCGCGGTGTGACTGTCACCGCAGACGACCGTCATGCCGGGCAGGGTCCAGCCCTGTTCGGGCCCGACGATATGCACGATGCCCTGGCGGATGTCGGACACCGGATAATAATGCACGCCGAACTCGCGCGCATTGCGGTCGAGCGCCTCGACCTGGATGCGGCTTTCCTCGTTGTCGATGTGGATGTCGCGGCCCGCGGTCGTGGGCACGTTGTGATCGGGCACGGCGATCGTGCGTTCCGGCGCGCGGACCTTGCGGCCGGTCATGCGCAGCCCTTCAAAGGCTTGCGGGCTGGTGACTTCGTGCACCAGATGCCGGTCGATATACAGAAGGCAGGTGCCGTCGTCGGCCTCATGGGCGACATGGGCATCCCAGATCTTGTCATAGAGCGTCTTGGGGGACATGGGTCCTCTCCGATCAGGTAGGTCATTTGGGGGAAAAGGGCGGGCGTGCGGCGGTCAAAGTCGCGCAAGAATGCTGCGCGCGGCACCATAGAAGCGCCACGGCAGGCGGGCGCGGTCGTCCATGTCGAACACCTGTTGCATGGGCCTTGTTCTACGCGGCCTTGCGCGGGCAGGCAATATGCCTTGCGGGGTGCGCGCGGGCGTGGAAAGGCAGGGGCGTGGCGCGCCGCCGCAGGGGGCCTGCCAGATGATTCTGACCATCACCGCACATCTGGATTACGCGCTCGCGGCGCCCGCCGACATGCTGCTGCAGATCGAGGCCGCGCCGATGCCAGGGCAGACCCTGCTGGAGGCGGGGATCGGCCTGTCGCCGGTGGACCATTTCGCGCGCGTGCGCGGCGAGGACGGGATCGGCGACCGGATCTGGCTCGCGGTGGCCGACCGGCTGACCTGCGACTATCGCTCGGTCGTGCGCATCGACCGGGCCACGCCGCCGCTGGCCAGCCTCGCTGCGGTCCCACTGCACCGGCTGCCGGGCGAGGCGGTGGGCTATCTGATGGCCTCACGCTATTGCCCGGCGGACGAATTCCAGAGCTTTGTCGCCGCCGAATTCGGCACCTACGACGGCGGCGCCAAGGTCGCGGCGATGCGCGACTGGATCGAACGGGCCTTTACCTATGTCCCCGGCGCCAGCACCGCGCAGACCACCGCGCTTGACACCTTTGTGCAGCGGCAGGGGATCTGCCGCGACTATGCGCATGTGCTGATCACGCTGGCCCGCGCCGCCGCTATCCCCGCGCGGATCGCCAGTGTCTATGCGCCGGGGGTCACACCGATGGATTTTCACGCGGTGGCCGAGGTTTACCTCGACGGCGGCTGGCATCTGGCGGATGCGACCGGGATGGCCAGCGCCGAGGCCATGGCGATCATCGGGGTGGGGCGCGATGCGGCGGATGTGTCCTTGCTCACCAGCTATGGTCCGGCCGAGATGCTGGTGCAGAAGGTCACTGTCGCCATACTAGTGAGCGGTTGACTGGCCCGCCGGCCAAGTTACCGTGTCCACGGTCTGGGAACGGGGTTGAAATCATGACACAGAGAAGACGGATCATCACGGCCGCAATGGCTGTCGCAGCGGCCATGATGTCGCTTCCGGCCGCCGCGCATACCGGCGAAGGCATGGCGGGCGGGCTGATGAGCGGTTTCACCCATCCGCTCTTTGGCTGGGACCATGTCGTCGCGATGGTGGCGGTAGGGCTCTGGGGTGCGTTTCTGGGCAAGCCTGCGATCTGGATCCTGCCTGTGGTCTTTCCGCTTGTGATGGCCTTTGGCGGCGCGCTGGGCGTGGCGGGGATCGAGGTTCCGGCCGTCGAGACCGGCATCGCGCTGTCGGGGGTGGTCCTGGGCCTCCTGGTGGCGCTGGCAGTGCGCGCGCCGCTCTGGGTTGCGGCGGTGATCGTGGGCGTGTTCGCGATTTTCCATGGACATGCCCATGGGACCGAACTTCCTGACGCGGCCAATCCCTTTGCCTATGCGGTGGGATTCGTGACCGGCACCGGGCTCTTGCACCTCGCGGGGATCGCGCTGGGCTTTGTCGTGGCGCTGCCCAAGGGCGACTGGATCGTGCGCGCGGCCGGTGTGGCGATTGCCATCGTGGGCGGCCTGTTCCTGACCGGTTACGCATGATCCGACGCGCTGCGGTGGCGGCGGCCCTTGCCCTGCTGCCGCAGGACGCCTCCGCTCATGCCTTTAGCTCGGGGCGCGACCTCTATGCGCAATTCATCGAAGGGGCCGGCGTGCCGCTGGTGACGCCCGCCATCATCCTTGCGCTGCTGCCACTGGGGCTGCTGGCGGGGCTATGGCGGCGCGACGGGATGGTGCAGGTCTGGCCATGGTTCATCGCCGGGCTGCTGGCGGGGGGTCTTGCCGCGCCGCTGGCGGGGCCCGATGTCGTCGTGGCGGCGATGGGGGTGGGCGTGGTCTGTGCCGTGCTCGCGGCGCTTGGGCCCGACCTGCCGCGCCTGACGGTGGCGGCGCTTGCCGCGCTGGCCGGGGGGCTGGCGGCGGCTGTGGCACTCGAGGGGCACGGCTTCGGCGAACTGCCGTTGCTGATCTACGCCGGCATCTCCCTGGGGGCGCATCTTGTCACGGTGGTTCCGGCGGCGGCGGTCTCGGCCACGCTCGACCGCTGGCCGGCTGCCTGGCTGCGCATCGGCTGGCGCGTTGTGGCGTCCTGGAGCGGGGCGATCGGGCTGATGTTGCTGGCGTTCCAACTGCGCTGAGTTGCGGATGCGCGACAAAAGCCGCACAAATGCGTGCATACATTGAGATGTCATATCCGCGGTGTTACATTCCACCCATGCCCGGTGCCGGGGCTTTGTTTGCGGCGCGCCATCCAGGAGGACAATGACCTGTCTCTTGATACCCTTGCGGCCAATGCCGCAACACACAGCGCGGCCATGACGGCCGCTGCCCATACGGCGACGAGCGATACGCTGCTGCGCGCCGTGCTTGCCTCACTCGACGATGACAAGGCCGAAGACGTCGTGCAGATCGATCTGCGCGGCAAATCCGAGATGGGTGACTGGATGGTCATCGCCTCGGGTCGGTCCACCCGTCAGGTGGGCGCCATGGCCGAAAAACTCGCCGACCGCATCAAGTCCGAATTCGGGCTGGCGTCAAAGATGGAAGGCAAGGAAACCGGCGACTGGGTGCTGATCGATACGGGCGATGTGATCGTCCATATCTTCCGCCCCGAAGTGCGCGAGTTCTATCAGCTGGAGAAGATGTGGATGCCCTCGGGCGCCTCCACGGCCACCTCCATCTGATGCGCGTCCATCTCTGTGTCGTGGGCCGGTTGCGGACCGGGCCAGAGCGGCTTTTGCTCGACGATTATCTGGCGCGGTTTGACCGGACCGGCCGGGCGCTGGGCCTGGGCCCCGCGCAGGTGACCGAGGTCGAGGACCGCAAGGGCGGCGGCATGGCGGCCGAAGGCGCTCTTTTGGCGCGCGCGGTGCCCGAAGGCGCGACGCTGGTCGTGCTGGACGAACGCGGGGCGCTGATGACGTCGCCCGAGTTTGCATCCCGGCTGACCGGCTGGCGCGACCGGGCGCGCGATCTGGCTTTTGTCATCGGCGGCGCGGACGGGATCGACCCGGCGCTGCGCGGGCGGGCGGATGCGGCGCTGTCATTCGGGCCAATGGTCTGGCCGCATATGCTGGCGCGCGTGATGCTGGCAGAGCAGTTGTACCGTGCGGCCTCGATCCTTGCCGGTGGGCCCTATCACCGGGCGTAGGGACGCCTCCGGCGGGAGTATTTGGGGCGCAAAGAAGCCCAGGGGGCTTTCCCCGCCCCTGCGGCCGGCGCTAGACAGGGGTGACATTTCAGGAGGCCATCATGACGCGACCCAAGCCCGTAGTTCTGTGCATTCTGGATGGCTGGGGCCTGCGCGCCGCGCGCGAGGCGAATGCGCCGGCCCTGGCAGCGACGCCGACATTTGACCGGATCATGTCGCAGGGGCCTCATGCGCAGCTTGTCACGCACGGGCCCGACGTCGGCTTGCCGCGCGGGCAGATGGGCAATTCCGAAGTGGGGCATACCAATATCGGGGCGGGCCGGGTGGTGGCGATGGACCTTGGGGCGATCGACCTCGCGATCGAGGAGGGAACATTTGCGACCGAACCGGCGCTCACAGATTTCATCGCGACGCTGCAGGGCACGGGCGGGGCAGCGCATCTGATGGGTGTGGTGTCCGACGGGGGCGTGCATGGGCATATCGTGCACCTGCTGGCCGCCGCGCGGGCGGTGGCGGGCGCGGGCGTGCCGGTCGTCATCCATGCGATCACCGACGGGCGCGATGTGGCGCCCGCGTCCGGGGCGGAGTTCATCGCCCGTTTGCTGGCCGGACTGCCTGTGGGCGCGCGGATCGGCACGGTGATCGGGCGCTACTGGGCGATGGACCGCGACAACCGCTGGGAGCGGGTCGAGACCGCCTATCGCGCGATGGCCGAGGGGAAAGGGCCGCGCGCGCCGGAGGCGGCTGCCGCCGTGGCAAACGCCTATAGCGAGGGCAAGACGGATGAGTTCATCCCTGCCACGGTCATCGGGGACTATGCCGGGATGGCGGCGGGCGACGGGCTGTTCTGCCTCAACTTTCGCGCCGACCGCGCGCGCGAGATCCTTGCGGCCTTTGCCGACCCCGATTTCGCCGGCTTTGCGCGCGGCCCGGTGCCGCCGCTCGCCGCGCGGCTGGGGATGGTGGAATATTCCGACGCACATATGGCCTGGTTCACCACCGTCTTTCCCAAGCGCGAGATCGTCAACACGCTGGGCGAATGGGTGGCCAAACGGGGGCTCACGCAGTTCCGGCTCGCCGAGACGGAGAAATATCCGCATGTGACGTTCTTTCTCAACGGCGGGCAGGAAACGCGCTATCCGGGCGAGGACCGCTATATGGCGCAGTCGCCCAAGGTCGCGACCTATGACCTGCAACCCGAGATGTCGGCAGCGGAGGTGACCGACGCCTTTGTCGCGGCCATCCAAAAGGGCTACGATCTGATCGTCACCAATTATGCCAACCCCGACATGGTGGGCCATACCGGCGATCTGGCGGCCGCGATGAAGGCCTGCGAGGCCGTTGACGCGGGGCTCGCCCGCGTTGTCGCGGCGCTGGAGGCGGCGGGCGGGGCGATGATCGTGACCGCGGATCATGGCAATTGCGAGGTGATGGTGGACCCTGTCACCGGCGGGCCGCATACCGCGCATACGACCAACCCGGTGCCGGTGGCGCTGGTGGGCGGGCCGGAAGGCGCGCGGCTGCACGACGGGCGGCTGTCGGACCTCGCGCCGACGCTGCTGGACCTGATGGGGCTGGACCTGCCGCCCGAAATGACGGGGCAGAGCCTGATCGTCAGATGATCCGGTCCGTGGTCTTGGCATTTGCGCTATGGGCCGGGGCGGCGCAGGCGCAGGATGACAGCGCGGCCGCCGCGCTTGCCGCTGCTGCGCGGCTCGAGGTGGCGGCGCAGATGCTGGGCGAGGCCAGCGGCGGGCGCGACCGGATCGCGGCGCTGACCGAGACGGTGCGCGCCTATGAGGACGGGCTGGTCACCATGCGCGACGGGCTGCGGCGCGCCGCGATCCGTCAGCGCGCGATCGAGGCGGAACTGGCCGCGCGCAGCGACGAGGTGGCGCGCCTTCTGGGCGTATTGCAGACCATGGGGCGCGCGCCGGCGCCGCTGTTGCTGCTGCACCCGTCGGGGCCGGCGGGCACGGCGCGGGCGGGGATGATCCTGTCGGAGGTCACACCGGCGCTGCAGGGGCAGGTGGCGGAGTTGCGCCTGGCGCTGGAGGAAATCGCGCAGTTGCAGCAGTTGCAGGACAGCGCGGCGCAGACGCTGCAACAGGGGCTCGACGGGGCGCAGGCGGCGCGGGCGGCGCTGGCCGCGGCGATATCCGACCGCACCGACCTGCCCCGCCGCTATGCCGAGGATGCCGTGGCGACCGCGCTGCTCATCGCCTCGACCGAGACGCTGGGCGCCTTTGCCAGCGGCCTGACCGACACGGTCGGCGAAGAGCTGGCCACCGTCGTCACCGATGCGCGCGGCCGGCAGGGCACGCTCGCGCTGCCGGTGCAGGGGCAGGTGCTGCGCCGCTTTGGCGAGGCCGACGCAGCGGGGATCGTGCGGCCCGGCCTGGTGATCGCGGCGCGGCCCCGCGCGCTGGTGGTGGCGCCGGTCGCGGCGACTTTGCGCTATCGCGGACCGCTGCTCGACTACGGCAATGTGGTCATCCTCGAGCCCGCAGCCGATGTGCTCATGGTCTTTGCCGGGCTGGCCGAGGTCTTTGGCGAGGCGGGGCAGGTGCTGCCCGAGGGCACGCCGATCGGGCTGATGGGCGGCAATGTGCCGGACGTTGACGCTATTTTGACCGAAACCGCACAGGGGACTGGTGCGGCGCGTTCGGAAACGCTTTATCTTGAGGTCAGGGACGGCGATGCGCCCGTTGACCCCGCGACCTGGTTCGCGGTCGAGTGAGGTAGGACAACACGATGAAGAGATTGCTGATGGCCGCAGGGGCCGGGTCCCTGCTGGGTCTGCTGGCGACGACGCAGATCGCCGCGCCGCTATTGGCACAGGAAGCGCAGCAAAGCAGCAGCGTTTATGAACAGCTCGACCTGTTCGGCGACATCTTTGAACGCATCCGCGCGCAATATGTCGAAGAGGTCGAGCCCTCGGCGCTGATCGAGGCGGCGATCAACGGGATGCTGTCCTCGCTCGACCCGCATTCGGGCTATCTGTCGCCAACCGCCGCCGCCGACATGCGGATGCAGATGGGCGGAGAGTTCGGCGGGCTCGGCATCGAGGTCACGCAAGAGGAAGGCTGGGTCAAGGTCGTCTCTCCGATGGATGGCACACCGGCCGATGCGGCGGGCGTGATGGCGGGCGATTTCATCACGGCGGTGAACGGCGAAAGCGTGATGGGCCTGACGCTCGACCAGGCGGTCGATCTGATGCGCGGGCCGGTCGGGTCCGAGATCATCATCACCATCGTGCGCGAAGGCGCGTCCGAGCCGTTCCAGCTCTCGATCATCCGCGACACGATCCGCCTGACCGCCGTGCGTGCCCGCACCGAAGGCGAGTCGGTGGTGCTGCGGATCACGACCTTCAACGACCAGACATTCCCAAACCTGACCGATGGTCTGGCCGAACAGATTGCCGCCGCCGGCGGGATCGAGAACGTCAACGGCATCGTGCTGGACCTGCGCAACAACCCGGGCGGGCTGCTCAACCAGGCGATCTATGTCTCGGATGCGTTCCTCGACGCCGGCGAAATCGTGTCAACCCGTGGCCGCAACCCCGGCGACGGCGAACGCTATAACGCGACGCCGGGCGATCTGGTGAACGGGCTGCCGATCGTGGTGCTGATCAACGGCGGGTCGGCCTCGGCCTCGGAGATCGTGGCAGGCGCGTTGCAGGACCATCGCCGCGCGATCGTCGTGGGCACGCAATCCTTTGGCAAGGGGTCGGTGCAGACGGTGATGCCGCTGCGCGGGGATGGCGCGATGCGGCTGACCACGGCGCGCTACTACACGCCTTCGGGCCGGTCGATCCAGGCGCTGGGCATCTCGCCCGACATCATCGTGCAGCAACCGCGCCCCAATCCGGTCGCCGAAGGCGAAGAAGAGGCGCCCACCTTTCTCAACGAGGCCGATCTGCGCGGGTCGCTGAACAATGACAGCTTGACCGAAGACGAGATGCGGATGATCCAGGAGGATCGCGACCGCGCCGAGGCGACCGCCGCGCTGCGCGAGCAGGACTATCAGCTCGCCTATGCCATCGACATTCTCAAGGGGCTGTCGGCGCTCGCGCCATCGCCGCAGCGGGTTGTGCGGGTGGAGTAGCGCCGTGGGCAAGCAGGCAAACACCCTGTCGCCCGCGCAGATCGCGGCGCTGCCCTACCGGCCCTGCGTGGGCGTGATGCTGGTCAATCCGGCCGGTCGCGTCTTTGTCGGGCAGCGGCGCGACAACGATCAATCCGCCTGGCAGATGCCGCAGGGCGGGGTCGATCCCGGCGAGGATGTCAGCGCCGCCGCCCTGCGCGAATTGTTCGAGGAAACCGGCGTGACGGCCGACCTCGTGCGGATCGAGGCACAGACAGCCGCGCCTGTCGCCTATGACCTTCCCGCCGATCTCGTCGGGCGGTTCTGGGGCGGGAAATACCGCGGGCAGTCCCAGCATTGGGTGCTGATGCGCTTTGTCGGGCGCGATGACCAGATCGACATCGAAACGACGCATCCCGAGTTTTCGGCCTGGCGCTGGGCTGCCCCGGACGAACTGGTGCCCGGGATCGTGGCTTTCAAGCGCACCGTTTACGAACAGGTTTTGGCCGAGTTCGGACCGCTGCTTTGATCCGGGTGCTGGTCGCAGCACTCATACTTGCCGCGACGCAGGCGCAGGCGCTGCGCTGTCTGCCGCCGGATATTGCGCGCAGCTATATGCGCGGGGCGGCCGAAGGGGCCGTGATCGTGCGTGGCGCGTTGCACCATAGCGGTGGCAAACCGACCAGCCGCGCCGCGCAGCATCCGCGGCGGCAGGCGGCTCGCCTCTCGGGGATGCGGCTTGGTCCGGGCGGATTCGATCAGCCGTTTGACGGCCCGGTCACCATTCAGACCACCTGCGCGGGCCCATGGTGCGGCGCCGTGCCCCAGCCTTCCGACGACATGATCTACGTTCTCAGGCAGGTGGGCACGACCTGGGTGATCGCGCCCTCGCCCTGCGACGCTGCGGTCTTTGCGCCCACAGATGACGCTCTCG
>JAACUH010000133.1:0-3269 GCA_009993005.1 Rhodobacterales bacterium
CGATCGGCGGTTGCGCTGCGTCAAGCGTCAGACGCACCCGAAACCCCGCCCCATCCTCCGCCCGATTGGGCGCGGCGCGCGCGCCCGGCGCGTCCACAAAGCCCTCGGCGGTGGAAAAAGACACCGCGAAGCCGCCGCTGAGAAAAAGCTGATAAACTTCCGTCGGCGGTTTGGCGAACCACTCCCGCGCCGCCTGCGCGATCCGCTGTCCTTCGCCCGAACCGTCCTCGAACAAGGTCTGGAGCCGCTCCAGCAGCGCCGCCATCACCGCGCCGTCCGGCCAGTCGCCGCCTTCGACCAGCGTTTCGGCTACGATAGCGCCCAGAACGGCGCGCAGCCTGTCGGGTGAGGTCGCGCAGCGCAGGCACGCGAGGCGCAACCTGTCGCGCCCGCTCATCATCGGGTCGCACCGCGCCGCTTGCGCCGCGATTTCCTGCGCCGCCTTCGCCTCGCCGGTGTCGGCGAAGGCGTCATGCAACGCCCTATCCGCGCGCAACGCCGCCGCCGTCGCCTCCACCATCGCGTCGGCGCCGGCGTCGGGAGGCGGCACGGCGATCTGTGCGCGCGGGCGCAGCCTGAACGCCGCCTCGACGCGCCGCACCCCCTCGCGCAGGCGCAGCATGTCGCTGTCCACCTCGATCCCCAGCGCCGCCCGCTCCTGGCCTTCCGGCGCGAACAGCCGACGGCGCGCATCGGCGGCGTCGGCCCCATCGATGCGGCGCTCGGCCGCGCGCACGGCGGTCACGTAGCCCAGCGAGCGTTGCAGCGAGATGTCGGGGTCGCGCTCGAACAGCAGCGTCCGCGCCTCGGCCGCCTCGACGGGGCTGACGAGGACGCCAGCCAGCAGCCGGAACATCTGCGGCCGCGCCGATCCCGGGGCGCGGGCTTCGATCTGCTCGCCCTCCGTGATCGGCGCCGGGAAGCCGGCGGACACCATCCTGAGCAGGACGGTCTCGGGCGCCGCGCCGCGCGGACGCTGCCCCAGCACCTCGCCGTGATAGAACCGCCTGTGTCTGGGCGCGAAACCGTTGATCTCCGCCTCGACCACACCCAGCAGCCCCAGGTTGGCGATCACCAGCCCCAGCGCGGGCTCGACAGCGCCGCTCGCCAGCCGCGCCTCCAGCGCCCCGACGACATCGGGGCGCAAACCCTCGACCACGCCGAGCAATTGCTCATGGGCGCTCAGCAGCGCGCGGCGGGCGGCGCGCGCGCGGTCGAAGGCGTCGGCGCCGAAGGATGCGGCGCCGCCGTCCGCCGCCAGCGCCGCCATGGCGGCCGGGTTGTCTGCGTCGGCGGCGGAGAACAGGCCGAGCAGCGCGCCCGAGCCGGAATCTTTGCGCCCCACGTCCAGTCGCGCCGCCAGTGTCGCATCGCCCGAGCGCGCGACTGCGGCGGCAAAGTCCCGCAATTCAAGCGCCAGAGCGCGCAAAAGCGCCGCCGCCTCAGCCGGGTCGCGCCGCAGCGCGGAAGCAAAGGCGCTGCGGCGGGGCTCACTCGGCGCCGCTATCAGGCGCGCCATGGCGACCGCGTTGTCTGCGTCGGCGGCGGAGAACAGGCCGAGCAGCGCGCCCGAGCCGGAATCTTTGCGCCCCACGTCCAGTCGCGCCGCCAGTGTCGCATCGCCCGAGCGCGCGACTGCGGCGGCAAAGTCCCGCAATTCAAGCGCCAGAGCGCGCAAAAGCGCCGCCGCCTCAGCCGGGTCGCGCCGCAGCGCGGAAGCAAAGGCGCTGCGGCGGGGCTCACTCGGCGCCGCTATCAGGCGCGCCATGGCGACCGCGATCTCGCCGTCGAACAACGGCCGCCAGCTTCCGGCGTCAACCCCGTTCCGGTCAACGGCGCGCACGTGGCGCGAAAGCTGGCGCAGCAGTGCGATATGGTCGTGCAGCCGCCGCTCCTGCGGCAGGAAATAGCCGTCCTCCAGCGCCTCCGGCGTCCGGTCCGCCTGCGCGACCCCGTCCGTCACACGCGCCGCAAGTCGGGTCATGTCATGTGTCCCGGCCTTCCGCCGATAATCAGCGCCACCTGCGCCCAAGGTCGCAGACGGTTGAGGTGGAGCGCGATCCGGCACGCAAAAGTTGTCATCGCCCAAAAATCATGACGGCGGGGCGCCCGTGCTGGCAAGAAAAAAGTCACTCGCGCTCGGTCATGAAAACGCCATGCAGTACGCCTGCGTCGCCGCCGATCAGGAAAGCCCCAGCGACCGCCGACGGCATGCCGTCGGCCGCCTGGCCATAGAATCGCGCATCCAGCCGCGCGGCGCCGCCCGGCGCGGCGCCCGGCGGGCCGACGACCGCAGCCGCCCCGCCGATCGCATCCAGGAGCGCGACGCCGCCGCCGCCGGTGCTGACGATGCGGGCGGCGCACACCTTCAGCCCGCTCCACGCCAGCGTTTCCGGCGCCGTCAGCGCGACCTCCTGCGCCGGACGTAGCGCAGACAGGAACAGGCCAACCGACCCCGTTCCGAACCGCGCAGCGATCACCGCGTCGCCAAGCAAGGTCACGTCGGCGCCGTCTCGCGTCAACGTCAACGCGGCGCGCCCGACATAGCGCGCTGAGCCGACGGTCGGCATCTGCGACGGCGCCGTCATGGCCCCCAGCACCAGCAGCCCCTCCAGCCGCACCCCGTCGGCGGGCGCCAGCGTCGCGTCGAAGATCTGCGCCACGCGGTCCGGCGCAGGCGTCAGCGCCTCCAGCAGCGTCAACCGCGCGTCGCGCAAGCCGACGTAGCCGCCTGTCTCACGGTCACGATTCAGCCCCTGACGGCCTTCCGGCGTTGACACCTCGGCCAGTCTTCCGGTGCTGTAGGCGACGCCGGCGGCCTGCGACAACGCATAGGAATGTCCCGGCGGCGCGCGCCGCACAAACACGCCCACGCGGTCCGGCGGCGCCGGATCGGCTGCGACGCAGGGCCCCTCGGGCGGCGGAGGCGGCGCGGCGCAACCCGTGATCGCCGCCAGCGCGCCAACCAGCATGCCGCCGCGCAGTTCCCGCAGCCACCGCCGTGCGCGCCCCTGCGGTCGCACTGTCCCCATGTCGCCGGACCCTCCGCCGGGGCGTCCGCCCATGTTGATCTTGCGACGACAAGGCCACGATCGCCAGAGCAAATGTCGCCGCCCTCAGCGGTGCGCATTCGGGCGTGCGCCTGGCGGGCGCATGAGCCAAGGCGTTGCGCATCCGGTGAACGCTGCGGCGTTGATGGATGGCGTCAACCTCCCGTCGGGCCGCAGTCCGAAGCCCCTTGTGGTCGCCGTGTCGGGGCACGGAGCAGG
>JAACUH010000133.1:3542-4616 GCA_009993005.1 Rhodobacterales bacterium
CAGGCATTTGGAGGTAACTTCCCCCTAGGCTGCCCTAACCCGCCCGTTCCGCTCCCGGTTCGCTTACGGTTCGCCGGCAGGCTGCCACACGGTTCGCAGGAGGGCAACGGATGCCGGAGAAGCTGACAGAGGCGCGGGTGAAGGCCCTCGCGTTCGACGGGAAGCCCGCAGTGGTGCGGGACGCGAAGGTGACGGGGCTCCTCGTTGCCGTGAACAAGACAGGGAAGTCATACAAGGTGCAGCGCGACCTCTGGCAGGGTCCGCGCGGGCGGCGGGTGCTGGTCAAGACCGTCCGCCACACCCTCGGGGGCACCGAGGAGATGACGCTGGACGACGCGCGCAGCCGGGCGCTCGCGGTGCTGGACCAGATCAAGCGCGGCATCGACCCCAACGCCCCGCCGCCTGACGACGCGGGCGCGTGGACGGTGCGCCGCATGTTTGAGGAGTATGGCGCGGACATGCTGGCCCGGGGCTGTGTCGGGCGGTCTGTCACCGACATGATGGAGCGGCTGGACCGCTACCTGCCCAAGTGGGCGGACACGCCCATAACAGAGGTGAAGCGGAGCGCCGCCCGCGAGGAGCACCGCCGGATCACCGACAAGCACGGGGCCACGACCGCGAACAAGGCCATGCGCGACTTCCGCGCCGCCTACAACTTCGCCCTCAAGGTTGTTGACGACCCGGACGCCCTGCCGGGCAACCCGGTGGCGGCGGTCACGTTCAACAAGGAGCGGGCCAGCAACCGCGTCATCATGCCTGACGACCTCGCGGACTGGTGGCGGCGGGTGCAGGCGCTGCCCAACCCGCTGCGCCGCGACATGCACAAGCTCGGGCTCCTCTCGGGCCTTCGCCCCGGGACCCTCGTTGCGCTGCGCCGGGACTGGGTGCGGCTGGACGCCCCGGCAATCTCCATCCCCCGGATGAAGTCGGGCCGGTCCTTCGATCTGCCCCTGTCTGGGCACATGGTGGAGGTGGTGCGCCGGGCGATGGCGGCGGGTGACGTGCTGTTCCCGGGCGCTCCGTGGCTGTTCCCGTCCCGGTCCAGCAAGACGGGCGAGGTGATCGCAACGCAGG
>JAACUH010000134.1 GCA_009993005.1 Rhodobacterales bacterium
AACTGCCGGCCATGCGCCGGTCGGCGGAGCTTGCGCCGAACACGGCCGATGCCGACAGCCGCACCGTCGAGGTGGTCTGGTCGGCGGGGGCCCGCGTCCGCCGCGCGACCTACTTTGGCGAGCCATACGACGAGGAACTGAGCCTCGATCCCGCCCATGTCCGGCTCGACCGGCTGAACGCGGGCGCGCCGTTCCTGAAGGTGCACGAGATCGACACGCTCGATGCAGTGATCGGCTCGGTCGTGCCGGGCTCGGCGCGGCTCGAGAACGGCCGCGGCATCGCGCTGGTGCGGATCAGCGAGCGCGCCGACGTCGAGCCGATCTGGCGCGACATCCAGGCCGGGCACATCCGGGCGGTCTCCATCGGCTACCAGGTCCACCGCTTCGAGGTCTCGAAACCCGAGGCCGCCCGCGAGCTTTGGCGCGCGGTGGACTGGACACCCTTCGAGGTCTCCGCCGTCGCGGTCGGCGCCGATCCCGCCGCCGGTTTCCGCGCCCAGCACCCCCTTCACGACTGCGTCCTTCACCGCCGGGACGCACCTTCCAGCATGAAAGGACCGATCCCGATGACGGACAAGACCCAGACACCGGCGAGCGACGCCGCACCCGCCACCACCCAGCCGACCGAGCCGGTCGAAACCGAGGATACCGCCATGACCGAGCCGAAAGCGGCTGCGCCCGAACCGAAGGCTGTGGCCAGCGAGACGCGCAGCCAGCCGAAGACGCAGGCAACGCCCGCGCCCGACACCGAAGCGGTCGCCACCCGCGCCCGCGAGGCGGAACGCGACCGGGTCTCCACCATCTACGATCTGGCCGGGCGCCTGAACCTCGAGCGGGGCTTCGCCGAGGATCTGGTCAAGCGCGGCGTCAGCGTGGACGAGTCCCGCCGCCTGATCCTCGACCAGGTCGCCGCGAAGTCGGACGAAACCCGGACCTTCGGCCATGTCTCCGTCCCGCTCGGCGGTCGGGACGAGCGCATCACCCGCCGCGACGCCGTGGCGAATGCGCTGCTGCACCGCTACAGCCCGACGCTCTTCCAGCTGGAAGACGCCGCGCGCCAGTATCGCGGCATGACCCTGCTGGAACTCGCCCGCGAAAGCCTCGGCAATGCCGGGGTCAACACGCGCGGCCTGTCGCGCGACGAGGTGGCGACGCGGGCGCTGCACTCGACCTCCGACTTCCCCGAGATCCTGTCGGCGGTCACCAACAAGACCCTGCGTCAGGCCTACGAGGCCTATCCCCGCACGTTCATGCTGTTCTGCCGCCAGGTGCTCGCCACCGACTTCAAGGCGATGCACCGGGTCCAGCTCGGCGAAGCGCCCCAGCTGCTGGAAGTCGGCGAGAGCGGTGAGTTCAAGCGCGGCACGCTTGGGGAGTCGAAGGAGAGCTACAAGGTCAAGACCTATGGCCGGGTGGTAGCGATCACCCGTCAGACGCTGATCAACGACGATCTCGACGCCTTCACCCGCATCCCGGCGATGTATGGCAACTCCATCGCCCAGCTGGAGTCGGACGTGGTCTGGGGCATCATCACCGCCAACCCGGCGATGGCCGACGGCAACGCGC
>JAACUH010000131.1 GCA_009993005.1 Rhodobacterales bacterium
CGTCCTCCAAAGCGGTGCGGCGTCGGCGGGCGCAACGCGCTGGCCGACGGCGATCCCCGAAGCGGGGACCGGAAGCGGATAAGCCTCCGGGGTCAGCGCGTCGGATATACCGCCGCGCGGGGGTTGTCAAAGCTCATGCTGCCTGCGCCGCCCATGCCCGCTCGCGGATCGGCAGATGGACGATGGCGGAGAACACGCCCAGACCGATCGCCACCCACCACACCACGGCGTAGGAGCCGTAGAGATCGTAGAGCCGTCCGCCCATCCACACCCCTGCGAACGCGCCCAGCTGATGGCTGAGGAACACGAAGCCGTAGAGCGTGGCCATGAACCTCGGCCCGAACATCGCCGCCACCAGTCCGGCGGTCAGCGGCACGGTCGAGAGCCACAGCACGCCGATGCTGAGCGAGAACACGATCACGCTGAGCGGCGAGACCGGCAGGGCGATGAACGCCAGTATCACCACGGCGCGCAGGCCGTAGATCGCCGACAGGACGTAAGGCTTGGGATAGCGCGCGCCCAACTGCCCGGCGATCAGCGTGCCGACCACGTTGGCGACGCCCACCAGCGCGATGGTCGCCGCGCCGAGCGCCTGCGGCGTCACCTCGCGCCCCATGAAGCTGAACGCGGCGCAGACCTCCGCGACATAGGCGGGAAAATGCGTGGTGATGAAGGCCACATGAAAGCCGCAGACGAAAAACCCCATCACCAGAAGCAGATAGCTTGAGTGGCCGAAGGCCCGCCGCAACGCCTCGCCCAGGGCGATCTCCCGTGCTCCCGGCGCTGAGGCGGCTTTGGGCGCCTTCAGCCACGGGATGCACAGCGCCATCGGCGCCAGCATCGCGCCGGTCGCCAGCACCGCAGCCGACCAGCCGTAGCTCGCAACCAGATGCTGCGCCATCAGCGGCATCAGCACCTGCCCCGAAGCCCCCAGCGCCGCCACCAGCGCCAGGGCCTGAGAGCGGCGATGCTCGGGCGCCGCGCGGCCCACCACGCTCAGCACCAGGCCGAAGGCGGTGCCGGAAATTCCCATCCCAACCAGAAGCCCCGCGCCCAGATGCTGCGCCAGCGGCGTTGTGGCCAGCCCCGACAGCAGCATCCCCGCCAGATACAGACCGAAACCGAGCCACAGCGCGCGCCTATCTCCCCAGCGGTCGGCGATCATGCCGAAGGCCGGCTGCGCCAGCCCCCAGACAAGGTTCTGGATCGCCAGCGACAGCGCGAAGGTCTCGCGCGGCCAGCCCATGTCCTGCGACAGCGGCGCCAGCACCACGCCAAAGATCGACCGCGCGCCAAAACTGAGCGCCAGCGCCACCGTGCCTGCGATCATGATGACGGTCAGCGACGAATCGGGGCGGGCGGCGCGAGGCATTGGGCGTGTCTCCGGCGGACAGCCCGCAACGTTGCCGCGCCGCCCGCCTCCCGTCAAACAACGGTGTGTGGTCGCCGCCGTCGCCGACCGCGCCAGCCCCCTGCCGCAGCGCAGCATTGTGCGGTATACGACCCGGGCGACCGCACACGGAGAGGCCCATGTCCGAAGGCCCGATGCCCCGCTACCGCGCGCTTGTGGCCGAAGGCGCGCT
>JAACUH010000132.1 GCA_009993005.1 Rhodobacterales bacterium
TTCGCGGCGGCGCCAGCAAGGCGGGCTCCGGCCTTGGGCTGGCCATCGCGCATGAACTGGCGGCGGCGCAGGGCGGCCGGCTGGCGCTGGTGTCGTCCACCACGCAGGGCACGCGCTTTCGCCTCACCCTGCCGCAGTAGGGCGTGATCGCGGCGCGGCTGAAACGCTCTCGCCTCGGATTGATCCGGCGCAATGCTCCACAACGCGATGTGTGGTCACTTGCCTGTGCGCGGTCGCACTTGCCCGAGGTTCCGATGCGCCGACTTTCCTCGCCACGCCGACCAGGCCGGGCGCACCGCTTCTTGACCGCGCAAGGGCGCACATCCGCCGAGCAGACGTCCATCGCTAGACCGAGGTGACCAACCATGACCAAGATGAGAGCGGCGATCTTCGTGGAGCCGGGCCGCATCGTGCTGGACGAAAAGCCGATTCCCGACATCGGCCCGCTTGATGCGCTGGTGCGCATCACCACGACCACGATCTGCGGCACCGATGTTCACATATTGAAAGGCGAGTATCCGGTCGCGAAGGGTCTGACGATCGGCCATGAACCGGTGGGCGTGATCGAAAAGCTCGGCTCGAGCGTCACGGGCTACAAGGAAGGGCAGCGGGTCATCGCCGGCGCGATCACACCCAGCGGCCATTCCAACGCCTGCCAATGCGGGCGCAGTTCGCAGGACGGGCCAGGAACGGCGCATGGCTGGAAGCCGCTGGGCGGCTGGAAATTCGGCAACACCATCGACGGCTGTCAGGCCGAATACGTGCGTGTGCCCGACGCGATGGCCAACCTGTCGCCGGTGCCCGACGGGTTGACCGACGCGCAGGTGCTGATGTGCCCGGACATTATGTCCACGGGGTTCGGCGGCGCCGAGAGCGGCCGGATAAGGATCGGCGACATGGTGGCGGTGTTCGCGCAGGGGCCGATCGGCCTGTGCGCGACGGCGGGCGCCCGGCTGCTGGGCGCCTCGAAGATCATCGCGGTTGACCGCGTGCCTGAGCGGCTGGAGATGGCGCGCAAGATGGGCGCGCACGAGATCGTCGATTTCAGCAAGGGCGACCCGGTCGAACAGATCATGCGGCTGACCGATGGCCGGGGTGTCGATGTGGCGATCGAGGCGCTGGGGCTGCAGTCGACCTTCGAGGCGGCGCTGCGGGTGCTGCGCCCGGGCGGCACGCTGTCGAGCCTGGGCGTCTATTCGTCCGACCTGAAGATTCCGCTGGACGCCTTCGTCGCGGGTCTTGGCGACCACACGATCACCACCACCCTGTGTCCCGGCGGCAAGGAGCGCATGCGGCGCCTGATGTCGGTGATCGAGTCAGGGCAGGTCGATCTGGGCGCGATGGTGACCCATCACTACAAGCTCGACGACATCGAGGCTGCATACGAACTGTTCGTCAATCAGCGAGACGGGGTGTTGAAGGTTGCGGTGACCCCTTAACCCCACCGCCGCCCCGCCCGATGTGCAGCCCCGCCTGCGGCGGGACCACGAGACCGCCTCAGCGGCTCTCCACCTCGACATAGTCGCGCGCGGCGGCGCCGGTGTAGAGCTGACGCGGGCGCCCGATCTTGTTGTCGGGGTCCTC
>JAACUH010000102.1:0-7302 GCA_009993005.1 Rhodobacterales bacterium
GAGATGAAGAAGGCAGGTCCGGAGCGGACGGTCTTGCAGGTCTCTGGCGCGGTCCTGGACAATCTGGTCGAGGTCATCGGCGCGATCAAGCCCGACCCCAAGACCAGCCTTCCGTCGCTCTTGCCGGCTGATGGCACCAATGGCTGGGCGCGGTCGGACTATAGGCAGGCCGACAGCGCCGAGATAACCGGCGAGCCCTACCGCGAGACGCTGATCTCGGTCTCGACCAACAACGATATCACCACGAGCTTTGTCCAGGCCGCATCGAGGTCGCGCAACAAGGCGGCGGTGCAGACCTTTCGGCGTGGCGACGCGGTGGTCATCATCCAAATCAACTTTACCCCGCCCAATGATATGGACGAACCCGGTTTCATCGTTGCCGAGCGGCTGCGCGGCATGTGGCTCACCCCCGATGGCGACCTGCCTGCCGGGTCGCTGATCGCCGCACCGGGTGTGTTGTTCAAGAAGTGGGCGCAAACGAACACGATCACCAGAACGCGCGAGGAGTTCCCCGTCGCCTATCACCGCTATCAGGCCTATGTCGGCCGTCAGGTGAGCATCTTTGTCGCCGCGGTCAACACCGATCCGGCCGATCTTCAGGCGCTGCTCGAACAGATCGACCTCACCGCGCTGCATGCCACGAACGAAGCGCCCGATCCCTGGTTCGGCGAGCGCACGCTGGCCTTGCGCGACCGGCTGGGGGCGATGTCCCAGTTTGCCGACACAGGCGCCGACACAGGCGCCTGGGCCCTGCTGCCCGACAGCGTGGAGGGGAACACGGCCGCCGAGGACGCTGCGTTGCAGGAGGCGCTGAACGCGCTGGTCGCCAATGGCTCGCTCAGCGCGCAGGGCGCAGAACAGGCCGCGGAAGTGACGGTGCAGCGTGGCATCGCGACCAGGGGCGGCACGACCTGCGTGATCGAGAACGGCGTGCGCCGTTGCCGGATCGGTAACTGAGGCGCGACAGGTCGCTTTCAGCCGCGAAGGCGTCGGCCCCCTCTCGCCCCCGGACCCGGTTTGCGCCAGATTGCTCGCAAATCACGGCACGAGGGAGTCGCGGCCCATGAAGACCCATGTCAAAGCTCTGGTTGTCGGCGGTGGCGCGGTCGGCACCTCGATCGCCTACCATCTGGCGCGCGCGGGCTGGGACGATGTGATGCAGATCGAGCGAGACAGGCTGACCGCCGGGTCAACCTGGCACGCGGCGGGGCTGTTGCCGCTGTTCAACATGAGCTTTGCCACGACCCATATCCACAAATACTCGGTCGATTTCTACAAATCGCTCGAGGCCGAAACGGGGCTCAATGCCGGTTTCGCCGTGGTCGGCAACCTGCGCATGGCGCAGACGCAGGCGCGGATGGACGAATACATGGTCTATGCCACCACGGCCGAGACCTGCGATGTGCCCTTTGAATGGCTGACCCCGCGCGAGATCCGCGACCGCTGGCCGCTGGTGCGCACCGATGACCTTCAGGGCGCGATCTTTCACCCCACCGACGGCTACATCAACCCCGCCGATGTGACGATGGCGATGGCGCGCGGCGCGCGGCAGCGGGGCGTGACGATCGAACAGAAATGGCAGGTCGATGCCTATGCCTGGCAGGGCGACCATTGGGCCGTCACGGCCACGAAGATGGTCGAACAGGGCAACAACCTCGTGCCGTCCGGCGAACAGGTGGTGATCCATGCCGAACATGTCGTCACCGCCACCGGCAACCATGCGCAGCGCACCGCGCGCCTGCTGGGCATCAAGATCCCCGCGATCCCGGTCGAGCACCAGTTCATCGTGACCGAACCCGACGCGGCACTGGTGGATTATCGCAAGACCCATCCCGAACACCCCGTGCTGCGCGACGCCGATGCGCGCTGGTATGTGCGCGAGGAACGCGGCGGCTGGATCCTCGGCCCCTATGAGGACGGCGCGCCGGCGCGGTTTGCCCATGGCGTGCCCGATACGTTCCGCGCCGACCTCTTTCCGCTCGACCTTGACCGGATCGAGGCCGAATACCTCTCGATGATCCACCGCATCCCGTCGTCGGAAACGGTGGGGCTCAAGGACGACTTCAACGGCCCGATCTGCTATACCCCCGATGGCAACCCGCTGGTCGGCCCCGCGCCGGGCCTGCGCAACATGTGGCTGGCCGAAGGTTTCAGCTTTGGCATCACCGCGGCCGGCGGCACCGGCCATTACCTCGCCCAGATGATGGTCGAGGGCGAGGCCGAGATCGACATGGCAAGCCTCGACCCCAAGCGCTACGGGTCGTGGATGACGACCGAATATGCGATCCGCAAGAACGAGGAATGCTATTCCCACGTCTTTATCCTGCATCACCCCGATGAAGAACGCCCGGCAGCCCGCCCCTTGCGCACCGCCCCCGCCTATGACCGCCAGAAGGCGCGCGGCGCGCAATTCGGTCAGGTGAACGGCTGGGAAAGGCCGATTTACTACGCCCCCCAAGGGTTTGACGACCATGCGAGCCGCAGCTTCCGGCGCGGCGGCTGGTGGCAATATGCGGTGGAAGAGGCCAGGGCCATCCGCGAAACCGCCGGCCTGATCGACGCGACCGCCTTTGCCAAGCACCGGCTGTCGGGGCCCGGCGCGACCGCCTTTCTCGACTGGTTCACGACCAACAAGCTGCCCTCGGTGGGCCGCATCAACCTGACCTATGCCCTGACCCGGGCCGGCACCACCCGCACCGAATATACCATCGTGCGGCTGGCCGAAAACGACTATTACCTTGTGTCCGCAGGAGCCTGGCATGCCTATGACGAGGATTTCCTCTACAAGGCGGTGACGGAAAAGGAAGACGCGTTCGGCCGCCTGGACATAGAGGACGTGACCACCAAATGGGGTGTGTTCGCCCTCGCCGGGCCAAGGTCGCGCGACATTCTCAAGGAGCTGATCCGCGACACCGACCCTGCCACCGCCCTGTCGAACAAGCGGTTCCCGTGGCTGTCGGCGCGCAATATCGAACTGGGGATGTGCCCGGTCCGCGCGATCCGCGTGGCCTATACGGGCGAGTTGGGCTGGGAGCTTCATCACCCGATCGAGATGCAGAACTACCTGTTCGATCAATTGAGCGCGGCCGGCGAAAGGCACGGGATGAAGCTGGTCGGCGCGCGCGCGCAGAACTGGCTGCGGCAGGAGAAGAGCTACCGCGCCTTCGGCACCGAACTGGGCCGCGACGCCACCCCGCTCGAGGCCGATCTGCCGCGCTTCGTGGACATGACCAAGGATTTCCACGGCAAGGACGCGATGCAAGCCATTGGGATAAGGTCAAAATGCGTCACCCTGCTGATCGACGGCCCCGCCGATGCCGACCCCTGGGGGCGCGAACTTCTGCTCGCCCCCGACGGCAGCCGCGCCGGTCGCCTGACCTCGGGCGGCTACTCGGTGGCCTTCGGCAAGAGCATCGGCATGGGCTATGTCCGCCCCGACCTCGCCACGCCCGGCACGCGGCTCAAGGTGCGCATGTTCCGCGAAATCTGGGAGGCCGAGGTCGCGCCCGACAGCCCCTATGACCCGACCAATGCCCGCATCCGGGCGGATGGCTAGGGGATCGACCGCGCCGCAAGCCAGGCCCGCCAGGACGCCGGCGTGCCGGCAAAGACGTTGAGGTCGGTGCGCCCGGCGATCCCCGGCACCAGCCCGGTACCGCTGTATTGCCAAAAGGTCCAGCGCACGCCGGGATAGCGCACGGACGGATGGTCCGCGACCGCGCGCAGCCAGACCTCCTCTCCCATCGCGCCGATGGCGTTGGTCTCCCAGAAATCGGGGGTGGTGTAGATCACCGGCCGCTGCCCGTAATGCCGCTCGATCCTGTCGAGAAAGATCCGCGCCTGCGCCCGCACCACGGCCGGGGCAGGGCGCTCGCGGCAGGAGGGCGACAGGTGGTTCCATTCCAGGTCGAGCACCGGCGGCAGCGCGCCGCGCGCACGCGGCACCGTCTCGATGAACAGCCGCGCCTGATCCTCGGCCGGCGTGCAGAAGTAAAAGAAATGATAGGCCCCGCGCGCCACCCCCGCCGCCCCGGCGCCGGCCCAGTTGCGGCGAAACGCCGGATCCACCCGGTCGCCGCCCTCGGTGGCCTTGACAAAGGCGAAATTGACCCCCGCCGCGTGCGCCACGGGCCAATCGACCTCTCCCTGATAGCGCGACAGGTCGATCCCGTGCACCGGATAGCTCTCGGGGCGCCGCCCGGTCCAGTCATGCGGGTTCGCGTCGCCAAACTGCGGCGCGATCACCGCTGTGCTCACCGCGACCGCCGGCGCGGCCGCCCGCGCGACCAGCGGTCCGCGCGGCCCGCAGGCCGCCAGCACCATCAATGCGCCAGCCAGACCCGCAACCTTGATGACCTGCATCTTTCCCATGCGCCGATCATGCCCGACAGCGCACCCGCCGTCACCCCCCGCGCGTCCGGCGCGGGCAGAACCCCGCCCATCGCTTCATCTTGCCCCAAATATCCCGCGGGGGTCCGGGGGCGCGAAGCCCCCGGCGCCGGCCCTCAGGCCTCTTCGAGCCGGTCCGTGGCGGGTGCCGGTGCAGGCGACAGCGCGGTGATCCGCGCATGAAGCGCGGGTGTCAGCACGAAATCCGCCGCCGCGAGCGAGGGGCGCAACTGATCGAGCGACCGCGCCGAGATGATCGGCGCGGGCCGCGCGGGATGCGCGGCAGCCCAGGCCACCGCCAGCGTCGCCGGCGCGACACCGGTCTGGGCCGCCAGCGCGGCGAGCCCCACGGCGGCCTCATGCATCCAGCCCGGCGCATAGCGCGCGGCATAGCGCGCGTCCTCGGTCAGCCGCCCGCTGCCGCCGGCCGCATATTTGCCGGTCAGCAGCCCGCCGCCCAGCGGCGAATAGGGGCAGACCGACAGCCCCTGATCCAGCGCCATCGGCAGGATCTCGACCTCGGCCTGCCGCTTCACAAGGTTGTACATCGGCTGGATCACGTCGATCCGCGTGCCCAGCCGCGCGGCCACGCCCTGCGCCTTCATCACCTGCCAGGCGGCATAGTTCGACACGCCGATGTGGCGGATCCGCCCCTGGTCCTGCCAGCGGGCCAGCGTGCCAAAGGTCTCCTCCAGCACCATGTCGTCATGCCAGCGATGCAGATAGAGCAGATCGACCTGCTCCATCCCCAGCCGCCGCAGGCTCGCCTCGAATTGCGCGGTGATATTGGCCGGCCCCGCGCCGCCCTCGTAGCCCACCTTGGTCGCGACAAAGACCGCGTCGCGCTCACCCGCCACGAACTGCCCCAGAAGCGTCTCGGACGCGCCCTCGGTATAGCCGGTCGCGGTGTCGAAATGGGTGATGCCCGCGGCGCGTGCCGCGTCATACATCGCGCGGCTCTCGTCCGCGTCGGCGCGGCCACCGAATTGCATCGTGCCGAATGTGAGCGATGAGAGCGGGGCGCCGTCGAGGCTGTGCAGATGTGTCATGCCCGCAGGCTGCCACGCCCCGCGCCCAAGGGGAAGGGCAAGCCGCGCCTGCCCCTCCAAAGATCAGCCCTTGGTGGTTTCCTTGAGCTTGTCGATGCCCATGACCTTGAGCGCGAGCGATTCGTAGAACGGCTCGGACGTGCCCTTGCGCAGCTTGCGGATGAAATATTTCTCGAACCCGATCTTGGCCATATGCACCCATTTGCCCGAGGACGACCAGTTCACGTTGCGCGGCGGGATCTGCGGCTGCGCGACAAAGGCGATGCCGCCGTCGCCGAAATCCGCCAGGCAGATCGCGTTCCAGGTGCCGACCTCGTCGGGCTCCTTTCCCCGCACCAGCGCGCCGATGTTATGCGCGGTGGCGGTGACCATCGATTCGATCATGAAGCCGGTCTTGGGCACGCCGCAGGGCACGGCCGTGGGCCCCATCGGCGGGATCGCGACGCAGACCCCCACGGCAAAGACATTGGGAAAGGTCGGGTTGCGCTGGTGGCGGTCCACGATGGTAAAGCCGCGCGGGTTCGACAGGCCGGCGATGCCCGACACCGGCGCGATGCCGCGGAACGCCGGCAGCATCATCGCATAGCCAAAGGGCAGGTCTTTGGTCGCCTTGACGCTGCCGTCCTCGGCGATCTCCTCGACCGTCATCACGCCCGCTTCGGTCTTGACGATGCGCGTCGAGGTCATCCACTTGATATGCTTGCCGCGCATTTCCGACTCGAGCAGCCCCTTGGTATCGCCCACCCCGTCGAGCCCGAGATGCCCGACATAGGGCTCTGGCGTGACAAAGGTCATCGGCACCTTGTCGCGGATCTTGCGCCGGCGCAGTTCGGTCTCGAGGATGAACAGAAACTCGTAGGCCGGGCCAAAGCAGGACGCGCCCTGCGCGGCCCCCACGATGATCGGGCCGGGGTTCTTGCAGAATTCCTCAAAGGCGTCATGCGCCTTGAGCGCGTGATCGATATGGCAGATCGACTGCGTATGCCCTTCCGGCCCCAGCCCCGGCACCTCGTCAAAGGCGAGCTCGGGCCCCGTCGCGATCACCAGATAATCATAGGCGACAGAGGTGCCATCGACCAGTTCGACGCGGTTTTCCTCCGGGTGGACCTTTTGCGCCGCGACGGGTTTGAAGTCGATCTTCTTGCGCTTCATCACCGGGGCGAGGTCAACCGTCACATCGGCGCGGTCGCGCCAGCCCACGGCGATCCAGGGGTTCGAGGGGACAAAGTGATAGGTCGGATCCTTGGTCACGACCGTGATCGTGTCCTCCTTGCGCAACTGGTCGCGCAATTCATAGGCCATGATCGACCCGCCCAATCCCGCGCCCAGGACTACAACATGCGCCATCGGTATCTCCTCCCAAATATTCTGATATACAAATATACCAATCTTGAGTTGTGTTCTACCGGTTTCTTGCCCCTGTTTCTTACCCCCGCCGTGCCGGATGCAAAAAGGCCCGGCGCAATGGCCGGGCCTCGAGAGATGTTCGCGAGGTTTGTCAGGCTATTGCGGGATGCTGCCCACGATACCCTCGACGTAGAAGTTGAGCCCGGCCAGCGTGCCGTCGTCAGCCACTTCACCCTCGGCCAACCAGACAGAGCCGTCCTGGCGGTTCAGCGGGCCGGTGAAGGGGTGGTAATCGCCCGCAGCGATTGAATCGCGCAAGGCTTCGGCCGCCGCCTTGACCTCGGCTGGCACGGCGTCAGTGATCTCGCCGATCCCGACCATGCCCTGCGCGATCCCGTCCCAGGTGTTCGAGGTCGCCCAGGTGCCGTCGATCACGGCCTGCGTGCGCGCAATGTAATAGGGGGCCCAGTTGTCGATGATCGAAGAGACACGCGGCATCGGCGCGAACTCGGCCATG
>JAACUH010000102.1:7368-7447 GCA_009993005.1 Rhodobacterales bacterium
ACCAGGTGTAGGCCCAGACAATCTTGAACTCGACATCGGGGTTGACCTGCCGCGCGTGGATGAAGGCCGAATTGATCCC
>JAACUH010000100.1 GCA_009993005.1 Rhodobacterales bacterium
AAATCGCTTTGCTCCTCCGAGGTCAGCAGGACATTGATCAGGCTGTCGACCGCTTCGGATTTCACGCCCATCAGGTTGCGTCCGCCGATGTCGTCGGCCTGACGCGTGCCCCAGTAGAGGTTCTGCTCATTGCCCGGCGACAGCGACATGGCGCGACGGAAGTAGGTCATGTCAAAGTCGTAATTATCGGTGCGTTCACGATATTGTGCGGCGTCCACATTGGTCACCGTGGCCGTGATGCCCAGCCGGGTGAGGCTTTGCACGAACATGTCGATGATCGCCTGATTCTCCGACGATCCGGTCTGCAACAGGATGTCGAAGGTGAAAGGCGTGCCGGCCGCGTCCTTGAGCACGCCGTCCTGCACCGTCCAGCCGGCCTCTTCCAGAAGCGCCAGCGCCGCGGTGGTGCCGGGGCGGTTGCGCTCGGTGCCGTCGCCCACGGGCAGGCTGTAGCCCTCGATCGCGCCGGGCAGCAGGTCGGCGGCAAAGGGTTCGAGCAGTTCCAGCACGCGGCCGGTGGCGGGGCCAGCGTCCATGCCCAGCGGCGAGTTCGAGAAATAGGAGGTGATGCGCGGCTGCGCGGAGCCGGTCATCGCCTCATTGATGAACTCGAAGTTGAAGGCATGCAGCATCGCGTCGCGCACCCGCCAGTCGGCAAACACCGGCTTGCGCGTATTCATGACAAAGCCGGTCATGCCCGAGGGACGCTGATGGGGCATCTCGGTCATCACGATGTCGCCCGACTGCACCAGCGGAAAGTCGTATTGCGAGGTCCAGCGCGCCACGTTGGTCTCGCGGGTAAAGTTCACCTCGCCGGTCTTGAACGCCTCGAAGGCCGCGGTCTCGTCGCCGAAAAAGTCGAACCGCACCTCGTCAAGGTTCATCATGCCCCGGCGAAAGGGGATGTCGGCGCCCCAGTAGTCGGGATTGCGGCGCAGGGTGACGTAGCGACCCGCCTCGAAGTCGGCCACGACATAGGGGCCCGAGGTGATGGGGATGACATCGAGCCCGCTTTCGGCGAAATCACGGCCTTCCCATTGGGCCTTTTGCAGGATCGGACGCAGGCCCGCGATCAGCGCCAGTTCGCGGTCCTCTTCGGCAAAGGTGATGCGCACCGACCGCTCACCGGTGGCCTCGATGCGCGCGACCTTGGTCCAGAAGCCGGCGTAGCGGCCATGGCCCTGGGTGCCCAGCGTCTCATAGGACCAGATCACATCCTCGACCGTCACCGGGCTGCCGTCGGAAAACCGCGCCTCCGGGCGCAGCACGAATTCGACCCATTCGCGATTCGGGCCGGTCTCGACCGATTCGGCCAGAAGGCCGTAGAGGCTGAAGGGTTCGTCGAGGCTGCGGCCCATCAGGCTTTCGGAAATCATGAAGGTGAGCTGCCAGGGGACGCTGCCCTTCTGGATGTAGGGATTGAGGCTGTCAAAGGTGCCGACCTCGGCCGTGACCACCCGCCCGCCGCGCGGCGCGTCAGGGTTGGCATAGGGCAGGGCCACAAAATCGGGTGGTAGGGCCGGGTCGCCATACATAGCTATGCCATGCATCGGCTCGGCCAGCGCCCCGCCTGCGCCCAGGACGAGGGCAAGCGCTGCGGCAAACCCGCGCAGTTTCACGAAAAACTCTGATGTCATTTTGGCGACAATCCCTCTGCTCCCAGTGTTTGTTGGCGCCCAGCCTACTGCGGCGTTCGTGCATTATCAAACTTTTAGCTTGGAGAGCGGCGCGGGATTGCCTATAAGTATCTCACTGCTCGATAGGTTTCTTGCCTGTATGAAACCTGCCTCAATAACTCAACGCCCGCTTCGTGCGGGCGTTTTTTTTGGCCGGACGCCGGCGGGCATTGCCCGAAGTCATGGCAATCGTGGGTTGCGGCGCCCGGCGGCAACGGGCCATCTGTCAGGGCAAGGCGCATGAGCGGGGCAAGCGCGCCCATGCGGCACAGGCCCAATGGCGCACAGAGAGGGAAAAGTTTCATGTCACTTCACGGCAAGACCGCCATCATCACCGGATCGACTTCGGGCATCGGACTCGGCATCGCGCGCGAACTCGCGCGGGCGGGGGCGGATGTGGTGCTCAACTCGTTCTCCGATTCGCCCGAGGATCACGCCGCCGCCCGCGATATTGCGGCCGAATACGGCGTCACCGCCCGCTATATCCAGGCCGACATGTCCAAGGGCGAGGAGGCCCGCGCGCTGGTTGAACGGGCCGGCGTCTGCGACATCCTCGTCAATAACGCCGGTATCCAGCATGTCTGTGCGATCGAGGATTTTCCGGCCGCGAAATGGGACGCGATCATCGCGATCAACATGTCCTCGGCCTTTCACACCACTGCGGTTGCGCTGCCGCTGATGCGCAAGGCCGGCTGGGGCAGGGTGATCAACATCGCCTCTGCCCATGGCCTGACCGCCAGCCCCTACAAGAGCGCCTATGTCACAGCGAAACACGGGATGGTGGGGTTCACCAAGGTGACCGCGCTCGAAACCGCGCGGGAGCCGATCACCGCCAATGCGATCTGCCCGGGCTATGTCCTCACCCCGCTGGTCGAGGCGCAGATCCCCGACACGATGGCGAAATACGGCATGGGCCGCGAGGAGGTGATCGAAAAGGTGCTGCTCGAACGCCAGCCGTCCAAGGAATTCGCGACAGTGGGCCAGCTTGGCCAGACGGCGGTATTCCTGTGCTCGGACGCGGCCGCGCAGATCACCGGCACGACGATCAGCGTCGATGGCGGCTGGACCGCGCTATGATCCGCGTCAACCTCGCGCTGCAAGGGGGCGGTGCGCATGGCGCCTTTACCTGGGGCGTGCTGGACCGTCTGCTCGACGCGCCCGACATCGAGGTTGCGGCGATTTCGGGCACTTCGGCGGGGGCGATGAACGCCGCCGCCTTCAAGGCCGGGATGATCGCCGGCGGGCGTGCCGGGGCGAGGGCCGAACTCGCGTCGCTGTGGGAACAGGTTGGCGCGGTGACAGGCCCGGTCTGGGCCGCGTGGCTCACCGCGCTCGCGCCATCGGTGCCCGCGCTGGCGCAGGCGCTGCGCTATTCGCCCGCCTTTGCCGCCGTAGAGGCGCTGGAGCGGTCGCTGTCGCCCTATGCCTTCGGGCCGATGTTGCAAAACCCGCTGCGCCGCATCGTCGAGGGGTTCCGCTTCGAGGCTGTCTGCGCGAGCGCCGGTCCGGCGCTGTTCATCGGTGCCACCAACGTGCGCAGCGGCAAGATCAAGGTCTTTCGCGGCGACGAGATCACGCCGGAGGCGATCCTGGCGTCGGCCTGCCTGCCGACCCTGTTCCAGGCGGTCGAGATCGAAGACCCCGCCACTGGCCGCATCGAGGCCTATTGGGATGGCGGCTATACCGGCAACCCGGCGCTCTTTCCGCTCTTTGCACCCGATCTGCCCGACGACATCGTGGTGGTGAACGTCAACCCGCTCTACCGCGATGCGCTGCCCTATGACACGCTGGCAATCCAGAACCGCATCAACGAGATCAGCTTCAACGCCTCGCTCCTGCGCGAAATGCGCGCGATCCATTTCGTCAATCGCCTGCTGGGGGAAGGCGTGGTCGCGCGCGGCGCCAAGAAGGGCGTGCTGCTGCACATGATTGCGGATGACGCGCTGATGAACGACCTCAACGTGGCGACCAAGACCGTCGCGGTGCCGGTGATCCTCGCGCGCCTGCGCGATGCGGGTTTCGCTGCGGCCGACCGTTTTGTCCGGGCACACAAGGGCGACCTGAACCAGCGGTCCTCGGTCGATATGGCCGCGATGTTCGGCTAGCGGTGCAACACCAGCCCTGCGGCCAGAGCCCACATCACGACCCCGATGCCGGCATCGAGCCATTGCCAGGCCCTGGCCGATTGCATCACGGGGGCCAGCAACCGCGCGCCATAGCCCAGCGAAAAGAAAAACAGGAATGACGCCGTGATCGCGCCCACCCCAAAGGCGATCCGCGCCGCGTCGCCCTCATAGCGGGTCGAGATCGCCCCGATCAGCCCCAGCGTATCCAGATAGACATGCGGGTTGAGCCAGGTGAACCCCGCCGCGATCGCGATCGTGCGCCCGAGGCTTGCCGACTGCCCGGCCAGCACCATCGCATAGTCGCCCCGCAGCGCGGCGCGCAGCCGCAGCGCGCCATAGACCGCCAGAAACCCCGCCCCGCCCCATGTCATCACCGCCGGCAGCGCGGGAAAGCGCGCGACGACCGCGCCAAAGCCCGCCACACCCGCGCCGATCAGCAGCGCATCCGAGGCGGCGCAGAACAGGCAGAGCGCAAACACATGCGCGCGGAGCAGCCCCTGACGCAGCACAAAGGCGTTCTGCGCCCCGATGGCGAGGATCAAGGACAACCCCGTCACAAAACCGGTGAGAGCCGCACCCGTCACGTCAGACCACGCGCCATCGCTTCATCTTGCCCAAAATATCCTCGCCGAAGGCATCCATCACCGCCGCTTGCGCCGCCGCTGTCGGGACAGGGCCCTAGCCCCGCTTCTCCTGTCGCTCCGGCAGGACCTGCGCGGCTTCGCCCGGGGCGTCGCGGTCGGCGGGATAGACCAGCCCGGCCGAAATCACCAGCTTGGCCGCATCCTCGACGCTCATGTCCAGTTCGATGATATCCCTGCGCGGCAGGAACAGCAGGAACCCCGAGGTCGGGTTGGGCGTGGTCGGCATGAACACGGTCAGGATCTCGTCCTGCGCGCCCAGCTTGCGCAGCACCTCGCCCTTGGCCGTGGTCGAGATAAAGGCGATGGCCCAGACACCGGGGCGCGGATGCTGGATCAGGCAGGCCTTGTCGAAACTGGTCTCGGTCTGGGCAAAGACGGTCTCGGCAATCTGCTTGACCCCATTGTAGATCGAGCGCACGACCGGCATCCGGCCGACGAGGCTCTCGCCCCAACGGATGAAGGACCGGCCCACCAGCCCCTTGGCGATCCAGCCCACCAGCACGGTGAACACCAGGAAAAAGATCACGCCGACGCCCCGCGGGTTGAGCGCGATCATGTCCTCGCCCTCGCCGCCGAACCAGCGGTTGATCAGCGCTCCGGGCTTGTAGGGCTCGGGCACAAAGGGCAGCACCCAGCCATCGACCCAGCCGACCACGGTCCAGATCAGCCAGACCGTCAGGCCGATGGGCGCGATCACGACCACGCCGGCAAGGAAATTGTTGCGCAGCCCGCCAAGCAGGCTGAAGCGGCGCTTTGAGGGATCGGGCGTTGTCACGAATGCCGTCCTGCAAGGATCACAGCCTCGTATCTAGGCCCGGTGCCGCGACACTGCAATGACAGCGCCGGCCCTGCCAGGGTGTTATTTTGCCCCGCCCGCCGCCGCCGCCCCGCCCACCGGCGCCGCCCCGCCCGCCAGCGCCGCCGCGATCCCGGCGGCAAGTCGCGCATTGCCCCGCACCAGCGCGATATTGGCGGTGAGCGAGCGGCCCTCGGTCAGCACGAAAAGCCGGTCGAGCAGGAATGGCGTGACCGCCTTGGCCGCGATCCCCCCCGCCTGCGCCTCGGCCAGCGCCTGCGCGATGTAGGGCGCCAGTTGCGCGGCCGGGATCTCGTGTGCGGCCCCGATCGGATTGGCGACAAGCTGCCCGCCGGGCAGCCCCATCGCGCCGCGCATCACATGCGCCGCCGCAATCTCGGCCGCGCTGTCCATGCGCAGCGGCGCGGGCAGGTCCGACGTGGCCGACCAGAAGGCGGGCAGGCTGTCCTGTCCGAACACGATCACCGGCACGCCCAGCGTCTCGAGCACCTCATAGGTCTTGGGCAGATCGAGGATCGCCTTGGCCCCGGCCGCCACCACCGTCACCGGGGTCTGGGCTAGCTCCTGCAGGTCGGCCGAGATGTCGAATGTGCTCTCTGCCCCGCGATGGACCCCGCCGATGCCGCCGGTGGCAAAGACCGCGATACCGGCAAGCCGCGCCGCGATCATCGTGGCGGCCACCGTCGTGGCGCCGGTGCCCCCCGTGGCGATGCAGGCCGCCATGTCGGCGCGCGACAGCTTTGCCACCTGCCGCGCCTGGCCCAGCGTATCAAGCTCCCCGTCCGTCAGCCCGATATGCAGCCGCCCGGCGATCACCGCGATGGTGGCGGGCACGGCACCTGCGGCGCGCACCTCGGCCTCGACCGCGCGGGCGGTCTCGACGTTCTGCGGCCAGGGCATGCCATGGGTGATGATCGTGCTTTCCAACGCGACGATGGGCGCCCCGGCCGCCTGCGCGGCCGCCACTTCGGGCGAGAATGTCATCGGAACGGTCATGGTGTCTCTCCTGATACGAATGTCGCCGCCGCCTCGACCGCGCGGGCCAGCGCCGCGGCCGGGTCCAGCCCCTGCGCCTCGGACGCGACATGCGCCGCCATGAATGTGTCGCCCGCCCCGGTCACACGCGCGACCTGCACCTGCGGCGGGATCAGGGTGAGCCGCCGCGCGCCGCAGGCCTCGGACGCCGCGCGCCCGCCATCTGTGACCAGCACCCGGTGCGCCCCGCGCGCGCAGAGCCCCGCCGCCGCCGCCGCGGCACTGTCAAAGACGCGATTGCACAGGATGCCCGCCTCTTCGAGGTTGACATAAAGCGTCGCCGACGGATGCCCCAGCAACGCCAGCAGGCGCGCGGCCTTGCCCGGGCTCGCTGGCGCGACCCGCAGGTCGGAGCGTGCAAAGAGCGGCGACTGCGCGATCTCGGCCAGCAGGTCCGGCGTCAGGTTCCCGTCCAGCGCCACAAGGCCCGCCCAGGGCGTTTGGGCAGACCCCAGACGGCCATCGGCCAGCGGCGCGAGGATCTTGGCCCCCGCCTGTTCGAGTGAATGGGCATCGGCAATCGCTGCCACCAGCCCGCCCGCGCCCTCGATCGCCATATAGACATCGGTCGGCAGATCGTCAGACCGGTAAAGGTGGCCGGTCACAAGGCCCATCCGTGCGGACTGCGCCACCAGCTCGTCCCCCTCGGCGTCGCGGCCGATGGCAGAGAGCAGGGCAGGGCGCATGCCAAAGCGGCGCAGCGTCATCGCGATGTTCATCGCCACCCCGCCCGGCAAGCGGGTGATACGGCCCGGCACATCGGCGCCCAGCCGCATCTGGCTCGCCGTGCGCCCGATCACGTCCCACAGGACAGAGCCGATGCAGAGAATGTCGGGTGTGCCGGTCATGCGCCGTCATTGGCGCAGGGCCTCTGCGCCGTCAATCCGCCACGGCCGCCGGCACCGCAAATGTCAGCGCGGCCCAGAGTGTCTCCCACACCGCGCCGGTCTCTTCCGCCAGCGCCGCCGACGGCGCGCGCAGCACGACATGATCGGCGAGGTAGCTGTGACCGGGCTGCACGGGCAGGATGGCGATCCCTTCGGCATTGGTGCGGTGCAGGGTGATGGTCACGCTGCCATCGGGCGCCTTGTCAAAGAGTTCGACCTGGCTGTAGGCCTCGACCCCGTCCTGCCAGAACACCTGCACCCGCATCCCCCCGGCCAGATCGGCGGTATAGGGGTTGTCGAGCGCCACGATCTCGACCGCGAGCCCCGCGCGCGCATCATCGCCCGCCGCGTCACCGACCCCGATCAGCGCCTTGCTGTAGCGGGTATAGGCCTCGCCAAAATCCGCCTCGGGCAGGCCGCGCGACAGATGCCGCTCGCGCACCGCCTGAAAGTCCTTGTGCGCGACAAAGCGGTCAAAGGCGGCATAATCGGCGTATTTCACCACCGAAACGGTCGAGACATAGACCGCCCGGTGCAGCCCTTCGCCCAGAGGGGCACTGTCCATCGCGGGGTTTGCACCCATGCGCGCCTCGACCGGGGCGACCTCATCGCCCAGCATCACTTCAAAGCGGACAATGCGCTGCGGGAAATAGGCGATGTCGATCCCGTCGAAATGCTGCCCGTTGACAAGCCGCGCCACGAGCCTACCGTCCGGCTCTATGAGGTAGCCTTCGGGTTCGATCCAGAGTTCATGCGCCAGCGCTGGCGTGGTCAGAAGAGCAAGACAAAAGGCAAGCAGACGCATGGTTGTATTCTCCCGGTTCGTGCCAAGGGTGTGGCTCTGGCGCGCCATGTCAAGCGCGCTGTTGCTCTGTCTGCTGCTCACGCAGAGCCTGCGGGCGCATGAGGTCTTTCCGGCCATCGCCGACATGACGCAGGAGGGCCAACTGCTCCGCTTCGAGGTGCAGGCCAATCTCGAGAGCTTCGTGGCAGGGATCGACCTCACCGATCTCGCCGATACCGACGCCGCGCCGCAGGCTGCAGACTACGACAGCCTGCGCGCCTTGCCACCCGACGACATGGAGGCGATGTTCACCGCCTTCTGGCCGCAGATGGCCGCGCGCATGACCATCCGCGTCGATGGCACCGACATGTCCCCCGTGCTGGTCGGCGTCGAGATCCCCGCCACCGGGGATGTCGGGGTCCCGCGCCCCTCGATCCTGCGCTTTGACGCGGCCTTGCCGGCGGGCGCGCAGGCCGTGCAGATCGGCTGGGACCGCGCCTTTGGCACCCTCGTGATCCGCCAGCAGGGGGTCGATGCGCCCTATGACGGCTATCTCGAGGCCGGCGCGCTCAGCGATCCGGTCCGGTTGGCGGGGGGCGATCAGGCGGGGCTGTGGCAGACCTTCTTCAACTACATCCCGGTGGGGTTCGACCATATCGTGCCCAAGGGGCTCGATCATATCCTCTTCGTCCTTGGCCTGTTCTTCCTGTCCACACAGATGCGCCCGTTACTGCTGCAGGTTTCGGCGTTCACGCTCGCGCATACGCTGACACTGGCGCTCGCGGCGCTGGGCTATGTCTCCGTGCCCGGCAGCATCGTGGAGCCGCTGATCGCCGCCTCCATCGTCTTTGTCGCGGTCGAGAATATCTTCACCCAGGGTCTCAGCCGCTGGAGGCCGGTGGTGGTGTTCGCCTTCGGCCTGTTGCACGGGCTCGGCTTTGCTTCGGTGCTGGGCGAATTCGGCCTGCCGCAGGGCGCCTTCATCCCGGCGCTGATCGGCTTCAACATCGGTGTCGAACTGGGCCAGTTGGCCGTGATCGCCACGGCCTTTGCGCTTGTCGCCTACTGGTTCGGCGGGCGCGACTGGTACCGCCGTGCCATCGCCACACCCGCCTCGGTCGCCATCGCGCTTGTCGGCGGCTGGTGGTTTGTGGAGCGGGTGTTTCTCTAAAAGTCGCGGCATTCCCGGTGGCGCCCTCGAAATATGAGTATTTGGGGCACAGAGAAGCCGCGGGTTTCGCTTCTCTGTGCCCCAAATACTCCCGCCGGAGGCATCCGCACTTGCCATTCCATGCGCCGGCGGGTAAGGGCGGCACACTTCGCAGACGGAGGCGGGCTTTTCGGGGAGACATCCCGGGCGGTCCACCGGTTGGGGCATGAGCCCTGATCCTCCGTCGTGGCATAAACCGGAAAGGAAAACGGACATGGCTCTTCCCGAGTTCACCATGCGCCAGCTGCTTGAAGCAGGCGTTCACTTCGGCCACCAGACCGCGCGCTGGAACCCGCGCATGCAGACCTACATCTATGGCGCGCGCAACGGCATCCACATTCTGGACCTGACCCAGACCGTGCCGATGCTCGACCAGGCGCTCCAGGTCATCCGCGACACCGTCGCGCGCGGCGGCCGCATTCTCTTTGTCGGCACCAAGCGGCAGGCGCAGAAGGCGATTGCGGAAGCTGCCGAGAAGTCGGCGCAATTCTACATGAACCATCGCTGGCTCGGTGGCACGCTGACCAACTGGCAGACCGTGTCGCAATCCATCGCCCGGCTCAAGCAGATCGACGAAGCCTCCGAGCGCGGCTTTGAGGGCCTGACCAAGAAAGAGCGTCTGGGCATGGAGCGCGAGCAGACCAAGCTGCAGGCCTCGCTGGGCGGGATCCGCGAGATGGGCGGCGTGCCGGACCTCATCTTCATCATCGACGTGAACAAGGAGGATCTGGCGATCCTCGAAGCGAAAAAGCTGGGCATCCCGGTCGTGGCCGTCGTGGACAGCAACTGCTCGCCCGCCGGGATCGACTATGTCATCCCCGGCAATGACGATGCCGCCCGCGCGATCCAGCTCTATTGCGATCTCGCCGCCCGCGCCGCGCTTGACGGGATGAGCGCTCAGCTTGGCGCCGCCGGCGTGGACATGGGGGCGATGGAGCAGTTGGCCGAGGATGCGCTGGCCGAGGAAGCCGCCGCGCTCTGACGCAGGCCGCCTTGTCACATGACTGATACCGGGCCGGGGGATACCCCGCCCGGAGACCCTTTCCAAGGAGAGACTGAGATGGCGATCACCGCTGCAATGGTGAAGGAACTGCGCGAAACAACCGGCGCAGGCATGATGGATGCCAAGAAGGCGCTGACCGAGACCGATGGCGACATGGCGGCCGCGCTCGATTGGCTGCGGACCAAGGGTCTGGCCAATGCTGCCAAGAAATCGGGCCGCACGGCGGCCGAAGGTCTGGTGGGTGTGGCTGTGGCCGGGGGCAGGGGCGTCGCGGTCGAGGTGAACTCCGAGACCGATTTCGTCGGCAAGAATGCGGAATTCCAGGGGATGGTCGCGGCGATCGCGACGACGGCGCTGGGGGCCGACAACCTCGAGGCGCTGCAGGCGGCTGAAATCGACGGCACGCCGGTCAGCACGGTCATCACCAATGCCATTGCCAAGATCGGCGAAAACATGACGCTGCGCCGGATGGCCGGCATCGAAGGCGATGTGGTGGTGAGCTATGTGCACAACCCCGCCGCCGACGGCATGGGCAAGATCGGTGTTCTGGTGGCGCTCAAGGGCGCGGACAACGGCATCGGCCGGCAGATCGCCATGCACGTCGCCGCCGCCAATCCGGTGGCGCTGTCCGAGGCCGACATGGACCCCGCCGTGCTGCAGAAGGAACGCGAGATCCAGACCGCCAAGGCGCTGGAAGAAAACACCACCTCGGCCAAGCCGAAGCCCGAGAATGTGATCCAGAACAACATCATCCCCGGCCGGATGAAGAAGTTCATCGCGGAATCGACGCTGATGGGGCAGGCCTTTGTGGTGAACCCCGACCTGACTGTGGCCGCTGCCGCGCAGGCTGCCGGGGTCGAGATCCTGGGCTTTGTCCGGCTCGAGGTCGGCGAGGGTATCGAAAAGGTCGAAGAGGACTTCGCCGCCGAAGTCGCGAAAGTCGCAAAGGCTTAAGTTCGCGTCGCAAGCTACGGAAAACAAACGCCGCTTGCCCATGCAGGCGGCGTTTTTCATGGCTTGTCCCGCGCTGGCCGGGCAGGGGTGGACGGCACCGCATCGGGAATACTGCGGTGCCGTCGCGGACCGATGCGCCGCCATGATGGGGATGCGCGGACATCGGCCGGTCACTGTCAACGTCAGTGCAAACACTCTCGCAACACGTTCTCCGGTTGCCCGGATGCGGGTCGGCTATCCTTGTAATCGCAAGGGGTCCGACCCGCTGTTCCCTGGCCTTAGGCCACCACTCACGGAACATGAACACCATGCCATCTGACGTTGCGTCAGCGTAGTCAGGGAAACCCTACCAGCCGACATTTCCTGTCATGTGATGCAGCGTCGGATTGGCGGATATTGCGCGATCAGGGCTCCAGAATGAACATCTGGTTGTAGAACGCCGCCTTGAGCACGGCCTGCGCCGTCGTTTCCACGTCAAGAGCCTCGCGCGCCAGACGCAGGTGTTTTTCGACCGTGGCGGCGGTCAGGCCCAGCAGCAGCGCGATATCCTGCGTCGTCTTGCCGTCGCCGACCCATTCGAGCACCTCGCGTTGCCGTTTCGTCAGATGGCGGGCACCGCTATAGGGCAGGGTGAGCAGCTTGAGATGGGCCACGTTGTTCATCACGATGATCTCTTCGCCGTGGCGCGCCCAGACCTGTTCGACCGCGTCCTGGGTCATGCCAGCGCGGGCTGTCAGGGCCACGGCGCCCTTGCAACGGGCCGAGACCGAGCGGAAACTGACGGTGTAGCCGGCAGTGACGCCCTTGCGGCGGTTGAATTCGAGCACGCGCCGTTCGGATGCGGTAAAGCCGTCCGCGCGTGCCATCTCTTCCATCCAGCGCCAGGAACAGGCGCCATCATTCTCGAGCGCCCATTTGAACATCGGCGCGTGGAAATACAGGCCTTCCTCGATGAAGGGCCCCATGTAGTCGGCAGGCTGGGTGGTGAGCACGACCCAGTCCTGCGGATCGCCCAGCGAGGTTCCCGAACGGTAGCGCGTGAGGCCGAAGATCAGCCGGTCGAACCCGTAGGTTGCCATCTTTTCGCTATGCAGCGACCAGAGATCCTCGACCGTCTGGGCATTGGTCAGTAGATCAAGATAGCCCGCCAATCCCATGGTTTTCAAACCTTTTCCGCGGATCTTGCATGGCCGCACAGCGCCTCGATCGCCAGCGCATAGCCGGCGGCGCCAAAGCCGCAGATCTGGCCCAGCGCGACGGGCGCGATAAAGGACTT
The DNA here is from genome assembly GCA_009993005.1 of Rhodobacterales bacterium. Taxonomy (GTDB): domain Bacteria; phylum Pseudomonadota; class Alphaproteobacteria; order Rhodobacterales; family Rhodobacteraceae; genus JAACUH01. Next base: position 12,413 of record JAACUH010000100.1, read on the forward strand.
GTGGCGGAACTCTTCGCGGGCGTGGATATTGGACAGGTGCACTTCGACCACCGGCAAGGCGACAGAGCGCAGCGCATCCATCAGCGCCACCGAGGTATGGGTATAAGCGCCGGCGTTGAGGATGATGCCGTCATGCGTGCCACGCGCGGCATGGATCATGTCGATCAGAACGCCTTCGTGGTTGGACTGGGCAAAATCGACGCGCGCGCCAAGCGGCGCGGCAGCGGCATGACACAGCGCCTCGATATCGGCGAGTGTGGTGGAGCCATAGACCTCGGGCTGGCGTGTGCCCAGCAAATTAAGGTTGGGTCCATTGAGGATCAGCAGCGACAGGGGTTTCATTTTCAGGGTTCTAGCAGCAATGCAGTCAAGACCGAAACGGAAAAGTTGCGCGTCGCTTTGGTAACATAATACTGATTATGCGAAATCCAGATATGCTCGGGATTTTGCTCCGGGACCGCCGCAAGTGACGCCCGCCCATCCCCGGGCAAGCCTGCCTCCGGCGGGAGTATTTGTAGCACAAAGAAGCCTGGCGTCACGCTTTGACCAGCAATCCGCCCGGTGTGTCGCAGAGCTTTTCGCAGCCGATTTCGGTGATGAGGATCGGCTCTGTGATCTCGATCCCGCCATCGTCGAGCCAGAGCGCGGGCATGAAGTGGAATGTCATGCCTGCGACCAGCGCCGTGTGGTCGTCGGCGCGCAAGGACATGGTCCGTTCGCCCCAGTCGGGCGGATAGCTGAGCCCGATGGCATAGCCACAACGGCTGTCCTTGGTGAAACCGTGCCGCGCCAGCGTGCTGTTGAAGGTTTGCGCCACTTCGGCGCACGTGCGCCCCGGCCGCGCCATGTCGAGCACGGCGTCCGTGGCCTCGGCCACGGCGGCGGCGGCGTCGCGGTAGCGCTGGGGCGGCTGACCGAGAAAGAGTGTGCGCGACTGCGGGCATTGATAGCGGCGATAGGCGCCGGCGATCTCGAAAAAGGTGGCCTCCCCTGCCCGCAGCGGCGTGTCGTCCCAGGTGAGGTGCGGCGCGGTGGCGTCAAGGCCGGAGGGCGCCATCGGCACGATGGCCGGATAGTCGCCCCAGTGCCCGTCTGCGCCAAGAATGCCACTGCGGTAGATCTCGGCCACCAGCGCATTCTTGGGCAGGCCTGGTTCGGCCAGCGCGGCGATCCGGGCGTGCATGGCGGTCACGATCCGGGCGGCGCGGCGCATATAGGTGATTTCGGTCGCGCTCTTGACCGCGCGCTGCCAGTTCACCAGACCGGTCGTATCGACAAATCGCGCCTTCGTGCAATGCATGAGGAGTGATTGGTAAGCGGCTGCACTGAAATAGTAATTGTCCATCTCGACGCCGATGCGCAAGCCATCCCAGCCCTGCGCGGCAATGAGCCTCGCCAGCGTCTCCATCGGGTGTTTGGCGGGGTTCTGGACATAGCTGTCATCATAGCCCGCGATCCGGTCATCGGACATGAACACCGTGCGCCGCGCGCCGGCCACGTCCATCGCCCGCCCCCACCAGAGCGGATCGCCCGCGGGGCCCAGCACCACCGCCTGATGCACGTAGAAGGACCATCCGTCATAGCCGGTCAGCCAGGCCATGTTGGACGGGTCCGTCGCGATGATCACATCGACGCCGGCGGCCTGCATCGCCACGCGGGTGCGTTGCAGGCGGTCGGCATATTCCGCATCGGCAAAGGCCGGGTTTGCGTGGCTCATGGCGGCCCCCTTTTGCCTCAGGATGCCACAGTCTGCCCGAAAGAAAAGCCCCTAGCCCAGCGCGTAGCCCGATCCGCGCACGGTGCGCAGGGGGTCGGGGTGGCCGTGCTGTGTCAGCACCTTGCGCAGGCGGCCGACGTGGACATCGACGGTGCGGGTATCGACATAGATGTCGCGCCCCCAGACCCGGTCGAGCAGCGCCTCGCGCGACCAGACGCGGCCGGGTTTTTCCATGAAGGTTGACAGCAGGCGGAACTCGGTCGGGCCTAGCTTGAGCGGCTTGCCGGCGCGGCTCACGCGGTGGGTTTCGGCGTCGAGCTGGATATCCTCGAACATCAGCACCTGACCCATCGCCGAAGGCCGCACGCGGCGCAACTGGGTGCGCACGCGGGCCATCAACTCGCTCACCGCATAGGGTTTCACGACATAGTCATCGGCCCCGGTCTCGAGGCCGCGCACGCGGTCGCCCTCTTCGGATCGTGCCGAGAGCATGATGATCGGCACATCGCGCGTCTCGGACTTCATCTTGAGCTGCCGGCAAACCTCGATGCCCGAGACATTGGGCAGCATCCAGTCGAGCACGATCACGTCCGGCTTGTCCTCGGCGACCAGCATCAGCGCCTCTTCACCGTTTTCGGCGGCGCTGGTGCGGTAGCCCTCGGCCTCCAGATTGTAGGCGAGGACTTCACGCTGTGCCGGTTCGTCCTCGACGATCAGGACGTGGGGTTGGGACAGGCGCATTGGGGTCAGTCCACCGCCGTCACAAAGGCCGTCGTGTCGCTTTTCGGGCGGTTGTCCTCGGGGCGCACACCGGTCGTGATATAGACCACCTGTTCGGCCATGTTCGTCACCAGATCGCCCATGCGTTCGATGTTCTTGGCGATGAAGTGCAGATGCATGCAGGCGGTGATGTTGCGCGGATCCTCCATCATGAAGGTGAGGAATTCGCGGAACAGGGCGTTGTACATCTGGTCAACGTCAAGATCGCGCAGGATCACGTCATGGGCCAGCTTTTCATCGCGGGCGATGAAGGCGTCGAGCGTGTCCTTGAGCATGTTCTGCACGTCGCGCGCCATGCGGCGCAGCGTCGTCTCGGTCCCGCTGATCGGGCGCATCTCGGCCAGGACCGAGGTCCGCTTGGCGATGTTCTTGGCATAGTCGCCGACCCGCTCGAGGCTGCCGGCGAGCTTGAGCACCGAGAGGATGATGCGCAGGTCCTGCGACACGGGGGCGCGCAGGGCGATGGTGCGGGCGGCCTCTTCGTTGACGCGCTCTTCGAGTTCGTCCACGGCCTTGTCGCCCTTGCGCACACGCTCCGCCAGTTCCACGTCGCGCGTGGCAAGCGCCTCTGTCCCGTCAAGGATCGCGGCCTCGACCAGCCCGCCCATCTTGATGATCAGCGCCTGAATAGCTTCGAGGTCCCGGTCATAGGCCGAGGCGATGTGTTGTTCGTTCATGGCGTGGCTCCTTACCCGATCCGGCCCGAGATGTAGCTCTCGGTGCGCGGGTCTTCGGGGTTGGTGAAAATCTTGCCGGTCTCGCCATATTCCACGAGGTTGCCGAGATGGAAGAAGGCGGTTTTCTGGCTCACGCGCGCGGCCTGCTGCATCGAGTGGGTGACGATGACCACCGAATACTGGCTGCGCAGTTCGTCGATCAGCTCTTCGACCTGGGCGGTGGCGATCGGGTCGAGCGCCGAACAGGGCTCATCCATCAGCAGGATCTCGGGCTCGGTCGCCACGGCGCGCGCGATGCACAGGCGCTGTTGCTGGCCGCCCGACAGGCCGGTGCCGGGGGCGTTCAGGCGGTCCTTGACCTCGTCCCAGATCGCGCCGCGGCGCAGAGACTTTTCGACGATCTCGTCCAGTTCGGCCTTGTTCTTGGCCAGGCCATGGATCTTGGGCCCGTAGGCCACATTGTCATAGATCGACTTGGGAAACGGGTTGGGCTTCTGAAACACCATGCCGACTTTGGCGCGCAGTTGCACCGGGTCGATATTGGGGTTGTAGATGTCCTGCCCGTCAATCAGGATGTCGCCTTCGACACGACAGATGTCGATCGTGTCGTTCATCCGGTTGAGCGAGCGCAGAAAGGTGGACTTGCCGCAGCCCGACGGGCCGATGAAGGCGGTGACGGTCTTGTCGGCGATATCGACATTCACGTCCTTGATGGCGTGGGTCGCGCCGTAATAGACCTGCACATTGCGGGCCGAGATCTTGATATCGTTCATGTCAACCGCTCTTTCGATCAGACGCATATCGTTCATTGTCTTGTCCCCCTTCGGGCTTACCATTTCCGCTCGAACTTGCTGCGCAAGTAGATGGCGACGGCGTTCATGGTGATCAGGAAAGTCAGCAGCACAAGGATGGCAGCCGAGGTCCGGCTGACAAAGCCACGCTCGGGGCTGTCGGCCCAGATGAAGATCTGCGTGGGCAGGGCCGTCGCACTGTCAAAGGGCGAGGAGGCGGCCGAGGTGATGAAGGCGTTCATCCCGATCAGCAAGAGCGGCGCGGTCTCGCCCAGGGCTTGCGCCAGGCCGATGATCGTGCCGGTCAGGATGCCGGGCATCGCCAGCGGCACCACATGGCCAAAGACCACCTGCTGCTTGCTGGCCCCTACCCCGAGTGCCGCCTCGCGGATCGAGGGCGGCACCGCCTTGAGCGCGGCGCGGGTCGCGATGATGATGGTGGGCATCGTCATCAGCGCGAGCGTCATGCCGCCCACGATGGGCGCCGAACGCGGCATGCCGAAGGTGCCGATGAACACCGCGAGCGCCAGCAGACCGAATACCACCGAAGGCACAGCAGCAAGGTTGTTGATATTCACCTCGATCAGATCCGAAATCTTGTTCTTGGGGGCAAATTCCTCGAGGTAGACAGCCGCACCGATGCCCAGCGGAAAAGCGATCAGGAAGCAGATCAGCAGCGCCCAGAATGACCCGACCAGCGCGCCCTTGAGGCCGGCCAGTTCGGGAAAGCGGGAGTCGGCGTTGGTCAGCAGTGCCCAGTTGATCGGGCTGCTGATGGCGCCTTCGGCGATCAGCGCGTCGAACCAGGCGAGTTCATTGTCCTTCACGCGGCGGTTCTCGTTGGGCGTCTCGCGGTCGATCAGGCCCTTGTTGACCTGGTCATAGGGGTCCGACACCGGGACCGTGATGCGCACGGTCTGGCCGATCAGGCTGTTGTCGGCCACCACCATGTCGCGCAAGAGGAACTGCGCGCCGTTCGAAAAGATCCCGCGCAGGGAGCGCTGTTCGGCGCGTTCGGTCACATCGGGAAAGCGCGAGACGAGCGACGCCTGCAGCACCTCTTCAAAGCCGCCGCGCGGCAGGCGCTCGACGCTGATTTCCTCTGGGTCGATGAACACGTCGACCGAGATGTGGGTCTGGGTAAAGGCCTTGTAGCCACTGAGCACGAGAGAGCCCACAAGGATCGCCAGCATCAGGAAGGCAAAGGCGATGGCCGCCATACCGAACCCTTGAAGGAACAGTTGATTGCGGTTGCGGCGTGCAAGACCCGCACGGATCAGGTCGGTGTTCGTCTTGCCCAGAGAGCCGGATGTCATGTCGGTCATGTCAGGTCTCAATCATAGATTTCGCGGTATTTGCGGACGATCCGCAGCGCGAAGATGTTGATGATGAGGGTCACGATGAACAGCATCATGCCCAAGGCAAAGGCGGCAAGCGTCTTGGGGTTGTCAAAGGCCGTGTCGCCAATCAGCAGCGTCACGATCTGCACGGTGACGGTCGTGACCGAGTCGAGCGGGTTGATCGTCATCTTGGCGATCAGGCCGGCGGCCATCACCACGATCATCGTCTCACCCACCGCGCGGCTCACCGCGAGCAGAACGCCGCCCACGATGCCCGGAATGGCGGCCGGAAAGAGGACGTTGAGCATCGTCTCGGCCCGTGTTGCCCCCAGCGCCAGCGCACCGTCGCGCAGCGAACGCGGCACCGCCGAGAGCGCGTCATCCGCAAAGGACGAGATGAAGGGGATCAGCATGATGCCCATCACACCCCCCGCAGCCAGGGCCGTGTTGGGCGCGATCGGCAGGCCCAGACCTTCGCCAAAGCTGCGGATGGCCGGCGCCACCGTCAGGATGGCGAAAAAGCCGTAGACAACCGTCGGCACACCGGCCAGCACTTCCAGCACCGGCTTGGCGACCGCGCGCACAGAGCGCGGGGCGAATTCATTGAGGTAGATCGCCGACATCAGCCCGACCGGAACAGCCACGAACATCGCGATCACGGTGATCACGATGGTGCCGAGCATGACCGGAAGCCAGCCAAAGGCACCTTCGGCCGCGATCTGGTCGGCGCGGATCGGGATCTGCGGCTCCCAGTTGGTGCCGAAAAGGAAATCGGCCAGCGGCACGATCGACAGGAACTTGTAGGTCTCGAACATCAGCGAGGCGACGATGCCAATCGTGGTAAACACCGCGACGACCGAGCAGAAGATCATCAGGCCCAGCACGATGCCTTCGACACCTTGCCTGGCGCGGAACTCGGCCGACACCGACCGCCGCGCGATCCACAGAAGTGCCACCGAGAGCACCGCCGTCGCCAGCACGAGGTAAAGAGATGCGGCCGACCGCAGATTGTTGAGCCGGTCCGCTGCGGCAATCACCGCATCGCTGGGCGTGCCAAACACCCTCCCGCTGGCCACCGACTTGATTTCAGAGAGAACGAGCGCCGCGGCGCCACTGTCCATGCCGTCAAAGGTGCCGTCAGGCAGACCCCTGACAACCATCCCGTCAATGACCCAGCCGCGCAGGGCGATCCAGAGAAGGATGAACACGAAAACCGGCACAGCGATCAGGAGGACAGAGTAAAATCCGTGAAAACCGGTCAGGGAATGCAGACGCTCCCCACGATTTCGGATGCTCGTTGCGGCCTGTCTGTTCCAGACATAGCCAAAGATGGACACAACGAGCAGGACGGCGAAAGCAAGGGTCGTCATCACATATTCTCTCTTGCAAACGAAGGCGCTGCCCGCCCTCCTGATGGAGGACGGGCAGCAAGGGTCTGTTATTCCGGCGCAGCCATCGAGACGGCGTTGATCACGGCGTCCTGCAGGGAAGCGCGGTTTTCGTCGGAGAGGGTCACCAGACCACGCTCGGACAGGTAGCCGCCGGCATCGAGCGCGTCATCGGACATGTATTCCTCGACGAACTCTTGCAGGTTCGGGATCACGCCACGGTGCGCGTTCTTGACGTAGAAGTAGAGCGGGCGCGCGATCGGGTAATCGAACGACGCGATGGTGTCGAGGTTCGATTCGACGCCGTTGATCTTGACATCCTTGAGGGTGTCGAGGTTTTCGAACAGGAAGGAGTAGCCGAAGATCCCCATCGCGTTCGCGTCCGACTGCAGGCGCTGCACGATCAGGTTGTCATTTTCGCCGGCTTCGACAAAGGGGCCGTCCACACGCATGCGCGAGCAGTTCTCGGTGACCCAGGCGCCGTCAAAGCCGCCTTCGGAAACAAAGGGAAGCTCTTTGCAGCCCTCATGGAGCGCCAGTTCGACAAAGGCGTCGCGGGTGCCCGAGGTCGGCGGCGGGCCATAGACGAGGATCGCGGTGGCGGGCAGATCGGGGTTGATCTCGTTCCACATCTTGTAGGGGTTGTCGGCCCATTCGCCATCAACCGGCACCTGCGCTGCGAGCGCCATGTACACTTCGGCAAGCGTGAGATCCCATTCGAATTCATTGCCGCGCGAAATCACGAGCGACAGGCCATCGTAGCCGATCAGGGCTTCGGAGATGTCGGTCACGCCGTTGCTGACGCAAAGATCGAATTCCGACTTCTTGATCGCGCGCGAGGCGCCGGTCAGGTCGGGGTGAGCTTCGCCGACGCCGCCACAGAACACCTGGAAACCACCGCCGGTGCCGGTCGATTCGACGATCGGCGACGCCGCACCGGTCTGGTTCGAGAACTGTTCTGCAACAGCCTGGGTATAGGGAAACACGGTCGAAGAACCGACGATGCGGATCTCATCGCGCGCGGCGGCGGCAGTCGCCGACACGGCGGCCAGTGCCAGCGCGGACACGGTCATTTTGGTGAAAGTCATCTAGAAGCTCCTGTAGCTTGGGTAGTGGATCGCCCGCGAGCCGGACAACCGCTGCCTCCCCTGCTAGGGGTGCCGCGCATCGGTTTTGTGACAGAGGTGTAAAAGTTATATGACAGATCGCCGCCGCCGGAGGACTTTGTCAGGAAACCGGCAGAACCACGGTAAAGCAACTGCCCCGGCCCGGCTCGCTTTCGATGCGCAGGCGGCCGCGGTGACGGTTGACGATGTGTTTGACGATCGCGAGGCCCAGCCCGGTGCCGCCCACCTCGCGCGAGCGGTGACTGTCCACGCGGTAGAATCGTTCGGTCAGGCGCGGGATGTGATGCGCCGCGATCCCCTCGCCCTCGTCCCGCATGGCGACGCTCACCCCATCGCTGCGCAGCGATGGTTCGGGTGCGGGCGCGGTGAGGGTGATCGTCACCGTCTTGTCCCGGCCACCGTATTTGATGGCGTTCTCGATGAGGTTGATGAACACCTGCCGCAACTGCCCCGGATCGCCAGGCACGACCACCGTCTCTTGCGGCAGGTTGAGCGCGATGGTCACACCATTGCGGGCGATCACCGGCTCCAGCGTGGCAATCACCGCCTCGAGCATCGCCGGAATATCGACCGGCGCCATCGGGCGCACGCGTTCATCCTCTTCGACGCGGCTGAGCGACAGAAGGTCCGCGACCAGCCGCGACATCCGCCCGGCCTCGCGCTCCATGATCAGCAGGAACCGGTCCCGCGCCACCGGGTCATCCTTGGCCGCACCGCGCAATGTCTCGACAAATCCCAGCAGGGCCGTCAGCGGCGTGCGCAATTCGTGGCTGACATTGGTGACAAAGTCGCGGCGCATCTTGCCCGCCTCCTCGACCGCCGTCATGTCCTCGCAGGTCAGCAACACACCGCGCCCCGCCGAAAGCCGGACCGCGGCCGCGGTGATGCGCCAGGTGGCGTCGCGCTGCCCTTCGATCCCCAGATAGCGGCCCTGATGCGTGACGCCATCGCGCTGGCACTGTTCGACCAGATCCAGGATCGCAGGCTGGCGCAGCGCCGTGATATAATGCCGCCCCAGCATGTCGGCGGGAAAGAGCGCCCGCGTCGGGCCATTGCATGCCGCGATGCGCTCGTCCGGCCCGACCAGAAGGACAGGCACCGGCAAGGCGTCGATCAGGTGCTGCAAGGCCTCGATACTCATGCCGTCCTCCTACGCGAAAACGCGGACCATGTGCACCATTCCCTGCGCCAGCCGGAACGAAAAGATTGCCGCAACGTAAAGGCAACCTATAGTTTAATTCGGGAGTTGCTGGTTCAATCCGTTTTCAATCGCCAGTGGTGTGGCATAGGTCTGCGGCAGGTGCCGTCGTTTCATGGACAATATGAAGAGAGAGCCCGACATGACGATGACGGAACGGTCTGCGTGACCGAGGCTGAGGGGTATGAACCCATCATGCTGGTAGTGGGCAATCTGCGGTCATGGCAACGGCAGGGGCTGGAGATTCCGCAAATCGACGGGTTCCATTTCGTGGGCCTTCAGGATGTGACCGCCGATCTGATGGGCCGGCTACGCCCCGATGTGGTGCTGTCGGCGCTGATGGGCGAAAGCTTTGACGCGCTCGATCTGGCGCGGCGGCTGTCGGGGCTGGGCTATGGCGGGCTTTACCGGGCGCTCACCAATGCCCTGCCCAACCCCTCGGCGATCGTATCCGAAGTGCGCGCCAGCGCGCCGGGGCTCGACTTTGACCTCTATATCATCGACCCGCCGGCGCACCGGCTCGATAGCTAACCCGGAAGCTAGCCCGGAGCTGGCCCAGACGGTCAGCCCAGACGGTCAGCCCAGACGGTCAGCCCAGACGGTCAGCCCAGGCTGGCCGCCGCCGCGCGCGTCATCTCTGCGATCAGCAGGTCCGCGTCCTCGATCCCGACCGACAGGCGAAAGAACCCCTCGCTGATGCCCTGCGCGGCGCGCGCCTCGGGGGCCAGGTTGCGGTGCGAGGACGAGGCCGGGTGCGACAGCGTCGTGCCGACATCGCCCAGCGTCGGGGCAAAGGCGATCTCGGGCGCGGCGCGGGTAAAGGCATTGGCGGCCGCCCGCCCGCCGGTGAGCTCAAAGCTCAGCATGTTGCCGCCCTGCCCGCCCAACAGCCCGGTCGCACGGTTGTGGTCGGGATGGTCGGGGCGCGTCGGATAGATCACGCGCGCCACCGCCGGCATCGCCGCCAGCGCTTCGGCGAGGCGCCCGGCATTGGCCTGCGCCCGCTCAAAGCGCAGGTCGAACGTGTGCATCCCGCGTTCCGCCATCCAGCAATCCCAGGGGCTCGGTGTCAGACCCCAGGTCACATTCGCCGCCATGATCGCCTCGCGCAGCGCCGGGTCGCGCGCGGCGACATAGCCCAGCGTCGCATCGGAATGCCCGGCGAGCAGCTTGGTCACCGAATGCACCACGATCTCCGCCCCATGATCGAGCGGCCGGTAGAGGCGCGGCGTGGTGAATGTGTTGTCCACCACCAGAAGCACCCCCGCCTCGCGCGCGACCTGCGCGATGCCCGCCATGTCGGCCACCCGGATCGTCGGGTTCGAGATCACCTCGACCACGATCATCCGCGTTTCGGGCCGCAGGGCCGCGCGCATCGCCGCGGCGTCGGTCGGGTCGGCGAGGCTGGTCGTGATCCCCAGCCGCGGCAGGTCCTGCGTCATCAGCCGCAGCGTGCGACCATAAAGCTGGTCGCCGCCCAACACATGATCGCCCGCCTTGAGGCAGCCCAGGAACACCGCACCGATGGCGCTCATCCCCGATCCGGTGATGATGCCGCCCGTGGCACCTTCGAGCACGTCGATCTTGGCGGCGAGCACCTCGGCATTGGGGTGCCCTTCGCGCGCATAGGTAAAGCCGCTGCCGGTCGCGTATTGCGCGTCGAGCGCATCGGGGTCGGGCGCGGCATAGACGACGGAGGGTTGCAGCGGTGTGACCACCGGGCGCGAGGTCGAGGCCGGCCATTCGGTGCGGCGCACGCCGCTGGTGGGGGGCTTGATGGTCATGACAGGTCCTTCAGGCCCGCGCGGAACCGCCGGGCGTTGGATTGATAATGCAGCGCCGAGGCGCGCAGCCGGGCGATGGCGGCAGCGTCGAGCAGGCGCACCACGCGCCCCGGCGCGCCCATCACCAGGCTCCCGTCGGGGATCACCTTGCCCTCGGTCACCAGCGCGCCCGCGCCGATCAGGCAATCGCGCCCGATCACCGCCCCGTTGAGCACCGTCGCCCCCATACCGATCAGGCTGTTCTCGCCGATCGTGCAGCCGTGCAGCATCGCCTTGTGCCCGATGGTGCAGCCCGCCGCGATCGTCAGCGGAAAACCGATATCGGTGTGCAAGACGCTGTTTTCCTGAATATTCGTCCCCTGCCCCACGATGATCGGCTCGGTATCGCCGCGCAGGACGGCGCCGAACCAGACCGATGTGTCGGCGGCGAGTGTCACCGTCCCCATCACATGCGCAGCCGGTGCCACCCAGGCGGTCGGGTCGATCTGCGGCGCCGCGCCGTCGAGGCTGTAGATCATCGCCCGAACGCCCCGTTCAGCCCGCGCACGAAGTCATTGAGCCAGGGCTGCCGGTCGCGCCGCAGCCGTTCCGCCGCGAGGATCATGCGCAGCCGCGCCTCGGTCGCGTCGATATCGTCGTTGACCAGCACATAGTCATATTCCGCCCAATGGCTCACCTCGGCCAGGCTTTTCTCCATCCGCCCGGCGATCACCGCATCGCTGTCCTGCCCTCTGTCGTGCAGGCGGCGTTCGAGTTCGCGCATGGAGGGCGGCAGGATGAAGATCGACACCACATCCTTGCCCAGCGCCGAATTGCGGATCTGCTGCCCGCCCTGCCAATCGATGTCAAAGAGCGTATCCGCCCCCGCCGCCATGGCCGCCTCTACCGGGCCACGCGGGCTGCCGTAGAGGTTGCCGAACACCTCCGCATGTTCCAGCATCTCGCCCGCCGCCACCATCGCCTCGAACGCCGCGCGGTCGCGGAAATGATACTCCACCCCGTCGGTCTCGCCGGGGCGCGGGGTGCGGGTCGTGGCCGAGACGGAAAAGCGGATGCTCGGGTCCCACAGACGCAGCCGCGCGGCGAGCGTCGATTTGCCAGCCCCCGAGGGAGACGACAGAATAACCAGAAGTCCGCGCCGCAGGTTATTGATCTTCATTCATTATTCCACATTCTGGATCTGCTCGCGCATCTGCTCGATGGCCGCCTTGAGGTCGAGCCCCAGGCGGGTGAGCTCTGTCGATTGCGCCTTGGAGCAGAGCGTGTTGGCCTCGCGGTTGAATTCCTGCATCAGGAAGTCGAGCTTGCGCCCGGCAGGTGCCGCCTCTGCCATCAGCGCGCGGGCGGCGGCGACATGGGCGCGCAGGCGGTCAATCTCTTCGGTCACGTCGGATTTGACGGCGATCAGCGCGAGTTCCTGCGCGATGCGGGCCTCGTCCATCTCGGGCACATCCTCGAACACCCGGCGCAGTGCCGCCGTCAGCGCCGCGCGCGCCTCGCCCCGGCGCGCGGCGGCGGCGGTGGCGGCGGCATCGGTCAGCGCCGCGATCCGGTCGAGCATCGCCGCAAGCACGCCATCCAGCACCTGCCCCTCGGCCCGGCGCATCGCGCAAAACGCGTCGAGGAGTGGATCAATTTCGGACGCTAGAGCATTGAAAAGATGCGATGTATCCTGTTCATCGCTGGCGC
>JAACUH010000060.1 GCA_009993005.1 Rhodobacterales bacterium
TCAAGCGCCCAGTCTCCGAAGGGCGGATGGCCCTGCCAACGCCCTTTGAAACAAAAAGAAAAAAGGCCCCAATCGGGGGCCTTGGACGGATTCAGCATTTGATTGTGGCGGAGCGGGAGGGATTCGAACCCTCGAGACGGTTTCCCGCCTACACACTTTCCAGGCGTGCGCCTTCGACCACTCGGCCACCGCTCCGTTGGTGCCCCTTTGACCTGAGTTCCGGCAAAATGCAAGGCTCTATGGGCAGGCGGATCCTGCGCAGGGCGCGGGTCGTGGTCGTCTGTGGTGCGGGGGGCGGGGCTGGCGATCCTCCGGGTCCTGGAGTGGCACAGGAGGCCGCCGCGCAGAGGCTTTCCAAAGCGGCGTCAGTTGCGTATGTCGGTCGCATCGGCTGCGGCAGAAGAGTGAGGCTAGGGTGCGCAAGGGGATCATTCTGGCGGGCGGGTCGGGGACGCGGCTCTATCCGCTCACGATGGGTCTGTCCAAGCAGCTTTTGCCGATCTACGACAAACCGATGATCTATTATCCGCTGAGCGTCCTGATGCTCGCCGGGATCCGCGAGATCGCGATCATCACCACACCCGGCGATCAGGACCAGTTCAAGCGCCTGCTGGGCGATGGCGGGCAATGGGGCGTCACGCTCAGCTGGATCACACAGGCCTCGCCTGACGGTCTGGCCCAGGCCTATCTGCTGGCCGAGGATTTCCTTGCCGGCGCGGCTTCGGCAATGGTGCTGGGCGACAACATCTTTTTCGGGCACGGCCTGCCCGAGCTGATGGCGGCGGCAGCGCCCGAGGGGGCGACGGTGTTCGGCTATCATGTCACCGACCCGGAACGCTATGGCGTCGTGGAGTTCGACGCCCAGGGCCAGGCGCGGGCGATCATCGAAAAGCCGGCGGTGCCGCCGTCAAACTACGCCGTCACCGGCCTCTATTTTCTTGACGGCACGGCGCCGGCGCGGGCGGCGCGGGTGACGCCCTCTGCCCGCGGCGAGCTTGAGATCACCTCGCTGCTCGAGATGTATCTGACCGAGGGGCTGTTGCAGGTGAAACGCATGGGGCGCGGCTATGCCTGGCTCGATACCGGGACGCATGGCAGCCTGCTTGATGCGGGCAACTTCGTGCGCACCCTGCAGGACCGGCAAGGCCTGCAGACCGGGTCGCCCGACGAGATCGCCTATCAGAAGGGCTGGATCAGTGCCGATCTTCTGACCGCGCGGGCGGCGTTGTTCGGCAAGAACAGCTATGGCGCCTATCTGAGCGGGCTGCTCAAGCAGCAATAGGTCTCAACCCCCGCGCGAAAGCGATTCGGCATAGCGCCTTCATGGTTGTCAAGTCGGGCTGACCAGACCTTGACCGCGAGAGGTGTTCGCGCTCTGGTATTGGCCAATTGACAAGCTTTTTCCTGCGCGTCCGGTCCGGGTCTTTCCGGCTTCGTTCCATGTTTCCGATCCAGTCAGTGCGCCATTTTTCCCGGTCCTGACCCACCACATTCCAGGTCTGCCTTTTTCATCCAGTCATTGGAGGCCCAATGCCGCGCTTTTCGGTATTGCATGATGTCAGCCTTGCGTTGCAGAGCCAGATCATCGCGGCGCTGCGCTCTGCGCCGGATGTGAGCCTCGATGCCTCGGTCAGCAACATCGTCATTTCGCCGCCCTCGGACACGCTGGGCGACGATGTGCTGGCGGTGCTCTACCTCTACCACTTCGGGATCGACGCGAGCCTGCGCAACCAGTCGCCGCTGCCCGACCGCGATGACCCTGCGCTGTTCGTCCGCCCGCCGCTGCCGCTGCATCTGCGCTATCTCTTTGTCCCGCTGAGCGATGATGAAGAGTCCAATCAGCTCATGCTGGGGCGGGTGCTCCAGCATTTCTACGACCAACCCACGTTCCGCCCCGCGCCCGGCACGCCGCTGGCGCAGGACCGCGGCGGGGTGCCCGACCGCGTGCGGGTGCGCCCCGATCTGGCGGGGTTCGAGGCGCTGAGCACCCTGTGGTCGGCCCTGGCGCGGCCCTACCGGCTGTCGGCGGGGTTTCTCGTCGATGTCGCGGGGGTGGACAGCGGGCTGCCCGCACAGGCGACCCCGCGCGTGGGCGAAACCTTTGCCGCGACACGGCCCAAGGCCCTGGGAGAGGTGTCATGACCGCGCCCGAGGTGATCGCCGGGCCGCTTGTCCTGCTGCGTGGGCGGGTGGCTGACGGGCTGACGGGCGAAGGGCTGGCGCAGGCCGGGCTCTGGGCCGAGGTCCGGCAGGGCGGGGACTGGTTCGCGCTGCCCTTTGCTCTGCGCGGGCAGGGTGGCGGCTGGTTTGCGGCCAGTGCGCGGCTCACCGATATCGCGGCGCGGTTGCGGCTGGGTGTGGCGACCGAGTTCCGCCTGCGCGCCGCCTCTGCCGGCCATGTGACCGCCGAGGCGACGGTTGCCTTGACCGCGGCGCAGTTCAGCCGGGTGACGGCGACGCAGACCATCCGGGGCGTGGCGGTCGCGGTGTCGCGGCTCGCCGGGGCGCCGGTGATCCTTGACATCGCGCTCCAGCCGCGGCCGGTGATGCTGGCGGGGCTTGTGATCGACAATCACGACCCGGCCAGCCCGATGGCCGGTGTCAGCATCGCCATCGCGGGCAGTGCCGCGACGGCCACCTCGGACGCGCGGGGCAGGTTCCGCATCGACGCGCCGCCGCTGGCACGCAGCTGGGATGTCACCGCGACGCTGGGCAGCCGGACCGCACAGGCGCTGCATGTCACCGATTTTGCCCTGCCGGTCAATTTCATCACGCTCAGCCTGCCCGCCGTGCCACCAGCCCCGACCCCCTAGCACAAAGCCATTTCAGGAACGGAGATCATCATGCCCGAATATCTTGCCCCCGGCGTCTATATCCACGAAATGCCCTCGGCCAACAAAGCGATCCAGGCGGCCTCGACCTCGACAGCCGGCATGGTCGGCCTGACCGAGCGTGGCCCGGTCGGGGTGCCGACCTTCATCAGCAGCGCGGGCGCGTTCCGGCGGGTGTTCGGCGGGCTGCTCAACCACAGCCGTTATCCTGACGGGACCGATGCGCTGCCGCATGCGGTCAACGGCTTTTTCGCCAATGGCGGCAGCCGGGTCTATGTGGTGCGGGTGCTGCCGGATGATGCGACGCCGGCTGCGGTGATGCTGACCGATGGCGCTACCGGTGTGTTGCAGGTCTGCGCGATGTCGCCGGGGGCCTGGGGCAATGACCTGCGGGTCGATGTCCGCTATGTGACGCGCTTTACCACCACGATCCGGCTGATCGACGCCGCGCGCACGGCGGTCACGCTGGCCTCGGCCTTTGGCGTGACGGCGGGGGCGCGGATTGCGATCGCGGGGGCGAGCTATACCGTCATATCGGTGCTGGCCGGTGATGTCGTCGTGCTGGACCGGGCGCTGCCGACGGTTGCCGCCCAGACGGCCGCCTCTGCCGCGGCCGTCGCCGCATCGGCTGCGGCCGATACCGCCGCAGCCGATGCCGCGGCTGTCGCTGTCGCGGCGCGTGCTGCGGCTGATGGGGACCCGGCCGATCTGGCCTTGCAGGACGCCGCTGCTGACGCAGAGGAGGCCGCCGATCTGGCCGCCGCCGCGGCCGCCACCGCGCTCACCCCCGCTGTCGCGGCCG
The DNA here is from genome assembly GCA_009993005.1 of Rhodobacterales bacterium. GTDB lineage: Bacteria > Pseudomonadota > Alphaproteobacteria > Rhodobacterales > Rhodobacteraceae > JAACUH01. Next base: position 3,634 of record JAACUH010000060.1, read on the forward strand.
CCCGCGCGCTTGCCGCTGCCACCACCGCCGCGACCGTTGCCGAGGATGCGGCCGTGCTGGCCGAGACCGCTGCCACTGCCGCCGAGGCCGCCGCAGTCGCCGATCCGGCGGATGCCGCACGCGCCGATGCCGCGACCACAGCCCGCACCGCCGCCACAACGGCCCGCGCCGCGGCCACGGCGGCCGCCGTCGCGCTGGCCGCTGCCGCCGAGGATGTCGGCGCTCCCGATGCCGGCTCTACCGTCACCAGCGCCGGGTTCGACCTGATCGTGCAGCGGATGAACGCCGGCACCGCGATCGAGACCGAGATTTTCACCAACCTCTCGCTCGACGCCAATTCGCCCAATTATGCGCCGACGCTGATCGGGTCTTGTGCTGCTGGCGGGCTCAGCCCGTCGGCCAACGGCGACAGCCTGATGGTGCGGCTCTTTGTGCCGGTCGGCACCGCCGCCGGGGCAAGGCCCGCCGTCGCGATCACGCCGCTGGCGGGCGGCAGCACCGGCACGCTCTCCGCCCAGACCTATATCGGCACGGCCAGCGATGACCCGTCCGAGCGTCGCGGGATCAACGCGCTGGCCAATGAGCCCGGTATCAGCCTTGTGGCGGTGCCGGGGCAGGCGGATGTCACGGTGCAGAACGCCCTGATCGAGCATTGCAACGCGCAGGTCTATCGCTTTGCCGTGCTCGATACGCCGGTGGGCGCGCGGATGGCCGACGCCCGCGCGCATCGGGGCAATTTCGACAGCACGCGCGCGGCGCTCTACTATCCCTGGCTCGAAATGGCCGACCCGTTCGGGGCCAAGGGCGATGTGCATCTGGTGCCGCCCTCGGGCCACATGATCGGCATCTATGCCCGCACCGACAATGCCCGTGGCGTGTGGAAAACCCCCGCCAACGAGGTGGTGAACGGCGTCACCGGCTTTGAGGTCGCGATCAACAAGGCCGAGCAGGACATCCTCAACCCCGTGCACGTCAACTGCATGCGCGATTTCCGCGCCGCGCAGCGCGGCATGCGGATCTGGGGCGGGCGCACGCTGTCGTCGGATGCGGAGTGGAAATACATCGCCGTGCGCCGCACCTTTCTGTTCATCGAACAGTCGCTCGATGCCGGCCTGCAATACGCGGTGTTCGAGCCCAACGGCAAGGCGCTGTGGGACACCGTGCGCCAGTCGATCAGCGGCTTTCTCGACAGTATCTGGCGGCAGGGCGGTCTTGCCGGCGCCACGCGCGAAGAAGCGTTCTTTGTCAACGTCGGCTACGGCGTCACGATGGAGCAGGCCGACCTCGACAACGGGATGCTGATTGTCGAGGTGGGCATCGCCCCGCTGTTCCCGGCAGAATTCGTCATCATCAAGATCAGCCAGAAAACGCTCGAAGCGCTGAGCTGACCCGCCTTTTCAAGGAGTTATTCCCATGGCCTATCCCTATACCCAGTTCAATTTCCTGCTCGAGATCGACGGCATCGTCTCGGCGGGCTTTACCGAAGTGTCGGGTGTCACGATGGAAAGCGACATCGTGGAATACCGCGAGGGGTCCGACCCCACCCATGTGCGCAAGATGCCGGGGCTGAGCAAATACGGCAATATCACGCTCAAGCGCGGGTTTACCGACAACGCCGAGCTCGCCGATTGGCGCAAGACGGTGATCAACGGTCTGACTGCGCGCAAGGATGGCGCGATCATCCTGCTCAACGAGGCGGGCCAGCCCGCGCTGCGCTGGGAATTCACCAATGCCTGGCCGTCGAAACTCGAAGGCGCGGCGCTCAACGCCACCGCCAACGAGACTGCGATCGAGACGGTGGAACTGGCGGTCGAGACGGTGACGCCAGCCTGAGACCTCGCCCGAAACCTCGCCCGAAACTTCGCCTGACCCGCTGCGCGAAATCCTGCGCACCCCTGATCCGAAAGGCCCGGCCCATGTCCCCCCTCGACCGCCCCGGCATCACCCTCGCCCCCGCCCGCCCTGCGCGGCGGGTGACGGGGCTGGCGCGTGGCGATGTGCCTGTGCTGATCGGCCATGCCACGCGCGGGCCGGTCGCCGGGCCGGTCCGGGTGGAGAGCCTGCGCGCCTATGAGGCGGTGTTCGGTGCGCCGATGCCGGGCACCCATCTGTATGATGCGGTCAAGGGCTTCTTTGAAACCGGGGGGCGCGCGGCCTATGTGCAGCGCGTCGTGGGGCCGGGCGCACGGGGGGCCGAGGCGAGCCTTGGCCTGTGGCGCGCGCGGGCCCAGGCCGCGCTCGCAGGCGGCGCGGACAGGGCCGGCGACGCACCCTGGCATGCGGCCCTGCGCCGCGCCGCGCCCGACGGGCTGGCCGACCCCGGGCCCTGGGCCAATGACCTGGTGGTGCAGGTGACGCGCCGCGCGCGCGATCGGGTGCCGGCTGTGGCTGACGCCTCTGACCGCCGGCTCTTGCAGCCCGTCACGCTCACCGGCCTGTCGGTGCATGCCGTGGTCGGGATCGGCCCGCATGTGGCGCGCATTTGTGCGCTCGACGCCGCGCGCGGCACGGTGCAACTCACGCGCCCGCTGCCCGACGCGGTGCCGCCGGGCGCCGACGTGATGCTGGCCGTCGTGACATTCGACATCGCCATCTCTGCGCGCGGCCAGCAGGTCGAAGCCTATGCCGACCTGCACCTGCCGCCCGAGCATCCCGCCGGCATCACCGCGCGGCTGAACGCGCAGAGCCGCCTTTTGTGGCTCGACGCGCCCGCGGGTGGTGACTGGACCGACCCGGACGTCTGGCCGGTGGATGGCAGCTATCCGCTCGGGTTCGGCGATGCCGACCTGGCCGGGCTGACGCGGCAAAGCTGGGAGGACGCGCTGCGGCGCAGCGCCGCGCTGGACGAGATCGCGCTGGTGGCGGCGCCCGATCTGGTGCGCCAGCCCGACCCGCCGCCGACTGCGCTCGAGGCCGGGTCCGCGCGCCCGCCCGCCTGCGACCTGCCCGTGCCGCAGCCGCAAGGCGCCATCGCGGGGCTGGTGCGGGACGGGGCCACGGATCTGCCGGTGGCCGGCTGCGCGGTGATGGCGGCGGGCGAGGGGCGGCTGGCCGTCACCGATGCGGCCGGCCGATTCGTGCTGACGGGGCTGCCGCAGGGTCAGACCGACCTGCGGCTCGTCGCGCGCGGCTTTCAGCCGGCTGACCATGCCGCGCAGGCGCTGGGCGGTGTGGGGCACTGGACGCCCGACGCAGAGCGCACGACCATCTCCCTGATCCGGCAGGATGTGATCGCCGTGCTGCCGCAGGGCGACATCATCGCCGTGCAGCGCGCGATGGGCGAAGGGGGGCTCGCCGGGCCCTACCGGATTGCCGTGCTCGACGCGCCCGCGCCCGACATGGCCATGGAGGACCTGCGCGGCTGGCGCGCGCGGCTGGGCGATGACCGGCGGCTTTTTGCGCTCGCGCCCTGGATCGCGGTGGCGCAGGGGGATGGCACGCTGGCCCCGCAGCCGCCTTCGGGCCACGTCTGCGGCGCCTTTGCGCAGGGCGAACTGGCGCAGGGCATCCACCGCGCGCCCGCCAACCTCGCGCTGCGCCACGCCAAGACGGTCACGCGCGAGATGGACGATGCCGCGCTTGCCGCCTGCCACGCCGCCAGCCTCAACGCGCTGCGCGCGCTGCCGGGGCAGGGGCTGCGGCTGATGGGCGCGCGCACGCTCGCGCCCGATGCCGCCTGGCAGCAGGTCACGGTGCGCCGCCTCTTTGACGCCATCGAAAAGACCCTGCTCGCCCGTCTGCAATGGGCGGTGTTCGAGCCCAACGCGCCGGGGCTGCGCCATATCCTGCGCTTTTCGGTGGAACAATTCCTCGAAAGCCTGCGGCGGCGCGGGATGTTCGCGGGCGACAGCGCGGCGGCGGCCTATGCCGTCACCTGCGACGGGCGCAACAACAGCCCCGCCGAGGCGGCGCGCGGCGAGGTCATCCTCGACATCGCGATTGCCCCCGCCCGCCCCTATGAATTCATCCGCATCAGCCTGCAGGCGCAGGCCGACGCGATCGAGGTGACAGAGCAATGATGGGCCTGCTTGATACGCCACTGCCCGCCTTCACCTTCTTTGTCGGCTTTCTCGACGACGGCGACACGCTGGGCCTGATGGACCTCGCAGGCTTTGCCCTTGGCGGGTTTTCCGAGGTGGCGGGGCTCGATACCGCGATGGCCGTCGTCCCGCTGCTCGAAGGGGGCGTGAACGACCGCGTGCACCGCCTGCCGGGGCGCATCGACGTGCCCAACATCACGCTGACGCGCGGCATGGGCTACACCGACGAGCTTTGGACCTGGATCGAAGGCTGGCAAAAGGGCGAGGGCATGCGCAAGACGGTGTTCATCGTCATGGCCAATGCCGCGCGCATCCCGCTGCGGATCTGGGCGGCAGAGCGCGCCTTGCCGGTCCGCTGGCAGGGGCCGGCGTTCAGCGCGGGGGCATCTGCGCTCGCCATCGAAAAGCTCGAGATCGCGCATGAGCGGCTGACGCTGGTGCTTTCGGCGGGCGACGCCGCTGGCGCGCTCGCGGCCGCATTCTGAGGGAGGGGGGGCGATGACCGACATCCGTATCGGCCAGATGACGACCGAGGTCGAGGTGATCGACGATGACGCGCTGCTGAGCCCGCGCGTGATGGCGCGGATCGTGGCGGCGGTCGAAGCAGCGCTGGCCCGCAAGGCCGACATCGACGCCGCGCGCCGGGCCGAGACGCGGATCGGCAAGGGCGGGGGGGCCGGGTCATGATCAACCCGCTCGCCGCCCTCACTTCGGCGCTCACACCGCAGACGCAGAGCCCGAAAAAGCTCACTTTCCAGCGCATCGACAGCGACGCGAAAACCTATGGCGAGGCGTTGTCGGTGATGTTCAACCCCACCGACCTCGCGTTTTCGCGTGCCGCGCAATACGCCGACCTCGCCATCCCCGGCCTGGCCCTGCCGGTGAGCCAGTTCGTGCGCGGCGACGCCGAGACGCTGAGCCTCGAGCTCACCTTTGACAGCACCGACGGGGGCATGGGCGAAAACGCCACAGGCGTGACCGCGATGGTCCACGCCTTTCACCAGTTCGTGCAGGTGGATGGTGACAAACATGCGACGCCCTTGGTGCGCCTGTCCTGGGGCGCCGATTTTCCCGGCAACGCCTATGCCAATGCGGCAGAGCCCGCGGGCACATTCGACGCCCGCGTGATGTCGGTGGCGCGCAAGTTCACGCTGTTCTCGCCCGCGGGCACGCCCCTGCGCGCGACCGTGTCGCTCAGTCTCAAGGAATATGTGCCGCTCGCGCAGCAGCTTGCAACGATCAACTACCGCTCGCCCGACCACACCCGCACCCATGTCGTGCAGATGGGCGAGACACTGCCGCTGATCGCGCATGACGCCTATGGCGATGCGGGCCAATGGCGGGTGATCGCACAGGCCAACGGGATCGCGGATGCGCGCAGGCTCAAGGCGGGGGCGGTGCTGCAACTGCCCCCGACCCGGTGAGCGCGATGGGGGATTTCACCAAGATCGAGACGCTGGGCGCCTTTCATGTGCCGCAGTTCGACATCCGGATGGACGGCGCCGAGGCCGGCGCGCGGCTGAAATGGGACGTGCTCGAGGTGACGTATAGTGACGACATCGACGCGCTCGACCAGTTCGACTTCACCCTGGCGGACTGGGATCCGGCCCGGTTCGAGCCGGTCTATTCCAGCCCCTGGGATGCATCCGGCGCGGTCAAATCCTACCCCACCGCGCTGGGCGACAGGGCGATCCCCGTGCTTACCCCCGGCACGCCGCTGTCGCTTTACCTCAGCTATCAGGACCATGGCGCGGACCCCAGCCTGATGCTGCGCGGCAAGGTGGTGTCGCTGGGCACATCGTTTCCCGCCACCGGCGTGCCGGTCGCGCGGGTCAGCGTGCTCAACCCGCTCGCCGGGCTCGACAAGAAAAAGATCGAAGGCAATGCGACCGGCGGCGCGCTGGCGGTGATGGCCGAGATCGCCGGCCAATGCGACCTCGATTTCGACGACGCCGCCGTGCCCGCCGACCTGCGCGCGGCCGAGAGCGGCACCGATGCGCCCGTGACCGCGCTGAGCGAGCTCAATCCGCTCGCGCATATCCGCGCGCTGGCGCGTGGCTTGGGGCTGACCGTCCGGCTGGTGCAGGGCGAGGCGGGGCGCGATGTGCTCACGCTCGCGCCCGAAGAGCCCGTCGCCTATCACCTCACCTGGGGGCGCACGCTGCTGAGTTTCGCCCCCACGATCAGCACCAAGGGCCTTGTCCCCGCCGTCACCGTGCGTGCGCAGGACATCGCGGCGACATCGGCCGACAAGCAGAAATTCGAAGTCACGAAAAGCTGGGACGATCTGGGCGGTTTCGACCGCGACGCGCTGGGTGTGGGCCTCTTTGACCGCGCGCTGGCCGAAACAGAGGCCGACCCCGAGGTCATGACCAAACTCACCGCCGCGCAGCTCGCCAACCCCGAGCAGACCGCGCTCAACCGCCTGCGCGAGATCGCGGCGGCGTTCATCACCGCGAGCGGCCAGACCGTCGGCCTGCCCGCGCTGCGCGCCGGGGCGCGGCTGCGGATCGACGGGGTGGGGGCGATATTCTCGGGTGTCTATGAGGTGACAAAGTCCACCCATGCCATCGGCGCCGGCGGCTATACCACCGGATTTCAGGCGCGAAAGGTGGTGGTCGATGCTTAGGCTCGCGCGTGTCACCGATACGGAGGACTCCGACAAGCTGGGGCGCATCCGGGTGTCCTACCTCGGCCACGAGGACGCCGCCGAAAGCGACTGGGTGCATGTGGTCACGCCGATGGCGGGCGACGAGGGGGGGATCTTCTTCATGCCCGAGGCGGGCGACATCGTGGTGGTCGGCGCGCTCGACGGCGACCTGAACCGGGGTGTGGTGCTGGGCGCGCTCTGGTCGGGGATGCAGAAACCCCCCGCCGACGCCGCGACCGAGCGGCGCATCGTCAGCCGCACCGGCCATGCGATCACCCTGTCGGATGGCGACGACGACGGCATCACGCTCGAGGACAGCCACGGCAACCGCATCGTGATGAACGCCGATGGCATCAGCATCACCACCGACAAGGACCTCACGATCAAGGTGGGCGGCGCCACCACTTTCGAAACCACGGGCGAGGCCACGATCAAGGGCTCGACCATCAACCTCAACCCCTGAAAGGCCAAGGATATGGAACTGACCCTGCCCAGGACGTCCGGATGGTCCGCGGCCCCGCTGCTGAGCGACGTCTGGGGGCAGGTGGGGGCGGTGGCCAAGTGCTGTTTCCTCTGGGACGGTGCCGGTGCGCGGCGTGACGCGGGCCAGCCCATCGTCGCGCAGGATCTGATGGCGGGACGCGTGATCGTGCGCGAGGCCGAGATGGCGCTGATGAAAACCCGCGCCGACTGGCACTTCCTTGGCTATGGCGGCGGGGTGAACCCGCTGGCCACGCAGGTGATCGCGGCGGCGATCACGGTGAACAATGTGGTGCGTGTCAGCTTTGGCGGCCTGCCGCCGGGTGCGCAGCCCGATGCCGCAAACCTCTTTGGGTTCGAGCCGCGCGGTGACCGGATCGCAGAGCTTGCCGTGCCGTTCAGCTATGCCACCCATGCCCCGCAGATCTTTCGCGCCACGCGGCGGTCGCAGGGCTATGCCAATACCGACGCCGCCCCCGGCCTGCCCGCCAACATGGCGATCCGCGTCACGCAGGCGACGGGCGCCGGGGCGCTCACGCTGCTCGACCAGACGCTCACCCTGCCCGCGCCGGTCCTGCGCCTGTGGGAATTCGAAGGCGGCGAGGACCGCGAAGCGTTCTGGTGCAGCCGCGCCGCCACCGCGATGACGCCGGACACGCTGATCCTGTCGGCCACGGGCGCGCAGGTGCTCTGGCGTGCGGCACTGCCGCTGGCGGCGCATCCGCTCGCCACGCTGCGCCGCCTGTCCATAGAGGAGGCCGCCTGATGGGCCAGCCCATAGCCGTGACCGATGGCACAGCCTTTGCCTTTCCCAACATCTGCCTGACCAATATCGGCACCGGCACCGTGCCGATCCCCTATCCGTCGATCGCGCAACTGTCCGATGCCGATAACGCGTCCGAGGATGTGCTGGCGGGCGGCAAGGGGATCATCCTCGCCGAGACGACCAAAGTCGCATCGACCAGCGGTGACGAGGCCGGGACCGACGGCGGCGTGACCTCGGGCGGCAATGGCGGCGAATGCACGTTCCCGCAGGGGTCCGGCACGGTCAGGGTCAATGGCAAGGCGGTCGTGCGCATGGGGGATCCGACCCAGCAGAACGGCACCAACGCGATGGGCACCGTGCTTGCGGGCCTCGCCACTGTGCTGGTCGGAGGGTGACGCGATGACCGGGATCATCGGCCAGGGCTGGAAGTTTCCGGTGCGGGTGAACGGGCGCGGCGGGCTCTCGTGGTCGGCGGGCGACGACAGCCTGCGCGAGGCGATCTGGCTCATCCTCGCCACGCCGCTGCGGTCGCGCATCATGCAGCCCGACTTTGGTTGCGGCGTGCATGATTACCTCTTTGCGCCGAACTCCGCCAATACCCGCGCGCAGATCGAAGGCGAGGTGAAACGCGCCCTGATCCGCTGGGAGCCGCGCGTCGATGTGCTGCGCGTGCGCGCCGCGACCGCGTCCGAGGACGCGGGCGCGCTGCTGATCGAGATCGAGACGCGGGTGCGCACCAACAACGCGGCCCTCAACCTCGTCTATCCGTTCTACCTCAGCGAAGGGATCGCCCGATGACCCTGCCTCTGCCCGACCTCGACACCCGCCGCCACGCCGACCTCGTGGCCGAGGCGCTGCGCCGCGTGTCGCGCTATGCGCCCGAATGGACCAATCACAACGATGCCGACCCCGGCAAGACGCTGATCAGCGTCAACGCCTGGCTGACCGAGACGATCCTGCATCAGGTCAACCAGGTGCCCGAGCAGAATTATGTGGCCTTTCTCAACCTGTTGGGCCTCGCCCCCCAGCCCGCCCGCGCGGCGGTGGCCGAGCTGTCCTTCACGCTCAAGCCGCTGGCGCAGCCGGGTGACCCGCTGCGCGTCGATCTGCCGGCGGGCACGCGGGTGGCGGTCGATGACCCCGACCTGTCCGAAGAGGTGGTGTTCGAGACCGCCGCCTCTGCCGTGGCGCTCAACGGGGCCATCGGGCTGGCGCTGGTGCCCGACGCCACGGGCGGCTGGACGCCGGTGACCGCCTTTGACAGCGACGCGGGCGCGGTGACCTGGCTGCACGCCTTTCATCCCTTCGGCGCGGCCGAGGCCCCGGGCGCGCAGTTCCTCGTCGGGCTGCTGCTGCGCCCGACACTGGGCAATACGCCCTACGAGGCCTATGGCGAGGATCGGCTGCCGTCGGGCCTTCTCGACCTCTACGCCGATATCACCGATGTGTTCGACACCGACCCGCAGGGCGCGGTGATCGCCGGGCCGCTGGTGCGCGGGGCAGGGCCGGTGGCCACCCCCGCGCCTGCCATCCCGCCCCTGCGCTGGGAGGTGTTCACCGGCGAGGCCGGGACATTGGCGCTCGACGGGGCCGAGGGCTGGCGCGCGCTGGGCGTGGCGCTGGATGAGACCGCCGGGCTGACGCGGGCGGGGCACCTGACGCTCGACATCCCGGCGGGCGTGACGCCGGTGCGCCTTGGCGCGCTTTCGACCGCGGTCTGGGACAGCCTGCGCCTGACGCGCCCGCCGGTGGACCTCGACAGCCTGATCGCCGCACTGGAGGTGGCCGAGGATGCGCTGGGCGAACGCCTGCGCGCCGCGCTGTCCGAGGCCGACTGGGCGCGCATGGGCGTGCCCGTTGGTGCCTTCAACACGGTGCTGAGCGTCTGCACCAGCGCGGCCGAAGTCGCCGCGGCCCTGCCCGCCATCGACGCGGTGACGCCGATCGACCCGTCGGCCATTCCGGCGGCAAGCTGGCCTGCGATCCTGCCCGATTTCGCCGGCCCTGCCGTGCCGCTGGCCGAGACCGAGGGCGGCGACATGACCTATCGGCGGCTCTACCTGCTGCGCGCGACGCTCACCGATCCTGCGCCCGAGGCGCGGATGCTGAACGCGCTGCGGCTCAACACGGCGCGCGCGCGCGCGGCCAGCACGCGCAAGGACGAACGGCTGGGGCGGTCGGACGGGCGGCCGGGGCAGGTGTTCACCCTGTCGCGCAGCCCGGTCTGGTTCGACCCGCTGACCCAGACCCCCGATCTGGAGCTTGATGTCGTCACCGACGACGTGGCCGAGACCTGGGCGCGGGTCGATGACTTTTTCGGTCAGCCCGCCACGGCGCCGGTCTATCTGCTCGACCCCGGCAGCGGGACCGTGACCTTTGGCGATGGCCGGCCCCATGGGCGCGGCGGCGCGATCCCGCCGCCCGGCGCGGTGATCCTCGCGCGGCGCTACCGGCACGGCGGCGGGGCGATCGGCAATGTCGGCGCGGGCAGCATCAGCAAGATCAAGAGCAAGCCGCGCCATGTGGACAGCGTGACCAACCCGCGCGCGAGCAGCGGCGGCGCGGATGCCGAGACGCTCGAGACGGTCAAGGCCCGCGCGCCCGGCCGCCTGCGCGCCCGTGACAGGGCGATGTCGGCGCAGGATTTTGCCGACCTCGCCCGGCAGACGCCGGGGGCCGCGATCCACAAGGCCTATGCGGTTGCCGCCTCCGAGCCCACCGGCGCGGGCTTTGCCCCCCGGCCCGGCGCGGTGAGTGTCGTCGTGCTGCCCGCGCGCGCGCATCCCACGCCGCAGGCGCTGCGCGATGACCTCGCCGCCGTGCAGCGCTGGCTCGACCCGCGCAGGCTCATCACGACCGAGCTTTTCGTGACCGGGCCGCTCTATTTCACCATCACCGGGATCACGGCGCAGTTGCGCCTGCAGGCCACCGCCGACTTCCAGACCGTCGCGCAGGCTGCGCAACAGGCGGTGACGGGCTGGCTCGACCCGATCCGGGGCGGGGCGGATGGCAGCGGCTGGCCCTTTGGCGCCGATATCTACCATGCCGACCTCTACGACCTGTTGCTGGCCGTGCCCGGTGTGCGGCGTGTCGCGCGGCTTGCCGTCGCGCATCAGGCGACGGGCGAGGACGCGCCCGCCGATGTCGTCCCGATCCCCGAGGGGCACCTTCCCGCGCTGGCACCCGGCGCGCTCAATTTCGAGGTGGTCTATGACACCCCGTGACCCGGACCCCAGGCTGCCGCGCCACCGGCTCGACGCGCGCATCGGCTGGCAGGAGGCGCAGGACGCCGCCCTCGCACCCGAAGGGCTTCTCGCGCAGGGTGACCGGCTGCATCTGGTCAGCGCCATGCGCGCTGCGGATGGCGCATGGGTCTTTGCGGCGCCGATCCCCGACACTGACCCCGCGGGCAGTTTCGGCGGCCGCACGCTGCCGCGCGGGCTCGTGATCTCGCTGCAGGGCGATGTCTATCTGGCGGACCCCGAGGGCGCGCGCATCCTCACCACCCGCGCCGCGCTGCCGCCGGTGGCCGAGGGGATGGTGCCGCTCTACACCCTGCCGGACGGGCCGCATCCGCTGCGGCTGACCCGCCCGGTGGCGCTGGCGCTGGTGCCGGAAGGCGCCGGGCCGGGGATGATGGCCGATGCCTTGGTGGTCGCAGACGGAGCGCGGCTGGTCTGGATCGACCGGCGGCAGGGGCGGCTGCGCCATGTCCTCGCGCTGCCCGCGCCGGCCATCGCGCTGGGCGTCGATGCGGCGGGGGGGCTGCGGGTCGCGGTCGAGGGGCCGGCGCTTCTGGCGGTGCGGCAAGGGCGGATCACCCGGCGCGATGCGCTGGCGCGGCGGCCCGAGAACCTGCATGTGACGCCCTGTGGCACAGCGCTGCTCGCCGATCAGGCGGGGGTCTGGGCGCTGGATGCGCAGGGCGCGCCTGTGCCGCCTCCCAAAGGTCCGCTGACCCCGCCCGCGCTGGTGGTGCGCGATGGCGCGCTGGTCTGGCCGCAGGGTTGCGGGGCGCCGCTGCGCCTCGATCACCTGCCCCTCGACCGGCTGGGCCGGCTGGCGGGCACGGCGCTGCCGCTTGTCACCCTGCCGCGCCGCCTGCCACGGCCCCGGCGCGGCACCTGGGTCGCGGGGCCGTTCGACGGCGCGGCGCGCGGCTTTGCCTGGCATCGCATCGCGCTCGACGCCACCATCCCCGACCAGTGCCGGCTGGTCATCAGCACCCATGTCACCGACTTTGACACCACGCAGGGCGGCAGGCCCGGCCCTGCCGACTGGGATGGCGCGATGGCCATCGGGCCGGGCGATCTGCCCGAGGCGCTGGTGCAGCGCAACCGTGGCCGCTACCTCTGGCTGCGGATCGAGGCCTTCGGCAATGGCACCGACAGCGCCGCGATCACCGGGATCGACATCTTTGGCCCGCGCGAAAGCCAGCTCATGGACCTGCCGCTGCCCTATCGGCAGGACGCAGAGACGGCGGATTTCCTCGACCGGTTCCTGAGCCTGCAGGACGCCATTTATGCCGAGGCGCTGGCGCTTTATGCCGGCGTGGGTGGCATCCTGCGGCCCGCCGCCACGCCCGAGGCCTATCTCGACTGGCTGGGCGGGTGGTTCGACTGGAGGTTCCTCGCCGGCTGGGACGCGGCGACGCGGCGCGCGATGATCGCGCAGTCGATGGCGTTTTTCGACCGGCGCGGGACCATCGCGGGGCTGGGCCAGATGCTGCGCTGGCATCTCGGCGCGGCCGGGCCCTATCCCGTGATCCTCGAGGATTACCGCCTTGCGCGCGCGGCGCAGCCGCTCTGGATCGGGGGCGAGGCCATCGCGCCGGGCAGCGGCGCCCATGCCTTTCGCGTGATCCTGCCTGCCGCCGCCGCACCCGATGCCGCTGCCCGCGCGCAGATCGAGACGATCATCGCCGCGCAAAAGCCTGCCCATACCGTTCACCAGACCCATTACATCACGCCCGCCCTGCGCCCCGGCGCGCAGGCGACACTGGGCGTGGACGCGATCCTGCCCGACAGCCGCCCGCAGCCTCTGGGCGCCGGGCGGCTGGGCGAAAGCCTTGCCACCCATTCCGCCTGCTGACCCTTTCAAGACGCCATTTTCAGGAGACCGCGACATGCCCAACGATCATGACACCCAGCTTTGCCAGCCCGGCACGCCGGTCGAGACCTGCGCCCCCTGCGGCCTGCACCAGCCCGTGCGCAACGCCTATTACGACGGGCGCATGATCTACGCCCGCGACATGACGGCCGAACAGACCTACCACAACGGGCTGCGCCATCTGGGCCATCAACTGCTCCATGGGTCCGGCACCGTCTGCGGGCTCAAGGTGCTGGCCCATCCGCAAGAGGGCTGCCGCAGCACGCATGTCGTGCTCACCCGCGGCATGGCGCTCGATTGCTGCGGGCAGGAGGTGATCGTGCCGCAGGATGTCACCATCCCGGTACTGCGGCTCTTGCGCGAGAACACCGCGCTGCATGGCCAGCTTGACGGGACCAACCGGCTGGTGCTGTCGCTCTGCCGGATGGACAGCGCGGCCGAGACGGGCGCGGTGTTGCTGTCGGAGTGCTGTGCCGGGCTCGACGGGCAATTGCCCAGCCGCATCGCCGAGGGCTACGGCTTTGCGCTCAGTATCGCCGCCCCCGGCAGCGTGGCCCAAGAGCGCGCGGTGCGCGAGCCGGACCTCGACTGGACCGGGTCGCTCAACACGCTCGACGAGGTGCCCTCGGCCGTGGCCGTGGACCATGAGGAGGGGCTGATCTGGGTGGCAAGCGCGCTGGCCGGACAGGCCCGCATCCGCGCCTATGACGATGGCACCCATGCGCTGACGATGACGCTCACCGGGTGGGAACGGGTGGATGACATCGCGGCCCCCCGTGCGGGCAAATGGCTGTTCGTCGCGGGCCGGATCGGGCCGCGTGGTGCGCAGGCGGCGCGCGAGGTCGTGGCGCTTTATCCGCGCAGGCCCGGCAATGGCGACGCCCCGGCCAAGCTGCTGGGCGTGAGCGAGCCGAGCCAGATCGCCGTTTCGCCCATCACCGGCGCGCTTTTTGCGCTGTCGTGCAGCAACGCGGGCGCGGTGACGTTGCGTGGCTGGACCGCCGACCGGCTCGACAGCGCCAATCCGCAGGTCAGCGTCAACCGGACGACGACGGGCATCGCCCCCGGCCCGCTGCGCGCAGGCGTGCGGGTGATGGAGGTCGCGCCTGATGGCCGCACGCTCGCCCTGCTCCTGCCGGGGGCCGCGACCAGCGCCCTGCATCTGGCGAATGTGAGCGAGCTTCTGGGCGGCACCATCCCCACCATCGCTGCGATGGCCCGGCCGGTGGTCAACGAGACCGGCACCGATGTGACCGCCCGCTACGCCGCCGCCGCCACGCTGCGGTTCTCGGCCGACAGCGGGCTGTTGCACATCGTCGGGCGGCGCGGCGCGGCGCCGGATGCGGGGTTCTACGCCCGCGTGTTTCTCAACGAAACCGGTCCGGTGCAGACCGGGCAGGGGCTGGCGCTGACGCTGTCCGACGATGCCCTGACCTGGCCCGCGCTCTATGTGGCGCCGGACGAGCGGTGGATCTACATCTCGACCGCCTCGCAGCGCGGCGGCGCGGGCGAGGGCAATGGCCTGCTCGCGGTTTACGGCGTCAAGGAGGCCAAGGGCGTCGGGGCGACCCCCGTCGCGGCCGAGCCGATCATCCAGATCCCGCTGGCAGCCCAACTGTCGGGCGGGGCGATCGACCTGCGCGGGCAGCTGGCCTATCTGCCGGGGTTCGAGAGGCTGGATGCGACCGAGGGCGGCGCGCTGCGCGGCCGGGTGATGGTCGTCGAGATCTCAGAGACCGATATCAAGGCGATCTTCGAGGCCGCGATCGAGGGGTGCACCCGCTGCGAGGGGGCCTGTTCCTGCGTGCCGCTGGCGCATCTGACCGGCTATGTCTGGAACGAGGCCGCGCCGCCGCGGATGATGGACATGGGCGAGGGCGCGGCGGGCGATGCCGAGATCGACAACCTGAGCTGGCGCCGGCTGGTCCCGTCGAATGTCACGCTGATGGAGGCGATCCTCGAGATTGCCGCGCGCGGCGTGGAAAGCGGCCCGCCCGGCCCGCGTGGCGAGGACGGGTTGCGCGGCGCGGATGGCGCGGCGGGCGCGCCCGGCGCGACCGGGGCGGGCATCACCGAGGTCCGCCAGGACGCCAATATCGCGGTGCCGGCGCTCGAGCCCATCGCCGGCGGCGCGCCCGACCAGCGGCTGGTGCTGCCGGTGCCGGCCCCCGGTGCGCCGGGCGCGCGCGGCGCCTCCATCGCGGCTGTGGCCTTTGGCAACGGCGTCACGCCCCGGCTCGACCCGCTGCCGGCGCCCTCGCTCGACCTGCGGCTGGTGTTGCCCTTTCCGCAGGCCGCGCCGCCGCCGCAGGTTGACCCGGACCGGTTCCAGTTTGTCACAGACCGCAGTTGGGCGCATGGCGATGTGTTCCTGCTTGACGATCTGACCGGCGGCGCACTGGACGAGATGCGCTTTGCGCTGCACCTCGACGTGCCCGACCCTGCGCCGCTGTTCACGCAGGTGGACAAGCCGGTGAGGCATTTCCACTTTTCCGGCGCGCTCGAGATCCGGGTGCATTGGCATCGCCACGACGTCAAGCAGGGCGAGGGTTTCTCCTGGTTGCTGAACCTGGGCGAGAGCCGCAGTGTGCAATATGTCCCGCGTTTCATCGACCCCACCAATGTGTTCTCCGGGCAGGTGTTTCGCCTGCCGATGGCCGACCTCTGGCAGGCGTTGGCGCAACTCGACAGCATCTCCCATGCGCGCGTCGATGTTCTTTTGCACGGCGCGTTCCTGAGCAATGCCGAAAAGCTGCCCTTCGACGGCCGGCCAGAGCCGAACGTGACGCCCGAATTCGCAGGCGTGACCGGCGGCACATGGCGCAGCTGGATCGAGGTGCAAACCGACAGGCTGGGAGGCTAGGCCATGACCGTGATGCAGACAGATCCGCCGCGCCCGCTGTGGTCCGACCGGATGATGATCGCCGCTGCCGACCTTGCGGCCGAACAGGCCTTTCAGGATGCGCAGCGCGCGCGGCTGCGCGCCCATGCGCTGGGCTGGGGCGTGGTCGCGGGGTTCGAGGCGATGATCGAGGGCGACACGCTGCTGATCGCGCCGGGCTATGGCCTCACCGCATTGGGGCGCGAGGTCTATCTGGGCGCGCATGTGACCATTGACGACCTCCTTGCCACCGTGACCGCCGCCTGCGCGCCCACCGGCGGGGCGGATTGCGCCAGCCCGGTGGTGACGCATCTGCCGCCGCCCGCGCCGCGGCGCGCCTGGGTCGTGGCGCGCCTTGCCACAGCCGAAGGCTGCCCGCGCCCCGCGTTGCCCGAGGGCTGCGCGCATCCCGGGCAGGTCTGGAAGATGTCGCGGCAGGTGGGGACGCTCTGCCTCGACATCGCCTGCGACGTCGATCCCTCCTATCTGCAACCTGACCCCGATTGCGCCGCGATGCGCGCGTTGCGGGACGGCGCGCCGGTGCCGCTGCCTGCGCTGCTCGATGACATGCTGGTGCTGGCCGAGGTCGAAGTGAACCCCGACGCGGGCCATGGCGTGACAACCGCGACGCGGCGGCGGCTCTGGCCGCTGGCCGTGGTGCAGGACATGCTGGCCTGCTGCGACTGCCTTGGCCAGGAGGATGTGCCAGAGCCAGCCCCCGAACCCGCGCCCGAACCCGGCCCTGTTCCGGTTCCCGAGGTCGGCCCCGACACGGTCTGGCGAAAGCCGCGAAAAGCGCTGCTGGCGGATCTGATCGACGATCTGGCGGGCTTTTTCCCGCGCGGCGCGCGCGATCTGGCGCTGCCGCTGGGCGAGGTTTTCAAGGATGGCCCGACCACGGCGCGCCTGCTCCCCGAGCACAACCGTCTCTTGCGCGGCTTTGCCGCGGCGGCGCTGGTCGTCACGACCGCCGATCTGGCAGGCTGGGTCGGCGGGCAATACCTCGGCCTCTTTGCCGCCGGCGCGAACAGGTGGCGGCAGACGGCCGGGCGGACGCTGCCGCAGACCGGCGGGACGGCCGCCAGCCGGACCCTGAACCTGAACCTGAACCGCATGACGCTGGGCGATCTCGCCGCGTTGACCCCCAATCTGGCCGACCTGCGCGCCCGGCGCGGCACATTGCCGGTGGACCAGCTTCTGGACTGGTCACAGAAGCGGGTCGCCAATGAACAGGCGCTGATCGGGCCGGGCCCGGCGGCGATGCTGGTCTGGATGCACGCGCGGCTGGGCGCGATGCAGACGCCATGACGGTGCAGGTCGCCATCGCCCGCACGCGGGCCCGGATCACCGGCGATCACGCCGAAGCCGCGGCCGTTCAGCGCAAGCTCGATGCACTGCTTGCGGTGGCGCTGCGCGCGGGCCTGCAAGGCGGTCCGGCATCGGGCCAATGGGCGCCGGATGATCCCGCATCCGCGGCGGTGTTCTGCCTGCCCGACCTGCATCTGCGCCTGCGCCTGAGCCGCGCGGCGCTTGACAGCCCGGACGCTGCAAAGCTCTGGGCCGCTGCGATCCGCGCGGCCTGTGACGCCGCCCTGGCAGGGGCGGGCAGCGGCGCGCCGGGCGCGCAGGCCTGGCGCTTTGCCGACCGGCGCGACTATCACGCCGCCTACCTGCGGTTCCGGCTCGGCCTGTCCGACACGCCCGCCCGCGTCTTTGCCGGCTTCGAAGCGCTCGATCTGTTGTCGCCGCTGCGGGCGCTGGAGGAAATGGCCGCAGCCGATCCGCTGCTGTGGTCCCGTCTTGCTCCGGGGGGGCTGGCTGAGGCAAAGGCGCTGCTGCGCGCCATCACAGCGCAGGCCGGCGCGGCCGGGGCGCAGATGGTCTGGGCGCAAGTGGTGCATAGCGCGGAGGCCGCCGCGGCTAGGGCCGGGCGCGCGGCGGCGCTGCGCGGCGCGTTGCGCTGGCTGGACGATGCCGCACATCTGCCGGCCCTGCCCGCGCCCGGTCTGCTGGCGGGCCAGCCGCCGGCCTGTCGGGCGCTGCTGGTCCTGCTTGCCGTCGCGCCGCTGGCCGACAGCGCGGCGGTCTGGATCGCGCGGGTGCAGGCCGTGCTGGGCGCGCTCGACCCTGTGCCGGAACCGGGCGGCGCAGACCTGCCGAGGCTCGTCGCGGCACTGCGCCGCGTGGCGGTGGAGCAGCCGGTGGCGGGCGCGCTGGGGCCCGCGCTCGCGGCACTTGCGCGGGCGGGGGCGCAGGACGGCGCGCTGATCCTGCGGGTGGCGGCAGCACTGGCGGTGCGGGGGCGGGCCCGGCCTGCTGCCGCACCGGTGTCGCCGGCCGGCCCCGGCCAGGACGCCGCCGCGCCGTTCGGCAGCGCGGCACGGGCGCCGCAGCCGGCACCGCGCGCGGCGCTGCGGCACTTTGCCAGCGAGCAGGCCGGGATCGGGCTTCTCCTGCCGCATCTCGCCGAGGACGGGATCGGGATGGCCTTTCCCTCTGCCCTGCTGCACGACGCCTGTGCCGCGCTGCTGCGTGACAGCCCCGGCCCGGACCCGCAGGACGCGCTGCAAGATGACCCTTTTCTGCGGGCGCTGACCGGCACACGGTTGCAAGACGCCCCCTGCGACCGGCCTCATGACCGCGACATGCTGTTTGTGCCCGAGGCGCGCCGGGCCGCCATTGCGGCCGCCCCACCGGGGGCCGCGCGCCTGTCAGCCTGGCTGCTCGCGCGGTTCTGCGCGACCCTGCCGGGGCTTGCCGGGTCCTCGCTGGCGTTTGTGCGGCGCCAGTTCCTGCATTGGCCCGGAGAGGTCTGGATCGACCGCGACCGCGTCACGCTGCGGATCGACCCGATGCCGCTCTTGCCGGTGCTGCAGATGGCGGGGCGGCTGGGTGAAGGCGGCGTGCGGCTGGACTGGCTGCAAGGGCAGCGCCTGACGTTGCTGTGCGAGAGGGCGGCGCCATGAACCTGATGGTGCCACAGGAGGCCTATGCCGATGCGGGCGCGGCGCTGGCCGGGGCGCTGGCGGCTGTCGCGCTGCGGCTTGAGGCCGCGATGGCGGCCGAGGCGGCTGGCGTGTCTGCCGCAGCCGAGGCCGCCGCCCGCCATGCCGCACGCAGCGCCGCGATGGCGCGGCCCACCCCGCTCGACCGGCTCGCGCGGCTCTTTGACCTCGATCCGGCCGAGGCCGACCTCATGCTGCTCGCGCTGGCCGAGGCCGCGGATCCGCATCTGGGCCGCCGGATGGCCGCGCTCGACGCCGCCGGGCAGCCCGGCCTCACCCCGGCGCTGGCCGAGCGGCTGACCGGCGCGGCCCTGCGCGCCCGGCTCGATCCGCGCGGCACGCTCTTGCGCCACGGGCTGCTGGTGGTGCAGGGCGACGGGCCGTTGCTGCGGCGGCGGCTGGTCATGCCCGATGCGGTGGCGGCCTGCCTGCTGCCCGACGCGCCGGCGCTGCCCGATGGCGTGATCGCGCTGCCCTTGCCGGGGGCGGCGGACCTGCCCGCGACCCCGCGTCTCGTTGTGGCGGGGCCGGGGGCGGACGCGCTGATCGACGGCGGCTTTGCCGGGCCGCTCTGGGTGGCGCCGCAGGACCGGATGAGCCTCGACGCGGCCCGCGCGGTGGGGGTGGCGGCAGCGCTGGCGGGCGTGCAGGTGGCCCATGCCGGCTGGGACGCGGCGCCCGAGGCCGACCGCCGCGCGCTGGCGGCGAGCCTTGGCCGCCACGCCACGATCCTCACCGCGCGCCCCGATCTGTGGGAGGGGCAGGGTCCGGCCTTTGCGCTGCACGCCGCCCAGCCCGCGCCGCAGGCCGCGCGGCGCGCCTTCTGGGACGCGCTGTTGCCTGCGCTTGCCGATGTCCTCGCCGCCGAACGGCTGACGCCGGCGTTGCAGCTCTGGCCGCTGGCTTGTGCGGCGATGCAGGACGCCGACCCGCCTGCGCGCCTGACGGCGATGATCGCCCATCTGCGTGCGGCGCCGATGCAGGGGCTGGCCGATCCGCTGCCCACGCCGCATGACTTTGACGCGCTGATCCTGCCCGCGCCGGCCAAGGCCCGGCTGCGCGCCTTTGCCGGGCGCCGCACCTCGGCCGTGCGGGTGAACGAGGACTGGGGGCTCGGGCCGTTGCTGGACGCGCGGGCGGGGGGGATCGCGCTGTTTACCGGACCCTCGGGCACCGGCAAGACGATGGCGGCAGGCGTCGTGGCGCGCGCCGCCGGCCTCGCGCTCTGGCGCATCAACCTCGCCACCGTGGTGAGCAAGTATATCGGCGAGACCGAAGCCAACCTCGAGCGGATCTTCTCTGCCGCGGGCCAGGCCGAGGTGGTGCTGTTCTTTGACGAGGCAGAGGCGCTGTTTTCGCGGCGCGCCGAGGTCAAGGATGCCCGCGACCGCTATGCCAACATGGAAATGTCCTACCTGTTGCAACGGCTCGAGGGGTTTCACGGCATGGCCGTGCTCGCCTCGAACATGGGGGCCACGATGGACCCCGCGCTGATCCGCCGCTTTGATCTGGTGCTCGATTTCGCGCTGCCCGATGCCGCCGCGCGCCGTGCGATCTGGGCGCGGATGGAGCGTGACGGCGTGCCGCGTGCCCCGGATGTGGACCTCGACATGCTCGCGGCGCGGTTCGACCTCGCGGGCGGGCATATCCGGCAGGCCATTCTGGGCGCCGCGCATGAGGCGGCGCAGGCGGGCGGGGCGATCACCCAGCACCACCTGTTGCAGGCGGTGGCGCGGGAATATGCCAAGCTGGGCCGCAGCCTGCGGCGCGAGGATTTCGGCGCGGCCTTTGCGCAGGTCAGGGGGGCGTGATGGCAGAGCCCGCACCGCCCGTCCCGCGCCCCGCCCAAAACCCCGTCCCGCCGCAGCCGCAGCCGCAGCCGCAGCCCGCCCCGCCGCAGACGGATGGCGCGGCGCCCGGCGCGGCCGCCGCGCAATTCGGCTGGCTGCCCGAGGAACTGGCCTTTGTGCTGCCTTTCGGCACCGGGCTGAAACTCTCTGCCGACATGCTGGGCGGCGGGCAGATGAAATACGAGGTGCCGGCGAAATACCTGCCGCCGCTGCCCGGCCTGTCGGTGAACAGTGTCACCTTTGACCCGAAAAGCAGCAAGGCGATGGTCGCGGTCAAGGGCAACACGGCGATCCCGCTGACAGAATCGCGCGACTACAGCCTCGATTTCGGCCGCGACGGCAAACCCGCCAAGGTCGCCATCAAGACGCGCCTCACCCCCGAGTGGATGGGCAAGCCCGACCTCGCGCTGTCGTGGGCGCCCGCGACCGGCGTGCTGGCTTCTGTCACCGTTCCGGCCGCGGCCTTCGTGCCCAAGAGCCTCGCCAAGGTGGCCAGTGCGACCGGCGATGTGGCGCTCACCCTGGCGGATGGCAGGCTGTCGGGCGCGCTCGACACCACCGTGACAGTGCGCGACGTGGTGCAGGCGCAGATCAAGGGGGCGTTCGGCGCCGATGGCCTTGCCGCGACGGTGGACCTGATGTCGCTGTCGCGCCTTATCGGCGAGGCCAAGGGGCAGGGCAGCATCGACGCGGCCGGGGTGCTGACCGCAAGGCTGGACAAGCAGGCGGGCGAGCTCTCTACCCCGGTGCCGGGGCTTGCGTTCAAGGGCGGCACGTTCAGCATCGCCTACAATGCCGACGCGACGGTCAGCGGCGGCTTTAGTGACCTGCACCTCGTCTATGCGGGCGTGGCCGACGCCACCGCGTCCTTCACCCTCGCCGGGGGCAAATATACCGGCAGCGCCGACCTCGCGCTTGCCATTCCGGGGCTGAACAGCGCCTCGGGCAAGATCGCCATGGCCGATGGCAAGCTGTCGGGCGCGTTTTCGCTGGGCAAGGAGGCCTTTCCCGAGGGCCTGCCGCTGCAATCGGGCACCATCAGCGGCACCGTGTCCGAGACCGGCGCGCTGGCCTTCGCGGGGTCTGTGGGGGTCAAGCTCGGCCCGGCGGGGTCGGGCAAGCTCGAGGCGTCCTACCGCGAGGACGGGTCGTTCAGCATCGGCGCCGATGTGGACCTGACCGTGCCGGGCCTGAAAAAGGCGTCATTCCGCATCGCCTATGACGGCAAGGGGCTGACGGGCAGCGGCGAGATGGCGGTGGACCCCGCGCTGCTCGCGGGGATCGAGGGCGCGGTCAAGGTGAGCTATGCCGAGGGCAAATGGGGTGGCGAGACGACGCTCGCCTATAGCGCCGACAATGGCAAGCTGTCGGGAAGCATCACCCTGCGCGCGCGGCAGTCCGAGGATGACAGCATCAAGGTCGGCGGCGAGGGCGAGGTGACGGCGAAAATCGCGCCGCGCCTCGAGGGCAAGCTGCAGGCCAGGGTCAAGGAGGAGGGGGGGATCGACGTCTCGGGGTCGATCACCGTGACCGAGCCGATCGAGATGTTCCCCGAGGCGCGGTTCGACAAGACGCTGCTCGACATCAGCACCAAGATCCCGCTCTGGGCGATCCTTGTCGCGGTGCTGCGGGTGCGCGCGGGGGTGCGCGCGGGGATCGGGCCGGGGGTGTTCCGCAACATCACCGTGACCGGGTCCTACACCATCGGGCAGGAGGGCGAGCCGTCCTTCGCCATCACCGGAGAGATGTTCATCCCCGCCTTTGTCGAGGGCTATGTCGGCTTTGGCGCGGGGTTGGGGGCGTCGGTGGTGCTCGGCTCGCTGACCGGCGGGATCGAGGCGATGGGGACGGCGGGGCTTTATGGTGCGATCTCGGTCATCCCCGAACTGGCCTATCGCGACGGCGACTATTCGATCTCGGGTCTGGCCTCGATGGCGGCGGGCGCGCGGCTCAAGCTGTCGCTCAACGCCTGGGCCGAGGTCGAGGCGCTGTGGATCACGGTGTGGGAAAAGACCTGGGAACTGGCCTCGGTCACGATGCCCATCGGCCCTGACCTCGGCCTGTCGGCGCGGATGGACTATACCTTTGGCAAGCCCGAGGCGCCGACGCTCGATTTCTCGACCTCGGATGTGGATACCGACGCGCTCATCACGCAGGCCATGCCCAAGGACGGCCCACCCGGCGCGGGCGTCAAGGAGGCCACCAAGAACGCCGCCAAATGGGAGGGCGCACAAAAGGCCAAGGGGCCGGCGGCGGATGCCGTGCCGCCCGCGCTTGCCGCGCAGGCCGACGCCGCGCCGCCCGTCGCCGCGCCCAAGGCGGGCACGCCGCCCGCAGGCGCGGCCCCCAAGGGGCCGGATGGCAAGCCGCTCGATGCGCAGCAGAAAGACCCCAAATCCGGCCCGCCCACGGACCCCAAGCTGGCCGACCAGCATGTCAAGGATGCCGCCACCCCCGACCCGGCCGCCGCGGGCACCGTGCCCGACGACAAGACGGCCGACAGCAAGGACCCGCGCTACCCCGCGCAAGTCTCGCTCGCCATGCTCGACGAGCCGCCCGCCCCGATGCCGCGCAGCAAGGCGCAGCAGGAGGCCGATGTGGACGCGGCTGCAAAGATGATCGAGGTCGTGGCGGCGCAGGTCGGCGACACCGATGCGCTCGACGACTATTTCGCCAGGATCAAG
Organism: Rhodobacterales bacterium; assembly: GCA_009993005.1. GTDB lineage: Bacteria > Pseudomonadota > Alphaproteobacteria > Rhodobacterales > Rhodobacteraceae > JAACUH01. The sequence goes on from JAACUH010000060.1 coordinate 27,099, forward strand.
GCGCGCTTCGTCCTCGGTGCCATCGAATACGTCAAGGGGCCGGGCACCGCCCTGTCGGTCAAGGTCAGCGTGAACAGCGAGCGCATGGTCACGATCAAGGAGGAGATCAAGAACCTGCCCTCGGACGACGCCAATACCAAGGTCGCCTTTACCATGGCGACGCGGAGCTTTGTGATCGGCGAGGGTGTGACGATCACCGACGAGGTGGGTGTCAAGATGGTGGCGGAAAGCCTGACCGCGCTGCATCCTCAGGGGTCGGGCCCGTCCGAGGGGGCGCTGGGCAAGGTGTTCGCCTATCTCGAGACGCTGGGGCCGACCGGCGCGCATGGCTATATCAAGGGGCACCTGCTGAACGACAACCTCGGCGGGCCGGGGGTGGCGGAAAACCTCTATCCGATCACCCAGCAGGCCAACAAGGACCATTCGGGCATGATCGAGGAGAAGGCGAAAAAGCTCGTCAATACAGACAATTACTGGGTCCGCTACGAGGTGGAGGTGGGGCATGAGGCGATCAGGGACCTGCCCATCCCCGGCAAGAAGGCGCGTGCCATCGCGATCGACGCCGACCTCTCGGCCAAGCTCTTCATCCTGCGCACCAGCGGGGCCGAACCGAGGCTGGTCGAATCGGTCGTCATCAAGTCGCGGTTCAACACCGATCCGGCAGTCTTTGCCGACAAGGCGGCAAAGGATCTGACGCCGGCCGAGCAGAAACAGCGCGACACCGAGGCGCAGGCGTTTCTTGCGGGGCCGGACGTGCATCCGGCCGGGGCTGCGGCCGGGGCTGCGGCCGGGGCTGCGGCCGGGGCTGCGGCCGGGGCTGCTGACGGGACGGGTGGCACGAATGCCTCGAAACCGCAGGTGTCGGTGGACCCCGCAAAGCTCGACCAGAGCGACCTCAAACAGGTGCCGGTGGACCCGGCGCTGGTGCAACTGTCCAAGGCCAAGGGCGACGGGATGGCACTGGTGCTCGACCCCGCGCTGGTGCCGGCGCTGGGCGCGCTGAGCGTGGCGCCGCAGGACGATTACCTGGGCCGGGCCGACCGGGGCCTGTCTGCGCGGCTGGTGCAGGGCGTGGCGGGGCTGGGTCCGGTGGGGGCGGGGCCGGTGATCGCGGCCGCGGGCAAGGCGCGTGCGGCGCATCAGGCGACCGGCGGCGGCGATATCGCGGCGCTGGTGGGCGAGGCGCTGATCCCGCTGCGCGCGATCAACACCGCCGCCGCAGGCGCGCAGATTGCCGCCGTGCTGGCCCGGATGGCGGGCGAGCGGGCCGGTGTGGCGCGCTTTGCCGCGCGCAGCACGCCTATGGCGGAAGCGGACTGGCAGGGGCTGCTGGCGGCTTTTGGTGGTGCGGATCAGGCCGACCGGGTGGCGATGGCGGGCCATGTCGTGGCGACGCTCAAGTCCGAGCGCGCGGCGGACGGCACCGGCTTCAAGGAGGTTTGCCGCAAGGCCGGCGTGCTGAGGTCGGACAATGCGATGGCCGCGTCGCTGCGCGCGGCCTTTGGCTATGGCAAGGAATAATCCGACGCGCCGCGACGGTGGCGGGTTGGGGAGCCTCCGGCGGGGATATTTAAGGCCAAAAGATGGGGGTTTGCCGGAGGCAGAGGATCAGTCGTAGCGCAATTCGCGTGCCTTGCCGCGGAAGATGGTGAAGGCGAGAATCGAATACCCCAGGATCGTCGGCAGCACGACGACGGTGCCGACGAGGATGATGAACAGGCTTTCGGGTGCGCTCGCCGCCTCGTAGATGGTCAGTTTCTCGGGCACGACATAGGGGTAGAAGCTGTAGGCCATACCGCCGAAGGCCGTGGCCCAGAGCCCCGTCGCCATCGCGAAGGGCAGCCAGGAGCGGCGGTCGCGGTCGAATGGCATGCGGCGCAGCGCCACCCAGAGGCCGACGACGAGCGCCGCAGACAGGAGTGGCAGCGGCGCGAGATAGAGCGCCTCGGGCCAGGAGAACCATTTGTCGAAGATCCGCACGCTCACATAGGGCGTCGCGGCCGATACCGCACCGATGCCCAGCACCAGCCCCCAGACGCCGCCCTTGGCCCAGTCGATCGCCTTGAGCTGCAACAGACCGTCGGATTTGTGGATCACCCAGGTCGCGCCGATAAAGCTGTAGCCGACGGTGAGGAAGGCGGCGGTGAGCAGGGCAAAGGCCACATGGGGCAGGGTCCAGGTCAGCCCCATGACATACATGCCCAGCATGAAGCCCTGCGACATGGAGGTCATCAGTGAGCCCGCGAAAAAGGCGCGGTTCCACAGCCGCTTCCACTCTGGCGGGGCCTTGGCGCGGAACTCGAAAGCCACGCCGCGCAGGATCAGGCCGATCAGCATGACCGCCACCGGCAGGTAGAGCGCCGTGAGGATCGCGCCATGGGCCGCCGGAAACGCGACCAGCAGGAGGCCCACGGCGAGCACCAGCCAGGTTTCGTTGGCGTCCCAGAACGGGCCGATGGAGCCGATCATGCGGTCCTTTTCGCCTTCATTGGCGAAGGGAAACAGCAGCCCCACGCCGAGGTCGAAGCCGTCGAGCACGACATAGATCAGGATCGACAGGCCCATCAGCCCGGCAAAGACGAAGGGCAGCCAGAGGGCGGGGTCGGAAAACATGTCCATGGCTCACTCCGCCGGGATCGGGACAGCGCGGGGTTCGGGCCGCGGGTCGAGCTTTTCACCCCGCGCGGCACGGCGCGCGAGATAGAAGATCACCAGGATATAGGCGCCCAGGAGCAGCGCATAGACCACCAGATAGGCGATCAGCGTGGAGGCGACCATCGCGGCCGGCACATCGGCCACGGCGTCGCGCGTGCTCAGCACCCCCTGCACGAGCCAGGGCTGGCGGCCGATCTCGGTCGTGTACCAGCCCGCGAGCGTGGCGAGCCAGCCCGAAAAGGTCATGCCGACCAGCCCGTAAAGCACCGGGCGCGGCAGCCCCTCGACACCCCGGCGCAGCAACAGCGCGGCGGTGGCCCAGCTCAGCAGCAACATGGCGACACCGGTGCCGACCATCACACGAAAGCTCCAGAACACGGCCGCGACGCGGGGGTGCAGCACCTCGCCGTCCTCGCCGACAAAGTCGTTGAGGCCGGGCACCACCCCATCGGCGTGGTGGGTGAGGATGAGCGAGGCGAGGTTGGGGATCGCGATTTCGAACCGGTTCTCGCGCGCGGCGTCGTCGGGAATGGCGAAAAGCAGCAGCGGCACGTTCGGCCCGGTCTCCCAGTTGGCTTCCATCGCGGCGATCTTCTGCGGCTGATGTTCGAGCGTGTTGAGCCCGTGCATGTCGCCCATGTAGATTTGCAGCGGAATGAGCAGCGCCGCGCCATAGACGGCTGACTTGAGCGCGACCCGCACCCCTGCCGTGCGCCCGCCGATGATCCAGCGGAAGGCCGAGACGCCGGCGATGAGAAAGCTCACGGTCAGAAAGCTCGCCAGCAGCATATGGGCAAAGCGGTAGGGCATCGACGGGTTGAAGATGATCGCCCACCAGTCGGTCGCATGGGCCACGCCGTCGATCATCTCGAACCCCTGGGGCGTGTGCATCCAGGAGTTCAGCACGATGATCCAGAAGGCCGACATGGTGGTGCCGAAGGCCACGAGGAATGTCGCGAGCGTATGCAGCCAGCCCGGCACGCGCGACGCGCCAAAGAGCATGATGCCGAGGAACACCGCCTCGAGGAAAAAGGCGGTCAGCACCTCATAGGCCAGCAGCGGACCCGCGATATTTCCCACGGTTTCCATGAATCCCGGCCAGTTGGTGCCGAACTGGAACGACATGGTGATGCCCGACACGACACCCATCGCGAACGAGAGTGCAAAGACCTTGACCCAGAACCGGTAGGCCTCCATCCAGCGGTCCTCGCCTGTCGCGTTGAAGCGCAGCTTGAAGAACAGCAGAACCCAGCCCAGCGCGATGGTGATGGTGGGAAACAGGATGTGGAACGAGATGTTCGCGCCGAACTGGATGCGGGATAGAATGAGGGTGTCCATGGTGGCCTCTCTGGTCGGTCATGATGTTCTGGACATCAAAGTAGGGGCGCATGGGGCAGGTTCCAGCCACATGCGACAGGAGGGCGCAACGCCGCGCGGCGCGCTGTGGCGCCGTCCCGGTCCGGGGTGAAAACGGAGTACTGGCTGGGGCGGTAGGATTCGAACCTACGGTACACGGTACCAAAAACCGATGCCTTACCACTTGGCCACGCCCCAGCAGTGCGCCGTTCTCTACGCGGAAGGATGGGCCGGTTCAAGCCCCGTCAACGCAAAAAGTGACGGGGCCGGGAATTGCTATTCCTTGCGCGCATCGGGGCGCAAAAGGTCCTCGATCTCGTCGCGCCCGCGTTCCGCGGCGATCATCTTTTCCAGCACTCCCTCGTTTACCGCCGCGACCTCTTCGACCTCGGCGCTCTCGGCCGGGCGGGCGGGCCGTGGTGTCGGGGCCGGGGCGCGATCCTGCGACAGGTCGGGCGGGCCCTGCGTGATCTGCACCGCATAGGTCGCGTCGGGCGCGCCGATGCCGGCGCCGTCAAAGGCGATCTTGACCTGCCGCATCGCCTCGCCGCGGGCCAGCAGGATCGAGGTCTTGTGCTGGTCGATCCAGCCGGTCACCACGATTTCGACCGCGCCGGCGTCGATCGTCTCGATCCAGGCCTGCGCCACGGGCACGTCGAGCATGAAGGGCAGGTTCTGCATCGTCTCGACCGCCAGAAGCCGCGCCATGTGCAGGTCGTTGCCGGCGTCGATCCTGACCGAGAACTTGAGCCGGCGCTCGGCATTTTCGGTGTAATTGATGATGCGCGCCTTGAACACGGTCGCATTGGGGATGCGGATATGATTGCCATCATAGCTGAGCAGGATCGTGGCGCGGCTGTTGAGGCGGATCACCTTGCCTTCTTCGCCGGCGATATCCACCGTGTCGTTCGGCCGGAACGGCTGGCGCACGGAGAGCACGATCGAGGCGATGTAATTCTCGACCGTGTCGCGCACGGCAAAGCCGATCGCGAGGCCGACGATCCCGGCCGCACCGAGGATCGTGCTCAGAAAAGCCGACGCGTCGAGAATGTCGAGCGCCATGACCACCCCGCCGATGGCAGAGGCGATCTGGATCAGTTGCCGGTAGAGGTCGGCGATGAAGGCATTGGGCGCGAGCCGGTCCCAGGGCCAGCGCAGGCGGGCGATCAGATAGCCGATGGTGTTCACCGTGAGAAACGCCACCATCGCGATGGCGGCCAGCGGCAGCAGGGTGAGCGTCTGCTGGATCCGCGTCATGAAGCGGGCGACAGCGGGGTTCAGGCGGCGGCGCAGATCGGTCGTCTCGGCCACTTCGTTCTTGATGGCGACCACGCCCTCGACCCGGGTGACGAGGTTCAGCAGCGCGGTCGCGTCATTGGCCGTGGTGGTGGTGCCGCGCAGCGTGACCACGCCTTCGGCCACGGTGACTGTGACATCCTCATATCCGCCGATCTCGCCCAGGATCTCGCGGATGCGCACGGCGATGCCGGCATCGATGGCGCGGTTGTTCTCCGTGGCGATGCTGCCCGAGGGACCGCTGGGCGTGTCCTGCGCGCGCACCGGCCCGGCAGGCAGCGCGAGGCAGAGGGCAAGGACAAGCAGGCAATGGCGCAGAAATATGGTCATCAGGAAATCGCATTGGGTCAATCCCCGCGATCTTAGGCCGGTTTTATCCGTCCGGCCAAGCGGTTTTACACGCGCGGTCAGGCCCGGACCGGGTCTGCCTTGGCCAGCCTGTCAAAGGCCATGAGGCCCGACACCAGCGCGCCCATTTGCGCCAGCGGGATCATGTTGGGCCCGTCCGACGGCGCGCGGTCGGGGTCCTCATGCGTTTCGATGAACACCGCGGCGATGCCCAGCGACACGGCCGCGCGCGCCATCACCGGGGCAAATTCGCGTTGCCCGCCGCTCGATCCGCCTTGGCCGCCGGGCTGCTGCACCGAATGGGTGGCGTCCATCACCACCGGATAGCCGCTGCGCATCATGATCGGCAGCGACCGCATGTCGGCCACCAGCGTGTTGTAGCCGAAGGACGCGCCGCGCTCGGTCAGCAGGATGCGGCGGTTGCCCGTGCTTTCGATCTTGGCCGCGACATTCGCCATGTCCCAGGGCGCGAGGAACTGGCCCTTTTTCACGTTGATCGCGGCGCCGGTCTCGCCCGCGGCGAGCAGGAGGTCGGTCTGGCGGCACAGAAAGGCGGGGATCTGCAGGATATCGACGACCTCGGCCGCGACGGCGCATTGGTCGATGCTGTGGATGTCGGTCAGCACCGGGCAACCGGTCGCCGCCTTGACCGCTTGCAGGACCTTGAGCCCCTCGTCGATGCCCAGCCCGCGCCTGCCACCCAGCGAGGTGCGGTTCGCCTTGTCATAGCTGGCCTTGAACACGAACCCCGCGCCGGCGGCGGCGCAGACCTCGGCCATATGGCCCGCGATCATCTGCGCGTGCTCCAGCGTCTCGATCTGGCAGGGGCCGGCGATGACCGTGAGCGGGCGGTCATTGCCGAGGGTGAGTGGCCCGATGGTGACGTCGATCATGCTGTGGTCCTGCGGCTGGGTCTGCGCCCGCTTTACCCTGCCCGCCGCCCGCCGTCACGCCCCATCACGATGTGACCTGTTCGCGCAGGATCGACGCGGTGAGCGACAGCATCAGGTAGATGCCGGCAAAGCTGAGAAAGGCCAGCGCGGTGTTTTCAAAGGCGCGCGGATAGGTGGGTTCGTCCGGCGCCACCGGCTCCACGCTTTTGGACAGGTAGCGCACCTGGCGGTTCGCCTCGATCTGCGCGGCCTCCATCTGTTGCAGCGCCTGCTGCACGAGCAGGGTCTGGAAGGCATAGTTTTCCTCGGCCAGCCGCAGTTCGGTATTCTTGGCGGCGAGCGAGGTGGTGTCGCCGCTGGAATTGGTCATCTCGGCCCGCAGGTCGCCGATCAGCGTCTCGATGCTCGAGATCTGCGCCCGCAGCGCGTTGACCTGTGCCTCGTTGGGGCGCGACACGCCAAGCCGCTCCTGGAGATTGAGCTGCAACTGCTGGCGCTGCTGTTCGAGCGCGGAAATCTGCGCCGTGCGCGCCGCGGTCTCGCCCACAGGGTCGATCTGCTGGGCATCCTGCTGGATCGCGAGCAGCGCGGCGAGCGCCTCGGACCGGCGCTGTTCGGCGCCGACATAGCTTGCGCGCGCGCCCGACATCTGGTCCTCGCGCAGGCGCTGGGTGAGTTGGTCAACCTGTTCCTCCGCATAGGCGATGAGCGCGTCGGAAAACTGCTGGCTGGTCGCGGGGTCGGCCGCGATCACCTCCATCCGCAGCACGCCTTCGGTGGGGTCGTAAGAGATGATGACATGCCGCTGGTAGAGGTCATAGGCGGCCTCGTTCGTGGCGTCATCGGCGAGCCGCTGGATCGGGTCGATCGCAGCGTCGGCGAAATGCGCCTTGAACCCATGTTCGGCATCCAGCCGCACAAAGGCCGCACGCGAGGTCAGGTAGGACTGGACCGAGATGCTGTCCTGCTGGGTCGCCATCGAGGTGCCCTGAAAGAGCCCGCCGAGGCCGGGCCCGGAGGCGGGCTGTGCCTGCTGGATGATGAATTCGGATTTGGTCGCATACATCGGAGTGGCGAGCATGTAGAAATACCACCCGACCAGCAATGTCGGCAGCAGCACGAACACGCCGAGCCGCCCGAACAGCAGCGCCACCTTGCGGCGGCGGCGGCGGGCGATGTCGCGCTGGATGCGGATGATCTCGCTCGCGCGGCGGTCATCGGGGGTGGCACGCTCTGTCGAGGGCAGGTTGCGTGGCCCCTGCGGCACGGTCTGGGGCAGCTGGATCCGCCCCGGCGGCAGCGCATCGGGCGCGGCCCGCCCGGCCTGACCCGCCCCCGGGCCCGCCTGACCCGGCCCCGCCTGACCCGGTCCCGCCCCCGGGCCGGCCTGACCCGGCACCACAAGCTCGAGGATATTGGAGCGCTGGAACGGGTCGATGCCCTTCGCGCGCAATTGCAGCACGGCATCGAAGTCCGATGTCACGGCCAGCCCGTGTTTTTGCGCGACGCGCCGCGCCATGCGCAATTCGCGGCCTGTCAGCCCCTCCTGGCGGATGTCATCTATGGTCTGCTCTGCTGCGACCGTGACCGGGCCGTCGATCTGGCCGATCGAGGGCGAACGGGGCGCCGCCCCCGGCCCGGCCGCGCCCGTGATCTTTCCACCGGGCAGGTTCGCGCCGGTTGGTCCAGCGCCGGCAGGACCCGCGTCTGTCAGGATGGCGGCCGCAGGCGCGCCGCCGCCCGACATCGCAAGCGGCGCAGAGCGGCGGATGCGGAACTTTCTAGCCTTGGGTTTCATAGTCATAGAGCTGTTTCGCTTCTTCCAAGGTGTCGAACATATGGATCTTGCCATCAAGCAGCACGGCCGCCGTGCGCGCGAAACGTTCGAGCGTGGCGGGCTGGTGGGAGACGATGATGACGGTCGTTGATTCCAGTCTTTCGCGCAGGATCTCGCCGGCCCGGCGGTTGAAACCGGCATCGGTGGTCTGCGGCATCCCTTCGTCGATCAGATAGATGTCGAAGTCCAGCGCCAGCATCAGCGAGAATGTGAAACGTGACCGCATCCCGGCGCTGTAGGTGCCTACCGGCATGTCGAAATATTCCTCGATCCCGCAGAGCCAGCGGCAGAACGCCTCTACATAGTCGGGGTCGAGGCCATAGAGCCGCGCGATATAGCGGCTGTTTTCCTTGGCGGTGTGCCGGTTGACCACGCCCCCCATGAAGCCCAGCGGAAAGGAAATGCGGCAGCCGCGCGTGATCGTGCCCTCGTCGGGTTTTTCCAGCCCCGCCATCATGTTGATCAGTGTCGTCTTGCCGGTGCCATTGGGCGCCAGAATGCCCAGCGAATGGCCAAGCTCGACCCGGAACGAGACGCGGTCAAGGATCACCTTGCGCTGCGTGCCCGTCCAGAAGGACTTGCTGACGTTCTCGAACTCGAGCATCGATGCCCCGTTTCTGCACTGCTCTGCTGCCGCCTTGTGTGACGGCTATTGGTTAACGCCCCGTTGAAGTCGCCGCTTACAGCAGGATTATGGCGAAATGGAGCCTCCTTATACAGTGAAATATGGGTGAAGCCGCGCAGGCTTGCCAGTCGGACGAAACCGCTCTAGGGCGCAGGCGGCGGGATGCTGACCGCGGCGGCGATTGCGGGAGGTGAGGCAGGATGGCGCAGGGCAGGGCGGATACGGTGCTTGACCTGGCCCATGCGGCGATGCTGGCAGCACCCGGTGATGACCAGGCGCGGCTGGCCTTTTACGAACGGCTGGCCGATGGAGAGCTTTTCCTGCTGCTGGAGCGGGAGCCCGAGGGCGACGCGATCACGCCGCAGGTGGTGACGGTTGACGGGCAGGACCATGTGCTGGCCTTTGACCGCGAGGACCGGCTGGCCGAGTTTGCGGGGCGGACGGCCGCCGTGGCGGGCCTCGCAGGGCGGGCGCTGGCCGCGATGCTGGCGGGGCAGGGGATCGGCATCGCGCTCAACCCCGATGTGGCGCCTTCGGCGATGCTGATCGACGCGGAAGCGGTGGACTGGCTGGCCGCGACGCTCGCGCAGGGCCCGGTCGAGGCGCAGGGGCGCCCGGTGGCCGTGCATCCGCCGCATGGGCTGCCCGAGACGGTGGTCGCCGCGCTCGACCGCAAGCTGGCGATGGCGGCGGGGCTGGCGCGGGCGGCCTGGCTTGTGGGGGTCGAGTATGAGGGCGGTGCGCGCAGCCACATGCTCGCCTTTGTCGAGGCCCTGCCGGGGGCCGAGGCCGCGCTGGCGGCGGCGGTGGGCGAGGCGCTGACCTTTTCCGGGATCGAGGCGGGGGTGCTCGACGTCACCTTCCTGCGCGCGAGCGATGCTTTCGCGGCGCGGCTGGCGCGGGTCGGGCTGCGCTTTGACCTGCCGGAGCCCGAGGCGCCGGTTGCACCAGGTGCCAACCCCGGTATGGACCCGGACAGACCTCCGCGGTTGCGCTGACGGGGCGGGCGGGCCGTGAGTATTTGGGGCGCAAAGAAGCCCGGGGCGTGGTGTCAGTAGCCTTTGGTCCGGTCCACGAGGTGGAGAAGGGGCAGGCCCGCCTCGCCACGCGCGATATTGGCGGCGATGACGCGGGCGGAGGAGAGCGGGCGCGTCTCGGCCGCGATATGGGGCGTCACGGTGATGCGGGGATGCGCCCAGAACGGATGATCGGGGGGCAGCGGCTCGGTGCGGAACACATCGAGCGTGGCATGGCCGATCTGGCCGCTGTCGAGCGCGGCCAGCAGCGCCGCATCCTCGATCAGCGCGCCGCGTCCGGGGTTGATCAGCGCCGCGCCGCGCGCGGGCAGGGCGAGGCGGGTGGCGTCCATCAGGTTTTCGGTCTGGGCCGTGAGTGGCACCAGCAGCACCACGATCTGCGCGCCGGCAAGCGCCGCGGCGAGCGCCTCCATCCCGGCAAGGCAGGTGACGCCGGGGATATCCTTTGCCGTCATCGACCAGCCGGTGACGGCAAAGCCCAGCCCCGCCAGCGCCCGCGCGCAGGCGCCGCCGAGTGCGCCCAGCCCCAGCACCGTCACCGGCCGGTCGCGCGCCAGCGGCGGCACGACCGGCTGCCAGATGCCGCGCGGGCCGGCGATATGCGCATCCATCCCCAGATGGTGGCGCAGCGTGTGGCCGGTGACATATTCGACCATGCCCTGCGTCAGCCCTTCGTCCACCATCCGCGCCAGCGGCAGGTGCAGCGTGGGGTTGCCCACGATCCCCTCGACCCCGGCCCACAGGCCCAGCACCGCCCTGGCACGGCGGTAGGGGGTAAAGTCGGACAGCGGGCCGCGCGGGGCAAAGATGATGTAATCCACCTCATCGGGCGCATGGTCGCGCGACAGGTCAACGTCGAGCCCGGCCTCGGCAAAGGCCTGTGGCAGGGCGGACGCATAGACCTCCCACAGGCGGGCGGGGGCGGCAAACAGCGCCTTGACGGGCATCGGAGCCTCCTGGCTAGCGGGGTTTGTGGACATGCGCGCTCTGCATCAGGCCGAAACCCAGGAGCAGCACCAGCATCGCCGAGCCGCCGTAGCTCACCAGCGGCAGCGGGACGCCCACGACGGGGGCGAGGCCCATCACCATGGCCATGTTGACCGCGAAATAGAGGAAAAAGGTCATCGCGACGCCCAGCGTGAGCAGCGACGCAAAGCGGTCCTTGTTGGTCATCGCGGAGGCGATGCAGAAGAATATGATCAAAGCGTAGAGGACCAGCAGCGTGATCGCGCCGACAAAGCCGAATTCCTCGGCCAGGCTGGTAAAGATGAAGTCGGTCTGCTTTTCGGGCAGGAAGTTCAGCCGCGACTGCGTGCCCTGCATGAAGCCTCGCCCGGTCCAGCCGCCCGAGCCCAGCGCGATCTTGGCCTGGGTGATGTGGTAGCCCGCGCCGAGCGGGTCGTTGGCGGGGTCGAGAAAGGTGTCGATCCGGCGGAACTGGTAATCCTTGAGCAACTGCCAGTCGGTGCCGCGGCTTTGCAAAACGGCATAGACCGCGCTCGCCCCCCCCGCGATGACGGTGCCGAAATAGGCCCAGTGCACTCCCGCCAGAAACATCACCGTGCCGCCGCCAATCACCAGCAGGAGGGCCGTGCCGAGGTCGGGCTGGGTCAGCACCAGCATCGTGGGCAGCGCGATGAACACCAGCGGCAGCAGCACCCAGAACGGGTGCGAGGCCTTTTTCACCGGCAGCCAGTCGTAATAGGCGGCGAGAAACATCACCATCCCGATCTTCATCAGCTCGGAGGGTTGCAGCCGGATAAAGCCGAGGTCGATCCAGCGCTGCGCACCCATGCCCGTGCTGCCCACGAATTCCACCGCGACCAGAAGAGCCAATGAGATGACGTAGGCCAGCGCCGCCATGTTGCGCCAGAACCAGATCGGCACCATTGCCACGATCAGCATCAGCACCATGCCGACGCCGAACCGCTTCATCTGCGGCGCCATCCAGGCAGAGGCATCCCCGCCTGCGACCGAATAGAGCATCAGAAAGCCGAAGCTTGCCACCGCCGTGATCAGCATCACGATCGGCCAGTTCACATAGAGCAGCTTGCGCAGGCCGGAGGGGACGTATTTGACGTTGTATTCAAGGTAACTCATCGCCGCCCCCTCAGGCCCGGTCGCGGGTGGTGGCGCCGGGCGGCATGCGCGCCTGGATGCGCTCTTGCTGTTCGGCGATGTGGCCACGCACGTTGGACGGATAGGCGTCGAGCGGCGGCGGCCCGTCATAGAGCGCCTGCAACGTGATGTCGCGGCCGATGGGGGCGGCCGCAGCAGACCCGCCACCGCCATGCTCCACCACGACCGCCACCGCATAGCGCGGGTTATCGTAGGGCGCGTAATTGACCCAGAGCGCGTGGTCGCGCCGTTCCCAGGGCAGATCGGCGTTGCGGGTGACGCCGCGCGCGCGTTCCTCGGCGGTGATGCGGCGGACCTGGCTGGTGCCGGTCTTGCCGGCCATGCGCGCGCCTTCGGCGACGATCCGCGAGCCATAGGCGGTGCCGCGCTGGTGGTTGCTCACGTCATACATCGAGGCGCGGATGCGGCGCAGGTAATTTTCGTTCAGGCCCAGCGGCTCGCCTGCGCCGCCGGGCTGTTCGACCCCGTCGATGGTGTGGATCAGGCGCGGCGTGACCGACCGGCCGGTGGCCAGGCGGGCGGTCATGATCGCCAGTTGCAGCGGCGAGGCCAGCACATAGCCCTGCCCGATGGAGGCGTTGACAGTGTCGCCGATGCGCCAGTCCTCGCCGCGCACCTCGCGTTTCCAGGCGCGGTCGGGCGCGATGCCCTGCACCACGGCCGACATCGGCAGATCGGGGCGCACGCCGATGCCCAGCTTGCGCGCCATCCCGGCGATGGCGTCGATGCCGGCGCGCTGCGCGATCTCGTAATAGTAGCAGTCGCAGCTTTGCTTGAGGCTTTCGTGCAGGTTGATATTGCCGTGCCCCGACCCTTTCCAGCAGTGGAACCGGGTGCCCGACACTTCGGTGAAGCCGCGGCAATAGACGGTGCTCTCGGCGTCGATCACGCCGGCCTCGAGCGCGGCCAGCGCCGTCACCATCTTGAACGTCGATCCGGGCGGATAGGCGCCCTGTGTCGATTTCGCCGCCAGCGGCCGGTAGATGCTGTCGTTGAGCGCGGTCCAGTCCGCGACCGAGATGCCGCGCACAAAGAGGTTGGGGTCAAAGGACGGCGCCGAGCCCACGGCGCGCAGGTCGCCGGTGTCGCAGTCGATCACCACGGCTGCCGCACTTTCGCCCTCGAGCCGGGCCTCGACATAGGCCTGTAGCCGCGCGTCGAGCGTGAGTTGCACCTCGGCCCCGGTGATCCCCTCGCGACGGTCAAGCTCGCGCATCACGCGGCCCACCGCATTGACCTCGATCCGGCGCGCGCCGGCCGCGCCGCGCAGCGCGACCTCGAGCTTGTTCTCCACCCCTGTCTTGCCGATCTGGAAGCGCGGGATCTGCAGCAGCGGGTCGGGATCATCGAGCAGGCTCAGGTCATAGTCGCTCACCGGGCCGACATAGCCCACCACATGCGCCGTGTCCTGTCCCAGCGGGTATTGGCGCGACAGGCCGACCTCGGCGGTGATGCCGGGCAGGGCCGGGGCGTTGACCGTGACCTTGACGATATCGTCCCAGGCGACACGCTCGACGATGGTGACGGGGACAAAGGGTGACCGGCGGCGGATCTCCTCGAGCGCGCGCTCGATCACCTCGGGGTCGACATCGATGAGCTGCGTGAGGCGCGCCAGCGTCGCCTCGACATCGCCGGCATTCTCGCGGACCATGACGATGCGGTAATTCTGCTCGTTGATCGCCAGCGGCACGCCGTTCATGTCGAAGATCAGCCCGCGCGCCGGCGGGATCAGCCGGATCGCGATGCGGTTTTCCTCGGCCAGCAGGCGGAATTCATCGGCCTGATCGACCTGGAGCGTCTGCATCCGCGCGGCAAGGATGCCCACAAAGCCCAGTTGCGCCGAACCGAGCAGCAGCGCGCGGCGGCTGATCTTGCGCGCGCTCTCGTCGGTCTCCTTGGGCGGGCGCCTCATAGCCGTCTCCCCCGTGCATCAACCTCGCCCAGGGCCGGGCGGCTCAGGCCGAACAGCGCATAGGCGACCACGACCACCACCGGATAGCACAGGATCGTGGTGAGCATCTGCGACAGGGTCAGACCCAGCGGTGCCTGCGGTGTCATCACGGCCGCCAGCACCATCCGGTTGGCCAGTGTGACCGCGACGATGCCCATCGCCACTGTCGCCCATTCCAGCCAGAACGGCACGTTGCGCAGCCCCGTCGCGCGGGCGCGCAGCATCTGGGTCAGGATCAGCACCAGCGCCGTCCATAATCCCGGGGGGCGGTGAAACAGCAGGTCGGTGGCCAGAAACACCGCCGCCACCAGCAGCATCGGCACGAATTCGGGCCGGCGCGTGACCCAGGCCAGTGTCACGCAAAGCAACAGGTCCGGCGCCGCCCAGCCGCGCGGCTGGGTGTTGAGCGGCAACAGCAGCGCAAAGACCAGCGCCAGCATCACCAGCACAAAGATCAGCCGGCCGACCCAGAACCGCGACTGGATTGCGTCAGCCATCGGTCGCCTCCACGGCTGTCGCGTCGGGCGCGGGTGGCAGCAGCGACAGCGCCGGGCCGGTCGGCACGATCAGCGTGCCGGGGTCGGTGATCACCTCGACCTGCGGCGCGCGCAGCACGCGCAGGAACTCGAGCCGTTCGTAATCGGCGGAAAGCCGCACCCGCAGCCGCCCATCGGTGCCCAGCACGACCTGCCCGATCAACAGATCGCCCGGAAAGAGCCCCCCGTCGCCCGAGGAGACCACCCTGTCGCCGGGCCGCACCACATCGGCATTGTCCAGAAAGTCGATCGGCGGATAGACGGTGTTGTCGCCCGCCAGGATCGCCTTTTGCCCCGACGGCTGGATCATCACGGGGATCCGGCTCGACGTGTCGGTGAGCAGGATCACCCGGCTCGTGTTCTGCCCCACGCCCGAGATCCGCCCGACCAGCCCGATCCCGTCCATCGTGGGCCAGCCGTCGATGATCCCGTCGCGCGCGCCGACGTTGAGCAGCACCGACTGGCGAAAGGGCGACCCGCTGTCAGCCATCACCACGCCGGTGATATAGGTCAGGTTCGGGTCGAGCCGCACATTGTTGAGGTCGAGCAGCTTGGCGTTTTCCTGCTCGAGCTGGAGCGCCGCCTCGCGCCAGGCGCGCATCTGCTGCAATTCGCGCCGCAGGTCGCGGTTCTGCTCGTGGATGCGCTGGTAGCTCTGGAAATCGGCCAGCATGTTGACCAGACCCGTCACCGGCGCCATCGCCCAGTCAAAGGACGGCACCACCTGGTCGATCACCGCCGCGCGAAACCGTTCGACCCGCGGGCTGTCGATCCGCCAGAGCAGGAACAGCCCGAACATCGCCAGCACCAGAAGCCCGACCAGCAGCCTGCGGATCGGGGCAAAATAGTCATCGCCATTGGTTCTGTCACTGGCCAAAAGCGGTCAGGCCCCCATCGGTCGCGTCCTGCCGGTGGCAGGGATCAGCTGTCGTAGTCTATCACATGCCGCAGCTGCTTTTCATATTCCAGCGCCTTGCCCGTTCCCAGAGCCACACAATTGAGTGACTCGTCCGCGACCGAAATCGCGAGACCCGTCTGTTCGCGCAGCGCGAGGTCGAGCTGCCCCAGAAGCGCGCCGCCCCCGGTCAGCATCACGCCCCGGTCCACGATATCGGCCGCCAGATCCGGCGGCGTCGCCTCGAGCGCGGTCATCACCGCCTCGCAGATCTGCTGCACCGGTTCGGCCAGCGCCTCGGCCACCTGGGCCTGGCTGATCTCGCTCTCCTTGGGCACGCCGTTCAGCAGGTCGCGGCCCCGGATCATCATCGAGGCGCCGCGCCCGTCATCGGGCATCCGCGCGGTGCCGATCGAGGTCTTGATCCGCTCGGCGGTCGATTCGCCGATCAGCAGGTTATGCTGGCGGCGCAGGTAGTTGATGATCGCCTCGTCCATCCTGTCGCCGCCCACGCGCACCGAGCGCGCATAGACGATGTCACCCAGGCTGAGCACCGCGACCTCGGTGGTGCCGCCGCCGATGTCCACGACCATGTTGCCGGTCGGGTCGGTGATCGGCATGCCTGCGCCGATGGCGGCGGCAATGGGCTCTGCGATCAGCCCGGCGCGACGCGCGCCGGCCGACAGCACCGACTGGCGGATCGCGCGTTTCTCGACCGGGGTCGCGCCATGCGGCACGCAGACGATGATCTTTGGTTTGGAAAAGGTCGTGCGCTTGTGGACCTTGCGGATGAAATACTTGATCATCTCTTCGGCCACGTCAAAGTCGGCGATGACCCCGTCGCGCATCGGGCGGATCGCCTCGATGGAGCCCGGCGTGCGGCCCAGCATCAGCTTGGCATCCTCGCCGACGGCGAGCACCTTTTTCACGCCATCCTTGACATGATAGGCCACGACCGAAGGCTCGGACAGCACGATGCCGCGGCCCTTGACATAGACCAGCGTGTTGGCCGTCCCCAGGTCGATCGCCATGTCCGACGAAAACAAACTGCCCCAACCCGTCATGCGCCGCATCCCGTCCCAATATGAAGATGGGCCCGCGACTCGCCTTAGGTCCGGGCCAAGCGTCCTTATAGGCGGGGCGGAACGGGGGCGAAAGGCCTTGTTTTCAAGGGTTGGGCGGCTCACCGCCGGTTTACGATTTCCCATTTTATGCTCAGATCGAATGCAGGTTTCTGGGCCATACCTTGCACATATCGAACATCTTGCAGATCCGGGGTGGGAAAGGCTGTGGGCCGGGCGCGCGGCCAGATCCGGCAGTCTGCCGACCCGCCGTCGGTTTTGGCGGGTCGGCGGATTCGGCCTGGCCGGTCCGGTCTCAGGCGTTCGCGTCCTTGTAGCTCACGCCCTTCACATCATAATCGGGCTGGGTCTGGCTGCGCCGCACCAGCAGGCGGTTGAGCGCGTTGACATAGGCCTTGGCACTGGCCACGACCGTGTCGGTATCGGCCGACTGCCCGGTCGCGATCCGCCCGTCTTCCTCGAGCCGCACGCTCACGGTCGCCTGCGCGTCGGTCCCTTCGGTCACGGCGCTGACCTGATAGAGTTGCAGCCGCGCCTGTGTCTGGAACAGCGTCTTGACCGCCTTGAAGGTCGCATCCACCGGCCCGTCGCCGGTGGCGATGGTCTGCTGGTCCACCCCGTCGATCTCGAGCGTCAGGTCGGCGGTCTGTGGCCCCTCGGTGCCGCAGACCACGCGCAGATGCTTGAGCCGCAGCCGGTCCTCGGCGCCGTCATTCTGGCGCACCAGCGCGATCAGGTCGTCGTCATAGACCTCTTTCTTGCGGTCGGCGAGGTCCTTGAACCGCACGAACACGTCGTTGAGCTGGTTGTCGGCCATGTCAAAGCCGAGGTCGCGCAGCTTGGCGCGCAGCGCGGCACGGCCCGAATGCTTGCCCATGACCAGGTTGGTCTCGGCCAGGCCGATGTCGGTCGGGCGCATGATCTCGAATGTGTCGGCGCTCTTGAGCATCCCGTCCTGATGGATGCCGCTTTCATGGGCAAAGGCGTTCTTGCCCACGATGGCCTTGTTGAACTGCACCGCAAAGCCCGACACGGTCGCGACCCGGCGCGAGATGTTCATGATCCTGGTCGTATCGACGCCGGTGGTAAAGGGCATGATGTCATGGCGCACCTTGAGCGCCATCACCACCTCTTCGAGCGCGGTGTTGCCCGCGCGTTCGCCCAGACCGTTGATCGTGCATTCGATCTGCCGCGCGCCACCCTCGACGGCGGCCAGTGCATTGGCCGTCGCCATGCCGAGGTCGTTGTGGCAATGGGTGGCAAAGATGATCTTGTCGGCGCCCGGCACGCGCTCCAGCAGCATCCGGATCAGATTGGCGCTTTCGCGCGGCGCGGTGTAGCCCACGGTGTCGGGGATGTTGATGGTGGTGGCGCCGGCCTTGATCGCGATTTCCACGGTGCGGCAGAGGTAATCGGCCTCGGTCCGGGTCGCGTCCATGGGTGACCACTGGATATTGTCGCACAGGTTTCGTGCATGGCTCACGGTGTCGTGGATGCGCTCGGCCATCTGGTCCATGTCGAGATTGGGGATGGCGCGGTGCTGCGGCGAGGTGCCGATGAAGGTGTGGATACGGGGCGAGCGGGCGTGGCGCACGGCCTCCCAGCAGCGGTCGATATCCTTGTAATTGGCCCGCGCGAGGCCGCAGATCGTGGCATTGCGGGCCGCCTTGGCGATCTCGGTCACGGCGCGGAAATCACCCTCCGAGGCGATGGGAAAACCTGCCTCGATGATGTCCACGCCCATCTCGTCGAGCAACTGGGCGATTTCCAGCTTCTCATCATGGGACATGGTGGCGCCGGGCGACTGTTCGCCGTCGCGCAGGGTGGTGTCGAATATCAATACGCGGTTGGTGGTCATGGTATGGTCCTGTCTTTTTGCTTCTGGCTGGTCCGGCGCTGCACCTCTTCCGAGCGGTCGCGCCGAAGGCACGCTCAGAAGCGGCTAAGAAGAAGCAGGCCGAGGAGGGCCGAAGAGGTGACCTTGGATACCATGTCGAGGACTATACGCAGGTTTTGCGCGAGGGGAAGAGGGCCCGGGCGAAAATTTGCGGCCCGCTTGTGGCGGACGGGGAAAGAATTTTCGTACGAAAATTCTTGCAAGAGTTTTCGTACGAAAACTCTTGGCCTCCGGCGGGGATATTTTTGGCAAGATGAAGCTTGCGGGACTGGTCTAGGGTGGGGGCCGGGTTAGGTCTACCGGCATGGATACGGCATTGGTGATCGGCGCTTCGGGCGGCATCGGGCGGGCGCTCTGCGCCGCGGTGACGGCGCGCGGCATGGCGGTGACGGGGTTGGGTCGCGCCGCCGGGTTCGATCTGCGCGACGCGGCATCGGTGGCGCGGGTGATGGGCGCCCTGGCGGGGCCGTTCGATTTGGTGCTGGTGGCAACGGGCGTGCTGGCACCGGCGGGCGGCGCGCCGGAAAAGTCGCTGGCGGCGGTCGAGGCGGGTGCGATGGCCGAGGTGATGGCGGTTAACGCCATTGGGCCGGCGCTGGTGCTGGGTCACATGGCACGGCTCTTGCCGCGCGACCGGAGGGCGGTGGTCGCGGTGCTGTCGGCGCGGGTTGGGTCTATTGGCGACAACCGGATCGGTGGCTGGCATAGCTACCGCGCGTCCAAGGCGGCGCTGAACCAGATTGTTCGGGGGGCCGCGATCGAGATCGGGCGCACGCACCGGCAGGCGGTCTGCGTGGCGCTGCATCCGGGCACGGTCGCTACATCCTTTACTGCGGGCTATGCCGGGCGGCATCCGACGGTGGCGCCGGACGAGGCGGCGACCAATCTGCTCGCGGTGCTCGACGGGTTGACCCCGGCCCAGAGCGGCGGGTTCTATGATTATGCGGGTGTGGTGGTGCCGTGGTGACGCCCGCGCCGCGCCTCGTGCTGGTGCTCGGCGACCAACTGACGCCCGGCCTGTCGGCGCTGGCCAGGGCCGACCGCGCCCGCGACGTCGTGGTGATGGCCGAGGTGGCCGAAGAGGCGGGCTATGTGCCCCATCACCCCAAGAAGATCGCCTTTTGCCTTGCCGCGATGCGCAAGTTTGCCGCCGTGCTGCGCGCCGAAGGCTGGCGGGTGGCCTACACGCGGCTTGACGATCCTGAGACCACCGGCAGCATCGCGGGCGAGCTGATCCGCCGCGCGGCCGAGCACGGCGCGTCAGGCGTCATCGCCACCGAGCCCGGCGAATGGCGGCTGATCGACGCGCTGGGCGCGCTGCCGATCCCGGTGCATCAGCTCTCAGACACCCGTTTCATCGCCAGCCATGCCGAGTTTGCCGCCTGGGCCGAGGGGCGCAAGCAGCTCAGGATGGAGTATTTCTACCGCGAGATGCGGCGCAAGACGGGGCTCTTGATGGAGGGCGATCAGCCCGCGGGCGGGCAGTGGAACTTTGACCATGACAACCGCAAGCCCGCGCCGGGGGCCGTGCGCTTTGCCGGGCCGCTTCGGTTTGAGCCGGATGCGCAGGTGGCAGAGGTGCTGGCGCTGGTGGTCGGGCGCTTTGGCAACAATTTCGGCGATCTCGCGCCGTTCTGGTTTGCCACCGATGCGGCGCAGGCGCTGGCGCAGCTTGAGCATTGGTTGCGCCACGGCCTGCCGCTCTTTGGCGATTATCAGGATGCGATGGTGCGCGATGCCCCTTTCATGTACCATTCGCTCATCAGCTTTTATATCAACGCGGGGCTTCTCGACCCGCTCGCCGTCTGCCGCGCGGTCGAGGCCGAGTGGAAGGCCGGACGCGCGCCGCTCAATGCCGCCGAGGGGTTCATCCGGCAGATCATCGGCTGGCGCGAATATGTGCGCGGCATCTATTTCCTCGAAGGGCCGGACTACGTGCGCCGCAACGCGCTGGGGCAGACCCGCGCGCTGCCTGCGCTGTTCTGGGGCGCGCCGACCCGGATGGCCTGTGTGGGCGACACCGTCGCGCAGACCCGCGCCCATGCCTATGCGCATCATATCCAGCGGCTGATGGTGACGGGCAATTTCGCGCTGCTGGCCGGGATCGACCCCTTTGCGGTGCATGAATGGTATCTGGCCGTCTATGCGGATGCCTATGAATGGGTCGAGGCGCCCAATGTCATCGGGATGAGCCAGTTTGCCGATGGCGGCATCATCGCGTCGAAACCCTATGTCAGTTCGGGCAATTACATCGACAGGATGTCGGATTACTGCAAGGGCTGCGCCTACAAGGTCAAGGACAAGACCGGCCCGGAGGCCTGCCCGTTCAACCTGCTCTACTGGCATTTCCTCGACCGGCACCGGGACAGGTTCGCCGCCAACCCCCGGATGGGGCAGATCTATGCGACCTGGGACAGGATGGCCGCGGAAAAGCGCGCCCTGATCCTGCGCGAGGCGGGCGACTGGCTGGCGCGGCTGGATGCCGGGGCGCGGGTTTAGGCGGGCGGGTCAGAGCATCCGCGGGCGCCAGTTGACCCAGCGGCCGTGATAGTCGATCCGGCCCAGCCGCGCGCGGATGTCACCGGGCCAGAGCCGGACGGTGAGTGCCGCGCCGGGGGTCATCCCGTCGCCCTCCATCCCTACCCAGGCGAGCGGGGCGCGCAGCGTGGCGCTGCGTCCGGCCTCTTCGATCAGCGCGGTGCCGCGCGCCTGCGCCTCGGGCGGGAAATATTGCCAGGCGATGGTGTGGAACACCATGTGCATCTGCCCCGGCACATGGGTCAGGCGCGGGCCGAGCCAGTCGATCGCATCCGCGCGCTCCACGGTCGCCGTCGCCACACCGATGGCCGCATCGGTGAGGGTGATCCGGTCGGGCTGGTCGGCCCAGAGATAGGCGCGCAGGCGCTCGCGGTCGGTCGCGCTTGCAGGGTCGAGCGGGTTGAGGTCCACGCCGCGCCGTTCGACCACCTGCGGGTGGCGGCGGTGGGGCGGGGCGGCGCCGGTCCAGGCGGGGCGCAGGGTGAGGGCGGCGGCGGCAGGGCCGAGCGTGACGCCCCCGGCGTCGAGCGCGAAGTGGTCCCACATCAGGTTCAGCCCCGCGCTCGCCCCCAGTTCCGACAGGCGCAGGGGCAGGGCGTGGCGCGCCACCAGCCAGTGGGCGGCGGCGATCAGGGCGGCGCTGCGGCGCACCTCGTTGGTCTGCGGCGGGCTGTCGATCCAGCGGTCGATAAAGGCGGCCTGCGTGGTCATCGCCTGTTCGACCGCGTGCCAGAGCGTCCCGTCATCGACCCGGTGCGGCGGATAGCACGCCGCCAGCGCATCGCCGCGCAGCACCAGCGCATGCAGCGCCGAGGCCAGCCGCAAGGGCAGCGCCGCGCCGCGCGGGGTCACGTCGCCGGGCCAGCCAAAGAGCCTGTCGGCGAGCGGTGTGCCGGGCGCGAGCCGGTCGGCCAGCACCGCGCAAAGCTGCGCCATGAAGGGCGAGCCGAGGTCGGCGCAATGCACCGCCTGATCGCGCAGGGCGGCGGCGAGGGGCGTCACCGGAAACGGTCCAGGAGACGCTCCATCGGGCTGCGGGTGTCGGGGGCGGTGCGCTCTGCGGCACTGGGTCGGGGCGTGGCGGCCTTGGCCTTGCTGTCGCGCGCGGCGGTCAGCCGCTGCGCCACCGCGTTCAGAAACCCCGGCCCGTCGCCCCCCGCCAGCCGCGCCGCGCCGTCCGAGATGCCGCGCATCAGGTCATCGAGCCAGTCCGCATCGCCCTTGGCAAAGTCGTGCAGCACATAATCCGCCACGCGGTCCTTGTGCCCCGGATGGCCGATCCCCAGCCGCACCCGCGCGTAGCTGTCGCCGATATGGGCATGGATCGACCGCAACCCGTTGTGCCCCGCATGCCCGCCCCCCGCCTTGAGCCGCAGTTTGCCCGGCGCGAGGTCAAGCTCGTCATGGAACACGGTCAGGTCGGCAGGCGCGAGCTTGTGAAAATCCACCGCCGCGCGCACCGACTGGCCGGACAGGTTCATGAAGGTTTCGGGCTTGAGCAGCAGGATCTTTTCTCCGCCCAGCATCCCTTCGGCCACCTGCCCCTGAAACTTTGCCCGCCAGGGGGAAAAGCCGTGATCGGCGGCGATCCGGTCCACGGCCATATAGCCGATGTTGTGCCGGTTCTGCGCGTATTTCGCGCCGGGATTGCCGAGGCCTGTCCAGAGTTTCATGCCTCCGACTTAGCCGTTTCGGGGCGCGCTTGCCAGTGCTCTCAGACCATCGTGACGACCACATTGCCGCGCTTGCGCCCGGTCTCGACCCGCGCATGGGCCTGCGCGATCTGGTCGAAGGGATAGCTGCTGTCGATCAGCGGAACGCAGGCGCCCTGCGCGGCAAGGTCGGCCAGCAGCGCCACATCGGCGGCGCGTTCCGGCGCGGGGCCGCCCAGACAACGCTTGCCCTGCGGGCCGGGGCGCAGCGCGCCCAGCATCTGCGGCAGGTCGCCCGCCACCATCAGGAACCGCCCTGCGGGCGCGAGCGCGGGCAGGGCGCGACGAAACCGGGTCGCGCCGACGCAGTCCATGATGACATCATAGCGCGCGGCCTCGGCGGTGTAATCGTCGCTGGTGTAATCCAGCGTCCGGTCCGCGCCGATCTGCCGCATCAGCGCGGTATTCGCGGCAGAGGTCAGCGTCGAGACCTCCGCGCCAAGGTAGCGCCCCAGTTGCACGGCGGCCGACCCCACAGCGCCCGAGGCGCCGATCACCAAGAGCCGCTCTCCCGCCTGCAGCCGCGCCTTGTCGCGCAGGTAATGCAGGGCCGTGGTGCCGCCGAAACTCAGCGCCGCCGCCTGCGCATGGCTCAGGGTGGCGGGCTTGGCCACGATGGCGGCATCGGCCTTCACCACCCGGTATTCGGCGTGGCAGCGCATCGTGACGCCGCAAAAGGCCAGCACCGCATCGCCTGGCGCAAAGCGGGTGACGCCGGGGCCGGTGGCCTCTACGATGCCCGAAAGCTCTGTCCCCAGAACGGGCTGGCGCGGGCCGCGCAGGCCGAATGCCAGCCGGATGATCAGGCCAAAGCCGCGCGGCGCGGTGCCGGATCGAAGCCGCCAGTCGCCCGAGGCGACGGTGCTGGCATGGATGCGGATCAGCACCTCGCCGGGGCCGGGCTGCGGCATCGGCAGATCGGCGATACGGACGACCTCGGGCGGGCCGTAGCGGGTGACGACGGCGGCTTTCATGCGGCGGCTCCCTTCTGAACGTGGCGGCGCGGCGCGTGGTTGAAATATTCGGCGACCGTCAGATTGATCGCCCAGGCGGCAATCTGCGCCAGCGCCGAGGCGGTGGGGGTAAAGCTGCCCGTGGCCAGCACCCAGGGGCCGAGGATCAGCACCGTGGTCCCGCCACCGAGGCCCAGCGCCATCGCCCGCCGCATCCAGATGTGGTGCGCCGTGATCCGCCGCCCCATCGCCGCCCGCAGTCCCAGGATCAGGCAGAGCGCCCAGGCCGGGCCGGTCAGCAGCCGGGCGGCGTAGATCAGCGGGCCATTCGCAGGCTCGGCCGGAAAGGTCAGCGTCATCCAGATCCCGCTCAGCGCCGCGACCAGCCCTGCCGCCACTACGATGCGGCCCGCCACCCGATGCCAGCGCCCGCGCCGACCGGGCGCGAATTGCAACGCGCCGAGGATCAGGAACAGCGCCCCGCCGATCGCATGCAGGAAGATGGCGGGCGGCCAGACCAGATACCGGGCGTTGTCTGGCGTCACGACGGGGTCGCCCGCCACCTCGATCAGGCGCGGCCCGGCCGAAAGGACGGGGACAAGGCTGAGGGCGATCAGGCCAGCGGGGATCAGCCACCCGGGGGTGTTCATACGCATCTTCTGTGTCCTTTCAGGGATTTGTGCGGTTAGGGGGTCAGTCGGCGTCCCACCAGAAGACCTCGTTCAGCGGAACGCCGAAGGCATGGGCGATCTGGAAGGCCAGTTCGAGAGAGGGCGCGTATTTCGCCGCCTCGATGGCGACGATGGTCTGGCGGGTGACACCCACCTTTGCGGCAAGATCCTTTTGCGTCATCTCGCCCGCGTCGAACCGCAGGCGGCGGATGTTGTTGCTGATCGTGCCTTTTGCCATGCTCAGAATCCGCGCCGGTGCAGCCAGATGCGGATCATGTCGGCACAAAGCCCGGCCGCGATCATCGCATAGATGATGTAGTGGAACACGGCAAATGCCGGATGGCCCAGCGCCAGCGCGATGAGCGCAGCCAGCAGGCCAAAGCCAAAGATCGAGAAGGCCCAGTTCATCGCCTTGAGGTCGATCAGCTTGTCACGCTCGTCCTCGTCCATGTCGGGCGTGTTTCCGGAGATGGCGGTGGCGATGGCAAGCAGGATCTGCCCCAGGATGCCCGCCACGACAATGACCGCGATCAGGATCAGGATCGCCCGTCCGGTGAGAACCATGCCATCGGTCCCGTCGAAATAGCCCTCAGCCTTCAGCGCGCGGACGCGGACCGCGTAGATCACCGCCGCGAGCGCCGTCGTGGCCATCGAGGTTGCGTATTTGGCTTCCTGATAAGTCATGGCTTGTCCTGTATGCCAAAGCAGACACCGTGTCTGGTATATTTGACATCAATAGACGTGATTCGAGGGTAATGTCAAATATTTTTGACATGGTGTCCGGTATATCAGACCTACAAACCGTGCTCCAGACACACAAACGGGGCCGCGAGGGCCCCGTCTGGTCGTCTGTCAGGGATGGCGCGACTATTCGTCGTCGCCCTCTTCATTGTCGGCCGACCGCAGACCCGAGGGGGCCGAGATATTGGCCACGACGAAGTTCCGATCGATCGACGGCGTCACACCTTCGGGCAGCGGGATATCGTTGATGTGGATGACGTCGCCGATCTGGCGGCCGGTCAGGTCCACCGTGATGTGATCGGGGATGTCACCTGCGAGCACGTTGAGCTCGACTTCGGGCCGCACGACCGTCAGCACGCCGCCGCGCTTGAGGCCGGGGGCGTCCTTGTGGTTGACGAACTCCACATGGATGAACAGGTTGAGCCGGGTGGTGCGGCGCAGGCGCAGCAGGTCCACATGGGTCGGCAGGTCCTTGACCACATGGCGCTGCACGCCACGGCAGATGACACGCACGTCATCATGGCCTTCAACCTTGAGGTTGAAGAGCGTCGACAGGAACCGGCCCGCCTTGAGCCGCTTCATCAGCGCGTTGTAGGGGATGTTGATCGGCAACGGGTCTGCGCCGCCGCCATAAACGATGCCTGGTACGTCGCCATCACGGCGAGCTTGACGAGCGGCCCCCTTGCCTGTCCCCGTCCGCACCACGGCGTGAAGATCAGGGATCTCACCAGCCATAGTATGTCCTTTGCGTTGTGGCCGTCCTCCAAGGGTGTACGGCCTATGAGTAGAAGCCGTGCCTATAGGGGGGAAACCGCGGTTTGAAAAGGGCGAAATTGGGCGCCGCCCCGGCGGCGGCTCCCGTGGCGGTGTGGGCGCCTCCGGCGGGAGTATTTCTGGCACAGAGAAGCCGGATCTGCGCTCAGTCCGGGCGAAGCCAGAGGCAGCCATAGGGGGGCAGGGTGATGAGGCCATCCGTCAGGCCGAGCGGCGCGCCGGTGAGCAGGTCGGCGTAGTGGCGGGCAGGGTCGAGCTTGAGGCCCCAGGGCGTCACGCGTTGGTTGGTTTCTGTAAAGTTGAACAGGCAGGTGAGGGTCCGGTCCTCGGCGCGGCGTTCGAATATGAACAGCGCGGGGTTGCCGAAATCGACGATCCGGGTCGGCACATGGCCGGCCAGTTGCGGCGTGGCCTTGCGCGCGGCGAGGATCGCGCGGGTGCCGGCATGCAGGCGCGCGGCGGGTGACTTGCCCTTGGCCAGTGACTTGACCGCTTTCCAGTCCATCGCCGGGCGGTGCATCCAGCGCCCGTCATCGGCGCGGGCCGGGTCGGCCAGATAGCTGTGATCGTTCAGGAGGCCGATCTCGTCGCCCATGTAGATCAGCGGGATGCCGCCAAAGGAGGCGATCAGCGCATGGCCCATCAGGATGCGCGCGATGGCCAGGTCGGTGGCGGCGGCGTCATCCTCCGCGAGGGCCTGCTCGAGGCCCGCCAGCGATGCAAAGCTGCCATTGGTGCGCCTGTCGCCCGTCTCTGCATTGGTCTGAAAATCCGCGCCGCGCGCGAAACTGCCGGGAAAGCTGCCATTGTAGAAATCGGCAAGGAAGGTGCGGTGCCCGGGACCGGTCATCGGCGGCACATGGGCCGCATCCTCGGGCGTGATCGCCCAGCCGATATCGTCATGGCAGCGGATATAGGTCGCAAAACAGGCGTGGTCGAAGCCTTCGGGGAAATGGCTGCGCAGGACATGGGTCATCAGCCTTGTGTCGCGCGCGGCGAGCGAGGACCAGAATTGCACCATCAGACTGTTGTGATAGGCGAGCTTGGCCACCTTGCCCGCATGCGCGCCTTTGCCCAGATAGGGGACAAGCTGATGCGGCCCGACGATCGCCTCGGCCTTGTGGATGATGCCGGGCGCGGCGACGCGGGTCGCCTGCACCAGCGCCTGGATGATGTCATGCACCTGCGGCAGGTTCTGGCAATCGGTCCCCATCTTCTTCCACATGAAGGCCACGGCATCGAGGCGGAAGATGTCCACGCCCTTGTTGGCCAGATGCAGGATGGTGTCCACGATGGCGAGGAACACCTCGGGGTTGGCCCAGTTCAGGTCCCACTGGTATTCGTTGAATGTGGTCCAGACCCATTTGCCGATGTCGGGATAATGGGTGAAACTGCCGGGCGCCTGGTCGGGAAAGACCTCGGGCAGGGTCGCCTCGTAGCGCCGGGGCAGGGTGTCATCGTCGAACATCAGGTAGAACTGCTGGTAGAACGGATCGCCCGCGCGGGCGCGCATGGCCCAGTCATGCTCTTTGGCGGTGTGGTTGAGCACCATGTCGATGCAGGTCGAGATACCGGCGCCGCGCAGCGCGGCGGTGGTCGCGGCAAAGTCGTCCATCGTGCCCAGCGCGGGGTTGATCGCCCGGTAATCCATCACCGCATAGCCCCCGTCCGAGGCGCCGGGGCGCGGCATCAGGCAGGGCATGAGATGGGCATAGGTCACGCCGAGGTCGCGCAGATAGGGGATGCGGGCGGGAATGTCGGCGAGGGTGCCGGCGAACTTGTCGATGTAGAACACATAGGCGACCATCTGCTCCGACAAGAACCAGTCGGGGTCGATGTCGCGGGCGAGGTCGCTGGCCCGCAGGTCGGCCGGGCGGGCCTGCCAATGGCTGTCGAGCAGGTCGCGCAAGCGCGCCAGCAGCACCTCGGTGTCATGGGACGCGCCGTAAAGGCGCGTCAGCGGGCCGATCAGATCGCGCCGGCCACGCGCCCAGCGCAGATCGAAGAGTTGCGCCTCCGATAGGCCGGTCGTCGTCGCCTTGCGTGCCATCCCGCTCTCCCTCCTGCCGGCGGATGCGCCGGAATTGCAGGGGACTATGACATGTTAGCGGTAGCGGGCAAGATCACTCCTGCCAGCGCCCTTCGAAATCCTGCGGGACCAGAAGGATGTCGCGGTCGAGCGTGGTCACGTCGCGCCGCCCGCAGAGCGCCATGGTGAAGTCGAGCTCCTTGCGGATGACCTCCAGCGCGGTCTCCACGCCCTTCTGCCCCATCGCGCCGAGGCCGTAGATATAAGCGCGCCCGATCATCGTGCCCTTGGCCCCGAGCGCCAGCGCCTTGAGCACGTCCTGGCCCGAACGGATACCGCTGTCGAGCCAGACCTCGGTCTGCCCGCCCACCGCTGCCACGATCGCGGGCAGCGCCCGGATGGACGACAGCGCGCCGTCAAGCTGCCGGCCGCCGTGATTGCTCACGATGATCGCGTCGGCGCCGATCTGCGCTGCCATTTTTGCATCCTCGACGTCGAGAATACCCTTCAGAATGAAGGTGCCGCCCCATTTTTCTTTCAGTTTTGCAACCTTGCCCCAGTCAAGCTTTGGGTCGAACTGTTCGTTCGTCCAGGACGAGAGCGAGCTCACATTGCCGACGTTTTTCGCATGTCCCACGATGTTGCGAAAAGTGCGGCGCCGCGTGCCCAGCATCTCCAGCCCCCAAACCCATTTGGTCGACAGGTTGATGATGTTGCGCAGCGTGGGCTTGGGCGGGGCGGAAAGGCCGTTCTTGAGGTCCTTGTGCCGCTGACCGAGCAATTGCAGGTCGAGCGTGAGCACCAGCGCCGACACCCCCGCCTTTTTCGCCCGCGCGATGATATTGTCCACGAACTCCTCGTCCTGCATGACGTATAGCTGGAACCAGAACGGCGCCTTGGTGTTCTCGGCGACATCCTCGATCGAACAGATCGACATGGTGGACAGGGTAAAGGGCACGCCGAACCTTTCCGCCGCGCGCGCCGCCTTGATCTCGCCATCCGCCGACTGCATGCCGGTAAGCCCCACCGGCGCCAGCGCAACCGGCATCGTCACCGGGCGCCCCGCCATCGTGCTCGCGGTGGTGCGGTTCGACATGTCCACGGCAACCCGCTGGCGCAAGCGGATCTTGTCGAAATCCGTGACATTCTCGCGGAATGTCTGCTCGGTCCAACTGCCGCTTTCGCAATAGTCGTAGAACATCTTCGGCACCCGCCGCTTGTGGATGCGTTTGAGGTCCTCGATGCAGGTGATGACGGCCATGGCAACCTCCGTTTGCGGCGAATTGGTTAGGTTCTCTTACCAATAGCGTCGCATTGGCGCAATGCCCGGCGTCGCGCGCGGTGGGGGCGTCAGGCCGTGAGTATTTGGGGCACAGAGAAGCCATAAGCGTGCTCGCCCACGACTTCTCTGTGCAATAAATACTCAAAAAGCCCGGTCAGGTCTGCTGCCCGGTCAGGTCTGCTGCGCGGACAAGTCTCCTGTGCGGTCAGGCCCGATGCGCACCGGCGGCGAGTGAGGCGACAAAGGCCAGCACCTCGGCCACGGGGCGGCCCTTGGCGATTTCGGCCACGATGGCCGAGCCCACGACCGCGCCATCGGCGACGGCGGCGATGGCCTGTGCCGCCTCGGGTGTCTTGATGCCAAAGCCCACGATGACCGGCAGGTCGGTTTGCGCCTTGATCCGGGCGACCTCGGGGCCGACATCGGTGGCCTGCGCATTCGCCGCGCCGGTGATTCCGGTGATCGAGACGTAATAGACAAAGCCAGAGGTATTGGTCAGCACCTTGGGCAGGCGCGCGTCGTCGGTCGTGGGGGTGGCGAGACGGATGAAGTTGAGCCCGGCCGCCTGTGCGGGCAGGCAAAGTTCGCTGTCCTCTTCGGGGGGCAGGTCCACGACGATGAGCCCGTCGATGCCGGCCGCGCGGGCGTCTGCCAGAAAGCGGGCGACGCCGCGCGCATAGATCGGGTTGTAGTAGCCCATCATCACGATCGGCGTCGTGTCATCCGTTTCGCGCAGGTCGCGCGCGATCTGCAGCGTCTTGTCCAGCGTCTGCCCGCCCGCAAGCGCGCGTTGCCCGGCCAGCTGGATCGTCTCGCCATCCGCCATCGGGTCGGTAAAGGGCATCCCCAGTTCGATGATGTCCACGCCTGCGCCCGGCAGGCCCAGCACGATCTCGCGCGAGGTGGCATAGTCAGGGTCGCCCGCCATCACATAGGCGACAAAGGCGCGGCGGCCTTCGGCCCGCAGCTGTGCAAACTTGGCGTCGATCCGTGTCATCTCGCGTCCTTTTTGATCCTCCGCGGGTTTGGGCCATGGGCGCGGGAAAATCAATGCCCTCTCGGCTGGCAGCAGGGTCATCCGTTGCGGGAGCCAGGTGGCAATGGGGCCGGGCGCGCCCCGCCTTGCGCAGCCCCGCCTTGCGCAGCCCCGCCTTGCGCAGCCTCACCTTGCGCAGCCCTGCCTTGCCTCGCGCGCCCGCCCGGCCTAGAAGCGCGCGACCGCAGCAGAGGGATCGGGCGCATGGGTTTCAAGATGGGGATTGTCGGGCTGCCGAACGTGGGCAAATCGACGTTGTTCAACGCGCTCACCCGCACGGCTGCCGCGCAGGCGGCGAATTTTCCCTTCTGCACGATCGAGCCCAATGTGGGCGATGTGGCGGTGCCCGATGCGCGGCTCGACAGGCTTGCCGCTATCGCGGGGTCGCGCCAGACCATTCCCACGCGGATGACCTTTGTCGATATCGCAGGCCTCGTCAAAGGCGCGTCCAAGGGTGAGGGGCTGGGCAACCAGTTTCTGGCCAATATCCGCGAATGCGACGCCATCGCCCATGTGCTGCGCTGTTTCGAGGATGATGACATCACCCATGTCGAAGGCCGCGTGGACCCGGTGGCCGATGCCGCCACCATCGAGACAGAGCTGATGCTGGCCGACCTCGAATCGGTCGAGCGGCGGCTGCAGAACCTCGGGCGCAAGTTGCGCGGGGGTGACAAGGATGCCGCCGACCAGGTGCGGCTGCTCGAAGCCGCGCAGGCGGCGCTGGCCGAAGGGCGCCCGGCGCGCACCGTCAAGGTCGATGCCGATGACGCCAAGCAATGGCGGATGCTGCAACTGCTGACCGCCAAGCCGGTCCTTTATGTCTGCAATGTCGAAGAGGCGAGCGCCGCTTCCGGCAATGGCCTGAGCGCGCAGGTCGCGGCGATGGCTGCGGCCGAGGGGAACGCTCACGTCGTGATCTCGGCCCGGATCGAGGAAGAGATCAGCCAACTCGACGCGGAAGAGGCGCAGATGTTTCTCGGCGAGATGGGGCTCGAGGAGGCGGGGCTCGACCGGCTGATCCGCGCGGGCTATGCGCTGTTGCATTTGCAGACCTATTTCACCATCGGCCCCAAGGAGGCGCGCGCCTGGACGATCCCCGCCGGCACGCTTGCGCCACAGGCCGCCGGCGTGATCCACGGCGATTTCGAGCGTGGCTTCATCCGGGCCGAGACCATCGCCTATGAGGATTTCGTCACGCTGGGCGGCGAGGGGCCGGCCAAGGAGGCTGGCAGGATGCGGTCCGAGGGCAAGGGATATGTCGTGCATGACGGCGACATCCTGCATTTCCTGTTCAACACCTGACCCCGCCGCATGCCCCGGGCGCGGGGCGGTATTTGTCCTTGTGGGGGCAGGGGGATGCCGCTAAACACGCCGGCGGAGACGTGGCCGAGTGGTCGAAGGCACGCCCCTGCTAAGGGCGCATACCGGAAACGGTATCGAGGGTTCGAATCCCTTCGTCTCCGCCACCACCGCTTGCCTTTGTCCTGGCGCTTGCTCTTGCGCCTCACGGCCTCCACCCGCCGGGCGTGCGGGATCGTTCCGTCATGGCGGCCACAAGGCGCGACACCCCCCTCCACCTTTTCCCCGAGCGCGGCATGGGTGCGGCGCAAAATTTTTCGTACGAAAAATTTTTCCCGGCCCGACCGACAGTTAGCGGTCACAGACTTGTGCGCTTGGTCCTTTAGGGTCTAGGCGGGATCAATCCAACCCGCAGGAGCCACCGATGCCGCAGCCCTCAGAGTTCACCGATCGCATGTTGTCACTGGGCCTCGCCCGCGTGTCCGAGGCCGCCGCCATCGCCTGCGCGCCCCTGATCGGGCGTGGCGACGAGAAGGCGGCCGATCAGGCGGCCGTGGACGCGATGCGCAAGGAACTCAACAAGCTCGACATCGCGGGCGTTGTCGTGATCGGCGAGGGCGAGCGTGACGAGGCGCCGATGCTCTTTATCGGCGAAGAGGTCGGCGCCGGCACCGGCCCTGCCGTCGATATCGCGCTTGACCCGCTCGAGGGCACTACGCTGACGGCCAAGGACATGCCCAACGCGCTCGCCGTCATCGCGATGGGCCCGCGCGGGTCGATGCTGCATGCCCCCGATGTCTATATGGACAAGCTCGCCATCGGCCCCGGCTTTCGCCGCGGGGTCGTGACGCTCGACATGTCGCCGTCCGAACGTGTGTCTGCGCTTGCTGCGGCCAAGGGCTGCTCGACCACCGACATCACCGTCTGCGTGCTCGAACGCCCCCGCCACGAGGACCTGATCGCCGAGATCCGTTCGACCGGGGCCGCGATCCGGCTCATCACCGATGGCGATGTCGCGGGCGTGATGCATTGCGCCGAGCCGACGCTGACCGGCATCGACATGTACATGGGGTCGGGTGGCGCGCCCGAAGGGGTGCTGGCGGCGGCGGCGCTCAAATGCATGGGCGGGCAGATCTTTGGCCGGCTGATATTCCGCAATGACGATGAACGCACCCGCGCCCGCACGGCCGGCATCAGCAACCTCGACCGCGTCTATACCCGCGACGATATGGTGACCGGCGATGTGATCTTTGCCGCGACCGGCGTCACCGACGGGTCGCTTTTGCCGGGGGTCAAGCGCGAGGTCGGCCATATCACGGTCGAAACCTTGCTGATGCGGTCCAAGACCGGGTCGGTGCGGCGGATGATCTACCGCAACCCGGTGCGCTAGGGCGGTCTTGCCAAGCCGGCGTCGCTGCCGCAGACAGGGCGGATGGATGCCTTTCTGCATGTCGAGACGTCACTGACCGGCCGCCGCTGGGTCGGCCCGGATATGGCGCTCGACCTTGCGGCGCAGGCGCTGGTGCAGCAGACGGGCCTGCCCGACGCGCTGTGCCGTGTGCTGGCGCGGCGCGGCGTTTCGGCGCCCGACGCGGCTGGATTTCTCGCGCCGCGCCTGCGCGACCTGCTGCCTGACCCGCTCTGCCTGCGTGACATGGGCGCCGCCGCGGCGCGGTTTCTCGCGGCGGTCGAGGGGCGCCAGCGCATCGCCATCTTTGCCGATTATGACGTGGATGGCGGCGCCTCGGCCGCGCTGCTGCTCACCTGGCTTCGGCAGATGGGGCGTCCCGCGACGCTCTACATCCCCGACCGTATCGACGAGGGCTACGGCCCCAATGACGCCGCGATGGCGGGCCTTGCGGCCGGGCATGACCTGATCGTCTGCGTCGATTGCGGCACGCTCTCGCATGGCCCCATCGCCGCGGCCAAGGGCGCGGATGTCATCGTGCTCGACCACCATCTCGGTGCCGAGACGCTGCCGCCTGCGCTCGCCGTGGTGAACCCCAACCGGCAGGATGAGGGCGGCGAACTGGGGCATCTCTGCGCCGCGGGTGTCGTGTTTCTGATGCTGGTCGAGCTTGGCCGCCTGTTGCGCGCGCAGGGCCGGCCCGGGCCCGACCTGATGGCGATGCTCGACCTCGTGGCGCTGGCGACAGTGGCCGATGTGGCGCCGCTCATCGGCGTGAACCGCGCGCTGGTGCGCCAGGGCCTCACCGTGATGGCCCGGCGCGAACGGGCAGGGCTGACCGCGCTGGCCGATGTCGCGCGGATGGATACCGCGCCCACGGCCTACCACCTGGGCTTTCTGCTGGGGCCGCGGGTGAACGCCGGCGGGCGCATCGGCAAGGCCGACCTTGGCGCGCGTCTGCTTGCCACCGCGGACCCGCATGAGGCGGCGGCGCTTGCCGCGCGGCTCGATGCGCTCAATACCGAGCGGCGCGAGATCGAGGCGCAGGTGCGCGCCGCAGCGCTGGTCCAGGCCGAGGCGCGCGGCACCGACGGCCCGCTGGTCTGGGCGGCGGGCGACGGCTGGCATCCCGGTGTCGTGGGGATCGTGGCTGCGCGGCTCAAGGAGGCGACAAACCGGCCCGCCGTGGTGATCGGCTTTGACGGCGACGATGGCAAGGGCTCTGCCCGGTCGGTGAACGGCGTGGACCTCGGCGCCGCGATCCAGCGGCTGGCGGGCGAGGGGCTGATCGTCAAGGGCGGCGGGCACCGGATGGCCGCCGGGCTGAGCCTGACGCGCGCGCAGCTTGAACCGGCGATGGCCAGGCTGGGCGAATTGCTCGCGCGGCAGGGCGCGGGCGTGGGCGGGCCGGCCGACCTGCGGCTCGACGGGCTGCTGATGCCTGGCGCCGCGACGGTCGAACTGGTCGAACGGCTCGACGCCGCCGGGCCCTATGGCGCCTCGGCCCCCGGCCCGCGCTTTGCCTTTCCCGACTGCCAGATCCTCTTTGCCAAGGAGGTCGGCACCGGCCATCTCAAGATCACATTTGGCGACGGCCTCGGCGCG
Organism: Rhodobacterales bacterium; assembly: GCA_009993005.1. Lineage (GTDB taxonomy): Bacteria > Pseudomonadota > Alphaproteobacteria > Rhodobacterales > Rhodobacteraceae > JAACUH01. The sequence goes on from JAACUH010000060.1 coordinate 61,694, forward strand.
CGGATCGACGCGATCGCCTTTGGCGCGGTGGAAGAGCCGCTGGGCCAGGCCCTGCTGCACCACGGCGGGCAACGGTTCCACCTTGCCGGCAAGCTTGACATCAATGTCTGGCAAGGCCGCAAGAGCGCCCAACTGCGCCTCGACGACGCCGCCCCGGCAAGCCGCCCCTGACCTTGCCCTGACCTTCCCCCCGTCCGCCCCCCGTCCGCCCCCCGTCCGCCCCCTGACCTTCCCCTCGGCCGCCCCCTGACCTTCCCCTCGGCCGTCCCACCCGGCACAGCCAAGGACCGCGATTTTCAGCAAGAATCCCCTTGCCCTCGTCTGCCGCTTTCCCTAATAGACGCTTCACGCCGCGTGGCCCGTTCGTCTATCGGTTAGGACGTCAGGTTTTCAACCTGAAAAGAGGGGTTCGACTCCCCTACGGGCTGCCATTTTCCGCCAGATTGATGATCCTTGGTCTGTGGCCTGCGCTGCGGCCGCAAGCGCGCACGCGGGCGGTCTGCCGGGGTATCGCGCCGCCTTTTTTGCCGGGGCGGAATGGGCCTCGCCAGCCAGCGCCACGCCGGTTCTGGTGCAGTGGGCGAGCGCCCGGGCCCAGCGTGTGGCAAAGATGTCAAACAGGAGCGATCCGGCCCCGACCAGCGCCGCCATCGCGCGTCAGACCGCCTCGATCCGGATCGCCACCGGGGTGCCTGCGACAACGCCGGTCTGAGCAAAGGTCGCCAGTGCTTCGTCCAACGCGCTGCGCGTGGTCTTGTGCGTGACAATCAGCACCGGGGCGGTGGTGTCCTCGTGGCCGTATTGGCGCATCCGGTCGATCGAGATCGCGCTGTCGCCCAGCACGCGGGCGACCTTGGCCAGCGCGCCGGGCTTGTCGAGCAGTTGCAGGCGCAGGTAATAGGGCGCGGGCACCGCCGCGCGGGCGGGTTTTGCGGCGCGCAGGGTCGTTGCCGGCTGGCCAAAGGTCGGCAGCCGCAGCCCGCGCGCGATGTCGATCACATCTGACATCACGGCGCTGGCTGTCGGCCCCGACCCCGCGCCCGGCCCGCGCAGCACGATCTGGCCCACGCTGTCACCTTCGAGCACCACCATGTTGGTGCCGCCCTGCAACTGCCCCAGCGGCGATGTCGCGGGCACGAGGCAGGGTGACATGCGCTGTTCGAGCCCCCGCCCGGTCATCTGCGCCACGCCCAGAAGCTTGATCCGGTAGCCCATGTCGGCGGCCTGGGTGATATCCTCGATGGTGATCGCGCCGATGCCTTCCAGTTCGACACCGTCAAAGGCCACCCTTGTGCCGAATGCGATGGCGGCGAGCAGGGCGAGCTTGTGCCCCGCGTCGATCCCCCCCACGTCGAGCATCGGGTCGGCCTCGAGGTAGCCCAGCGCGCGCGCCTCCTCGAACACCGTGTCATAGGGCAGGCCCGCGCTTTCCATCCGGGTCAGGATGTAGTTGCAGGTGCCGTTCATGACGCCCAGCACGCGGCTGATCTCGTTGCCGGCAAGCCCCTCGGTCAGTGCCTTGATCACCGGGATGCCGCCGGCGACGGCCGCCTCGAAGCGGATCACGCGGCCTGCCGCCTCGGCGGCCTCGGCCAGCGCCTGGCCGTGGATGGCGAGCAGTGCCTTGTTGGCGCTTGCCACATCCTTGCCCGCGGCAATCGCCGCTTCGGTGGTGTTCTTTGCCGGGCCTTCGTGCCCGCCCATCACCTCGACCACCACATCGACGTCCGCCCTCCGGGCGAGCGCGACCGGGTCCGCCTCCCAGGCATAGGCAGAGATATCGACGTCGCGGTTGCGGGTCCGGTCGCGCGCGCTGACCGCCGTGATGACGACCTCGCGGCCCGCGCGGGCAGCGATCAGCGCGGCATGGGTCTGCACGATGCGCACCACGCCGCTGCCGACCGTGCCGAGACCGGCGATACCGAGGCGAAGGGGCTGTGTCATGGGCTGTGTCCGGCTGGGAAGGGTTGCGCCGCTGTTAGCGCGTCCGCGGCGTTACTGCAACGCGGAGGTGTCGATCGGCCGGCGCAGGCGGGCCAATGCCGCGGGCGCGATCACCGGCCCGCGCAGGCGCGCCGCACGGGCGCCGAGTGCGGCCATGCGCCCCGCCATATCGGCGGTGGTCGCCGGGGTGATCCGGCCCGCCGCGCCCAGCGCATCGGCCCGAGCCAGCAAGGGCGCGAGCGGGACCAGCGCAGGATAGCCCTGCGCCACGCCCGCATCTTCGCGCGTGCCCGCATCCTCGCGCGTCCCCGGCAGGTCGGGGATGCCGGCGCAGCCGCCAAGCGTGGCGAGGATCAGCAGGGGGGCGAGGCGCATGGCGCGTGAGGGCATTGCGGGCGGGTCCGACGCGGGAGAGGGTCGGGCCCTTGATAGCGGCTCGGGCGAGGCAGGGAAAGGCGGCTGCCCTTCAATGCGCGGGCTTGATGAAGGTGCCGTTGTTGAGTTCGCGGAAGGCCTGCATCAGTTCGGCCCGGGTGTTCATCACGATGGGGCCATGCCAGGCGACAGGTTCGTCGATCGGCGCGCCCGAGATCAGCAGAAAGCGGATGCCCTCGGGCCCCGCCTGCACCGTCACCTCATCGCCGGTGCCAAAGCGCACCAGCGTGCGGTTGCCAGACATGTCGCGGATGTTGACCTCCTGTCCCGCGACCTCCTTTTCCAGCAGCACGCCCTGCGGGCGGCTCGCGTCGGCAAAGGCGCCGGCGCCTTCGAACACATAGGCAAAGGCGCGGCGGTAGGTATCGACCCGAAACGTCTTGCGCCGCCCGGCGGGCACGGTGATGTCGAGGTATTGCGGGTCGGCCGCGATGCCATCGACCGGCCCGCGCGCGCCCCAGAAACTGCCGGTGATGACACGCACGCGGGTGCCGTCGTCATCCGTCACCTCGGGGATGTCGGCCGCCGCCACATCCTGATAGCGCGGCGCCGTCATCTTGAGGCTGCCCGGCAGATTGGCCCAGAGCTGGAAGCCGTGCATCTGCCCCTTGGCGTTGCCATGCGGCATCTCCTGGTGCAGGATGCCCGACCCGGCTGTCATCCATTGCACCGACCCCGCGCCGAGGCTGCCCTGATTGCCAAGGCTGTCGGCATGATCGACCGTGCCGGCGAGCACATAGGTGATCGTCTCGATCCCGCGATGGGGGTGCCAGGGGAAGCCTGCCTCGAAGTCCTGTGGCCGATCGCCCCGGAAATCGTCGAAGAGCAGGAAGGGGTCAAGCTCGGACGGGTCGGCGAAGCCGAAGGCGCGGTGCAGCTTGACGCCGGCGCCCTCCATCGTGGGGGTGGCGCGGCGGGTTTCGATCGTGGGGCGCAGGGACATCGGCGTTCTCCTTTGGTCTCACGAGATAGGCAAGGGGCGTGCTTGCGGCAACCGTCGGGCCTGTGCACCTGTGCAAGGCGATGGTGCGGGGTGGCAGGTGCGGGAGCCTCCGGCGGGGATATTTTTGGCAAGATGAAGCCGGGACGTGTCGCGAAAGGGCAGGCGGGCGCGCGGGGGCTGGCGGAAGCTGCGGGCGACAATGCAGGGAGGCATGGGATGAGGGTAGGGTTTGTGGGTCTGGGCAATGTGGGCGGCAAACTCGCCGGGAGCCTGTTGCGCAACGGGGTGGATCTGGCGGTGCATGATCTGGACGCGGCGCTGGTGGCGGGCTTTGTGGCGCGGGGCGCGCGCGATGGCGGCGACCCGGTGGCGATGATGCGCGAGAGCGATGTGGTCATCACCTGTCTGCCGTCACCCGCCGCCTGCGCGGCGGTGGCGGGCGCGATGCTGGCCGAGGCGGGGCCGGGCAAGACCTGGGTCGAGATGTCCACCACCGACGCGGGCGAGATGGTGCGCCTCGCTGGAGCCTATGTCGCGCAGGGCGCGCGGGCGGCGGAATGTCCGGTCTCGGGCGGGTGCCACCGGGCGGATACCGGCAATATCAGCATCTTTGCCGGCTGCGACCGGGCGACCTTCGATCATGTCTTTCCGCTGCTCACCATTCTTGGCCGGCGCGTGCTGCATACCGGGCCGGTGGGGTCGGCGAGCACGCTCAAGGTGATGACCAATTACCTCGCCACCGCCAATCTGCTCACCTGCTGCGAGGCGCTGGTGACGATGAAGGCGGCGGGGCTCGACCTCGCGACCACCTATGAGGCGATCAGGATCTCATCGGGCACGTCCTTTGTGCACGAGACCGAGAGCCAGATGATCCTGAACGGCTGCCGCGACATCAATTTCACGATGGACCTGGTGAAAAAGGACATCGGGCTGTTTCAGGCGATCGCCGCGGCGCATGATGTCCCGCTCGAGATCAGCCCGCTGATGGTGGCGATCTTTGACGACGGGATCGCGCGATACGGGGCGCGGGCGCAGTCGGACCGGATCATCGAGCGGCTGGAGGAGGCGACCGGCCTCGACATCACCGCGCCCGGATTTCCGGCCGAGATGGTGGATGACGAACCCGAAGAGCGCGGCTATGAGGTGGTGCCACTGCGCGGCGCAGTCTGAGGGGAAGGCATGACGGCAGATCGGGGGACGGAGCTGCGCGCGGCGCCGGAGCGGCGGCTCTTTGCGCTGGGTTGTCTTTATGTGCTGGGCGCGCTGCTGATCTGGCTGGCACTGGTGCAGCCGCCTGCGCCGCTCTGGCTGGTGTTCCTGCTTGTGCTGGGCGGGCTGGTGCTGGCGCTGGCCGAGGCGATGCGCCGCGCGAGCGCGCTGACGCTGCGGCTGACGGATGCGGGACTCGCGGACAGCGCGGGCAGGGTCATCGCGCGGTGGGAGGATATCGCGCGGATCGAACAGGGGACATTCGCCGCCAAGCCCGCGAACGGTTTCGTGATCGTCCTGAACGAGCACGCGGCGCGGGGCTGGGCGCCGGGCATGTGGTGGCGGATGGGGCGGCGGATCGGGGTGGGGGGCATCACCGCGCGCCGCCACGCGCGCGCGATGGCCGAGGCCATGGCGGCGCGGCTGGCCGCGCGCGAGACCGAAGGGCAGTGAGAGGTATCTGGCGTTGAAAAGGCTTCTGGATTATGCGTGGCACGACGTGCGATCATCTCATTCACCGGCTGCTTCACCGGCTGCGACCGTCTGGAAGCGGCGATGACCTTTGGCCTCATCTGCCGTGAGACATTCCGGGACGCATGGAGCGAGCCCGATCATCCCCATATCGCCAGGATAGCGGCATGGTCGGGCGTCAAGGATCTGTCGTGCTGGGTGTTCGAGACGAACGCAACCGCCAGCGTGATCAGGATCATCGCCAGACACGCCGCCATCATACCAGTGCCCTGACGGCACCGGTCTGCACCGGTCGGTCCTGGCTCAGCAGGTGGCCGTGGTTTCGTCGCCGTTATTGACCGAGTTCCAGCACACCTGGCCGGTAAAGCGGGGTCGCGTCACGACGAGATCTTCAAAGACGAAGTCGTTCAGCCCGACCGAATAGCGCGGATGGTAGCCGACCCAGGTCTGCACGAGGATCGCGACCTCGCCATCGGGCATCACCGGCAGCGCCGGTCGCACCGCCGCGAGGCCTGCGTCAGTCATCGGCAGGGAAGCCATGCCACGCGACTGCGACCAGCGGACGCGGTAAGTGTCGTCCCCCTCCTGATAGCGGTAGATCGTCACCCGCAGCCGCACGTCCTGATCGGTCGAGACCAGGAATTGCTGCAATTCGTAGAGGCTGTCCATGTAGGCGGGCGTGATGTAATTCGTCTCGCGCGAGATCGTGTCGCCGAGCGTGTAGGCGGCCTTGATATTGATCGATTGCGACCGGTAGGCGTCAAAGAACACGAAGGTGCCGAGATAGGCCCACATCAGCATCGGCAGGACCAGCATCGCCTCGACCGAGATAGAGCCGTCCTCGTGGCGCAGAAAGCGAGAGATGAAATGTCGCATCAGTTGTTGCCCGCTCCCGTGGGTTCGATCACGAAGGACGATACCGAGACCAGCGCATAGGCGCCGCCGCTCTGGCGCGGCAATGACGCGCCGAGGCCGGTCGTCGGGAAATACGGGTTGAACAGCGCGCAGGCGCGCAGGATCATCAGCTGGTTCGACACGCCGGTAACAAAGGTGCGCGCCGCGATGCTGGGGTCGTCCCTGTCCACGCAGTCGAGGCTGTCCGGGATGATGCCCCAGTTGCGCGGATTGAGCGGCCGCATCTCGAGCTTGAGCTGGTTCGCGCAGTCCGGAATGATCGCCGCACCGTCGCAAATCGCATCCTTGAACGTCTCATGCGTCAGCGGGTCGATGGCACCCAGGCGCACCGCGCGCACGGCCATGTCGAGCCCACGGTCGAGCATGACATGCCGGGTCATCAGCATCCCCAGCTCGAAGGTCGAGAGAAATATGACAATGAATACCGGCACGATGATGACGAACTCGATCGTGCCATTTCCACCTTCATCAGCGTGAAACCGGCGCAGTCGCGTGCCAAGGTCAGCCAGCAGCGCCCCGGTCATTGGATCAGCCTCAAATCGTTGATCTGCGTGGCGATCGCGCGAAATGCGTCGCTGATGCCCTGCGCGCCGGTCACACTGTAGAAATGCGTCGGGCTGCTGGCACAGTTGATCATCTGCGTCTGCGCTGCCGCGGGCGCATGGAAGGCAATCGTATAGACGATGATCCCGTTGGCCTTTGCAAAGTCGCAGCTTTTGTAAAAATCGGTCACGTTCTGGTTTGCAGACGTGATGTTGTAGCGTTGGTTGCTTGCGCGGCGCCGCAATTCGATGGTCGGGTTCTGCGGGTGAAGCTGATCGACGGGACGGGTCTGCTCGGTAATCTGGCCGTCTGTCATGAGCACGATGTATTTGGCCGTTTCCGGGCTGTCCCAGTCCAGCGGGCGGTTCACGAAAGACGCGGACACCGCGCCGTTTGCGTTGAGGTATTCAAACGCCGGGCGGCTCGTCGGGTTGAGCAGGGCCAGCCCCCAGCGCATCGCGTAATGGGTGCCGGTGCCATCGTGCATGCGGATGTTGTTGATGGCGGTGTGCAGCGCAGCCTCATCACTCGAGGCATAGATGATCGACGTGGCGTCAGTCGGGCACCACCCCCAGTCCATCACCGAGGCCGCGATGGTCCAGTTCATGAAATGGGGAACCTGGGCCGCGTTTGCGGGCGGCAGCCCGGTCGAATTGAACGCGCTGCGCGGGATCTCGATACAGGACGAGCCATTGGGAAACATGATGTCATCACTCGGGTCGCTGTTTCCCTTGTCGTCAAGAATTGCGGTGGGATAGCGCACGCCATTGAGATAGCTGAACATCAGCGGTCCGGGATTGGTCGAACCCGCATAGGGGATCAGGTTGATCGAGACCGTGTCGGACGTGCTCGCGCCCAGCACATCGGAGACGAAGTTGCGTGCCGCCGGTTGGAGGTTGATCAGGCGCTGGTTGTACCGCATCGAGCCGGAAATATCGAGCACGAGGGACACTTCGATGTTGGTCACGGCTTCGCGCGCGACACTGGAGGCCGGCGCGGTCAGCTGCGGAACCTGCAACATCTTCATGAAGTAGGTGTCCATCTGCATTTCGGCGCGCGCCGTCACGGTGCGGGAATTCAGCGCCTCGGTGACATTGATGTAGGTGAGGTTCTCGAGCAGCCCCGCCTTGTCCAGATAGTCACGCACGACCGTTTCGGGGTCGAGCTGCTGGTTGAGGCTGGCCGAGGCCAGCACCGCGCGGTCGAGCGTCGCCTGCAGGCGCGATCGGTTCGTCTCGAAGCGCATCAGGTCCACGGCCATGCCGCCGACCATCAGCATCACCAGAAAGATGAACATCGCAAAGATGATCATCGACCCGTCCTCGTCGCGACCAAAGGACCGCATTTGCCGCCGCAGACGACCCATCAGGCTGCTTCTCGCAGGTGCGGATGCATGTTGCATGGCTTTCGACCTTCCCGTTTTGCGGCGGATTCCAGCGACCCGGACGCAATTCAACTCGCGGCACATGGTGCGCCCTGCGTCATATGCCCATCCTCGCATGGCAGAAATGAGGCGAGGCCGGGCGCAATCGGGGTCGATAACATGGCGTCGCGACGACAGTGCGGCGCGGGGGCGGCCGACTGGTCAGGGGCTGGAAACGATGCCGGTGCAGGCGGATGTCCGGCCCGCCGCGCAAGGCGCAGGCATTTTGCCCGATTTGGACATTTTTCAGGATTTTGGGCGAATAGTCACCGAATCAGGTCTAGTCTCGCGATAGGCGTCGGGCGGCAGGACCTCAACCAACGCCAAGGCGTTCACGCAGAGGGGCCCATTGCCGGGTCCGGGAGGAATACAGATGACCATCTCGCAACCGATCGAGCCGAGCTTTCGCGACTCCGTCGATATCATGTTCAACCGGGCCGTGGCGCTGATGGACCTGTCGCCGGGGCTCGAGGAAAAGATCCGCGTGTGCAACGCGACCTATACCGTGCGTTTCGGCGTCCGCCTGCGCGGCGCGATCCACACGTTTACCGGCTACCGGTCCGTGCATTCCGAACATATGGAGCCGGTCAAGGGCGGCATCCGCTACGCGCTCAATGTCCATCAGGACGAGGTCGAGGCGCTCGCCGCGCTGATGACCTACAAATGCGCGCTGGTCGAGGTGCCCTATGGCGGGTCCAAGGGCGGGCTGTGCATCGACCCGCGCGCCTGGGACGAACACGAGATGGAGCAGATCACGCGCCGTTTCGCCTATGAGCTGATCAAGCGCGACATGATCAACCCCGCGCAGAACGTGCCGGCCCCCGACATGGGCACCGGAGAGCGCGAGATGGCCTGGATCGCGGACCAGTATGCGCGGATGAACACCACCGACATCAATGCGCGCGCCTGCGTCACCGGCAAGCCGCTCAACGCCGGTGGCATCGCCGGCCGGGTCGAGGCGACCGGCCGCGGCGTGCAGTTCGCGCTGCGCGAATTCTTTCGCCACCCCGAAGATGTCGCCGCCGCGCATCTGTCGGGCAGCCTCGACGGCAAGCGGGTGATCGTGCAGGGCCTGGGCAATGTGGGCTACCATGCCGCCAAGTTCCTGAGCGAAGAGGATGGCTGCAAGATCGTGGGCATCATCGAACGCGACGGCGCGCTCATCAGCGACACCGGGCTCGATGTCGAGGCGGTCAAGGCCTGGATCGCCAAGCATGGCGGCGTCACCGGCTACCCCGACGCGCAGCACCACGCCGATGGCGCCGCCGTGCTCGAGGCGGAATGCGACATCCTGATCCCCGCCGCTCTCGAAGGCGTCATCAACCTCGGCAATGCCGCGCGGATCAGTGCGCCGCTGATCGTCGAGGCCGCGAACGGGCCGATCACGGCGGGCGGCGACGAGATCCTGCGCGCCAAGGGGGCGGTGATCATCCCCGACATGTTTGCCAACGCCGGCGGCGTGACGGTGAGCTATTTCGAATGGGTCAAGAACCTGTCGCATATCCGCTTTGGCCGGATGGAGCGGCGGGCGGAGGAGTCGCGCCACCAGATGCTGATCAGCGAGCTCGAGCGGCTGAGCGCGGACAAGGGGCTGGGCTGGACGCTCTCGCCGGGGTTCAAGACCGAATACCTGCGCGGCGCGGGCGAGCTCGAGCTGGTCCGCTCGGGCCTCGATGACACGATGCGCACGGCCTATCAGGCGATGCGCGAGGTCTGGCATGGCCGCGACGACGTGCACGACCTGCGCATGGCGGCCTATCTGGTGTCCATCGGCCGCGTCGCGTCGAGCTACCGGGCCAAGGGTCTCTGATCACGGATCGGTGATCGGTTTGGGCGGCCCGCGCGCGATCAGCGGGTAGGCCGCCCGGACTTTGTCGGTCTAAACCCGACGCATCGTGTCGGATTCGGCGCGGATCTTGTCCACGCGCTGAAACCGGCGCGACCAATGTCGAGCTTTGCCTACATCGGGTTCGAGCCCGACCCTTTAGGCGGTAACAACACGCAGGACCGCGCCGGCTCTGGCGGCACGGTTGGTGCCTTCATGGGGCGGGGCGGGACGCCCCGGCAGGTGCTGGAGCCGGGGGCGTTCGACGGCACTGTCGCGTCCTACGGCGGACCAGTGAACGACCCGGTCGATTTCATCCGCTATCTCGTCGGCCCCTTCACCGACCAGATCCGCATCGGCACGATGATCGACCTGAGCGGCGTGACCGGCGCCACCGCCTTTGCCGACCGCAGCGGCGCGGAATACAGGCTCGTGGTCAACACTTACGGCGCCTCTGCCACCACCACGGTGATCGAGGCCAGCTATGGCAGTGCCAGCCTCGATGGCGGCCGGTTGCAGGCCTATGTCGATGCGATGGCCAGCTTCAACGCGGCCGGACAGCGTGTTCTGGCGATGCTGCAGACGACCGACCGCCTCAGCGAAGAGGATACGGCCGCCTATTACCGGGTGACCGAGCTTTTGGGCCTCGTCAACGACCGCTATTTCGGCGTCATCACCGGCGGCTACACCGGCGGGTCGATCGCGGGCTTGCGCGACAGCGCGCTGGCGCGCATGGACCAGTTGTCGGACCTGCTCGCGAGCGTCTTTATCAACGACAGCAACGTGAATGCCATGCGCGCGGCCGCCATCGCTGCGGCGCAGGGCATCAGGCCGGTGATCGAGGCGTTCTATGCTCTCACCGTCATGGTGAACGGGCGCGACGTAACGCAGGAGGTCACACGCCCCTTCACCGACTTTGGCGGCGAGGTCGAATGGCTGACCGATGTCGCGACCTTTGCCGGGGCCAATGTCGGCGCGAATGACGGGATCATCGGCGGGCCGCTGCTCGTGCAGATCAGCGGCGGCGTGACGGTTCTGGACACCGAGGGCGGGCAGCGGTTCGAGGCCATCGATTACGGCTTTGGCGTGCAGACGCTCGCCTGGACCTACCCCAACCGCGTGATTGTGGGCGATGCGCGGGCCAATATGCTCAACGGCTCTGCCCGCGCCGACCTGATCCAGGGGCAGGGGGGCAATGACGTCCTGCAGGGGCGCGGCGGCAAGGACCGGTTCGAGGGGGGCGCGGGCAACGACACGCTTTACGGCGGCAACGGCGCGGACCGGCTGGCGGGGGGCGATGGCAATGACCTGATGTTCGGCGGCAAGGGGGCCGATATCCTGATCGGCGGGGTCGGCAAGGATGTGATGACCGGCGGCGCCGGGGCCGATACCTTTGTGTTCCTCGCCCCGAGCGACAGCGCGCGGACCCGCAAACGGGCCGATGTCATCACCGATTTCACGCCGGGCAGCGACCTGATCGACCTCACGCGCCTTGGCCGCACGCTCGACTTCATCGGCACCGACGCCTTTGGCGGCACCGCGGGCGAGGTGCGTTTCAACGCCGCGAACCGCAGCGTGCAGATCGACCTCGACGGCGACGGCCGGCCTGACATGCTGATCATCCTGCGCGGCGTGGTCTCTGTGGGCGAGGGCGATTTCCTGCTCTGACGCGGCGCCGTCGCGTCTGCGACAGGTTCTGTCGAAACCGGCCATGACGACCCGCCCACCGGTTGCCAAGGTATCGCGGGCATGATCCGTTGACGACGGATTCGTATGACGGGGCAGGCCATGGGCTATTCGGGGCTGAAGGTGATCTGGGAGGGGCTGCGCGGGCAGTCCGGCTGGAAACCCGCCTGGCGCGACCCGGCGCCAAAGACGGCCTATGATGTCATCATCATCGGTGGCGGCGGGCATGGCCTCTCGACCGCCTATTACCTCGCCAGCCAGCATGGCATCACCAATGTGGCGGTGCTGGAAAAAGGCTACCTCGGCGGCGGCAATGTCGGCCGCAACACGACCATCGTGCGGGCCAACTATTTCCTGCCCGGCAATTCGGAGTTCTACAGCCATTCGCTGAAGCTCTGGGAAGGGCTGGAGCGCGAGCTGAATTACAACGTCATGCATTCGCAGCGCGGGCTCATCAACCTGTTTCATTCCGACGGCCAGCGCGATGCCTTTGCCCGGCGCGGCAATGCGATGATCAACCAGGGCGACGACGCCGTGCTGCTCGACCGCGAGGGGGTGCGCAAGCATCTGCCCTATCTCGATTTCGACAACACGCGGTTCCCGATCTATGGCGGCCTGTTGCATCCGCGCGGCGGCACTGCGCGTCATGACGCGGTCGCCTGGGGCTATGCGCGGGGTGCGGACCGGCGCGGCGTGGACCTCATCCAGAATTGCGAGGTCACCGGGATCGACATCGAAAACGACCGCGTGACCGGCGTGCAGACGACGCGGGGCGCGATCCGGGCGAAAAAGGTCGGCATGGTGGTCGCGGGCCGCTCATCCCAGGTCGCCGCGATGGCGGGGATGCGCCTGCCGATCGAGAGCCATATCCTGCAGGCCTTTGTCACCGAAGGGTTGAAACCCGTGATCGACCATGTGGTGAGTTTCGGGATGGGGCATTTCTACATCAGCCAGTCGGACAAGGGCGGGCTGGTGTTCGGCGGTGATCTGGATTTCTACAGCTCCTACGCCGCGCGGGGCAACCTGCCGATGGCCGAGCATGTGATGGATGCCGCGATGACGCTGATGCCGATGATCGGCAAGGCGCGTGTGCTGCGAAGCTGGGGCGGGATCATGGACATGTCGCCCGACGGCTCTCCGATCATCGACAGGACGCCGACCGAGGGGCTTTTTGTCAATTGCGGCTGGAATTACGGGGGGTTCAAGGCGGTGCCGGGGTCGGGCTACAGCTTTGCGCATCTGCTGGCGACAGGCGAGCACCACGCCCCCGCCGCGCGGTTCCGGCTGGACCGGTTCGCGACCGGGCGGGGCATAATGGATGAGGAAGGCACCGGCGCGCAGCACAATCTGCATTGAGCCGGTGAGAGGGCGGATTTGGATATTTATGGCAAGATGAAGCTGATGGCGGCGCACTCATGAGGCTCACCTGTCCCCATTGCGGCCCGCGCGACCGGCGCGAGTTTACCTGGTCGGGCGATGCCGTGGCGCTGGCGCGGCCGGCGCGCGAGGCCGATCCGGCGGAGTGGGACGCCTATCTGCACCTGCGCGACAACCCCGCCGGGGCGACGCGCGACCTGTGGTATCACGACCCCTGCGGCGCCTTCATCGTGGCGGATCGTGACACCGTCACCCATGCCGTCCATGCCACCACGCTGGCCACCACGCTGGCCGCGAAGGTGGCCGCGAAGGTGGCGCGATGAGGGTCGCGGGCAAGCGGGGGGAGACCGGCGCGCCGGTGCGCTTTACCTTTGACGGGCAATCCTACGAGGGGCGCGCGGGCGAGCCGCTAGCGGCGGCGCTGCTGGCCAATGGCGTGCGGCTGATGGGCCGCAGTTTCAAGTATCACCGTCCGCGCGGCGTGCTCACCGCCGGGTCGGAGGAGCCCAATGCGCTGGTCACCCTGGGCCGCGGCGCGCAGGCGGAGCCGAACACGCGCGCCACGGTGCAGGAGGTCTTTGACGGGCTCGAGGCGGTGAGCCAGAACCGCTGGCCGAACCTGCGCCGCGACGTGCTGAGCGTGAATGACCTGGTCGCGCCTTTCCTGAGCGCGGGTTTCTACTACAAGACCTTCATGTGGCCGCGCGCCTTTTGGGAGCGGGTCTATGAGCCGATCATCCGCCGCGCGGCGGGGCTGGGCGCGCTTTCGGGCGAGCATAACGCCGATGCCTACGAAAAGGCCTTTGCCTTTTGCGATGTGCTGGTGATCGGCGCGGGGCCGGCGGGGCTGATGGCGGCGCTGGCGGCGGCGCGCGCGGGGGCGGATGTGATCCTCGCGGATGAGGATGCGCGGATGGGTGGGCGCCTTCTGGCCGAGACCGGGCAGGTGGGCGGCATGGCCGGGCATGACTGGGCTGGCGCGGTGGTGGCCGAACTCTCAGCCCTGCCCAACGTGCGGCTGATGCCGCGCACCACCGTGACCGGCGCCTATGACGGCGGCACCTATGGTGCGCTCGAACGGGTGGGGCTGCACCGGCCACGCGCGCCGCATCTGCCGCGCGAATGTTTCTGGCGCATTGTGGCGCGGCGCGCGGTGCTCTGCGCGGGCGCGCTGGAACGGCCGATCGCGTTTCCCGACAATGACCGGCCGGGGATCATGCTCGCCGGGGCCGTGCGCGCCTATGTCAACCGCTGGGGCGTGGCGCCGGGGCGCGAGGTGGTGGTGTTCGGCAACAATGACGACGCGCATCGCACGGCGCATGATCTTGTCGCTGCCGGGGTGCGGGTGGCGGGGCTGATCGACAGCCGCGCCGATGCGCAGGTCGCGGGTGACTTTCCGGTGTTCACCGGCGGGCGGGTGGTGGCGACCGCCGGGCGGCTGGGGCTCGAGAACATCACCGTGCGGCACGACGGCGGGCAGCGGATCATCCGCACCGATTGCCTTGCCATGTCGGGCGGCTGGAACCCGACGGTGCACCTGACCTGCCACATGAACGGCCGGCCGGTCTGGCGCGAGGATATCGCGTCCTTCGTCCCCGCGCCGGGCGCCATTCCGGGGATGGAGGTCGCGGGGGCGGCGGCGGGCGTGATGTCCACCGCAGGCGCTCTGGCCGACGGGCTGCGCGCGGCTGCCGTGACGCTCACCGCGCTGGGCATGGATGCGCCCGAGGTCGCGCGGCCCGAGGCCGAGGATGCGCCCTATGCCATAGCGCCGCTTTGGGCGGTCGAGGGCAAGGGGCGCAAGTGGCTGGATTTCCAGAACGATGTGACGGTCAAGGATGTGCGCCTCGCGGTGCAGGAGAACTATGCCTCGGTCGAGCATATGAAGCGCTATACGACGCAGGGCATGGCCACCGATCAGGGCAAGTCGTCGAATGTCGCCGC
>JAACUH010000101.1:0-6349 GCA_009993005.1 Rhodobacterales bacterium
AGGTCGGCGATATCCTGCGGGTTGGCCTTGGCATAGGCGTCATAGGGAAAGGCGGGATAGTAATGCCTGCCCTCGGGCGACACGCCGCGCATCACGGCGGTGATGATCTGCGCATCGGTCCACTCTGCGATGCCGGCGGGCGAGGGCGAGATATTGGGCGCCACGAAGGTGCCGAAAGCGGAGGCAAAGCGTTTGCCGCCGGACAGCACCGGCGTATCGCTCGCCGCTGCCTCGGGCGCGGTATGGCAGGACGCGCAGCCGGCGGCGGCGAACACGGTGGCGCCGGCGACGGCGTCGCCGGTGATCCCTGCGAGGGCGGCGGAGGGCAGGGCATCAGGACCGCTCAGATACCACCCTGCGCCACCACCCAGTGCCGCGAGGATCACGAAAGCAGGCAAAAGCCGCATGGCGGGGTCCTTTCACGCGACAAGGGGGACGCGCCGCGCGGACGCATCCCCTGTTTCCGGCCTGTCGGGCTCAGTTCGTCTGACGGTAGCTCTGGTGGCAGGCGCCGCAAGCGCCGCCCAGCGCACCCATCGCCCCTTGCAGGCTGGCAAGGTCGGTGCCCGCCACAGCCGCCATCGCGACGGCGGCGGCATTCAAGGCCTGACCCTTGGCCGCGGCGTCCGACCCTTCGGCCCAGATCGCGGCCAGCGCGCGCGAGCCTTCAACCTCGCCCGCGGCCGACCCCATCGGCCAGTAGCGCGACTGATCGAGCGCGGACAGGGCGGCGAGGTTGGCAGCGGCGGCCGAGGCGGCGGCGCTGTCATATGCGATGTTGCCCTGCGCCATGCCGCCCAGCAACCCGAGGTTGAAGGCGTAAAGCTGCATATGCGACTGGCGCGCCTTTACGGCGGCGGCGAGCGGGTCAGCGCCCTGCGCCATGACGGCGCCGGCGGTCAGGACAGAGGCGGCGACAAGGCCGGCAAGAACATGGGTGAGGCGCATGGGAAACTCCGGTCAGGAAATATCAATGCGACCACGCTAGCAGCCCCGCGCCATTCTGCCACTGCACAAATTTGTAATTTCGCCCGCATTCGCGCACAGCCTCTGCGCGCAGCGTCCTTATCGAATCACCGGCCGTCGCACCCGCGCGGGCGTGAGCCAGTCGGGCCAGCCAAAGGCGCGTTCCCACCCGTAGAGCGCGAGGCAAAAGGCCACGACCGCCAGCACCAGCACCACGCGCCCGGCCGAGGGCGGATGTTGCGCCCAGCGCTTTGCCCGGGTGAGCCAGAGGAGCAGGTTCATGGCAATTCATGCCGGTGCGGCAAAGCGCACCTTGCCGATATAGGGCAGGTTGCGGTTGCGTTGCGCAAAGTCGATGCCATAGCCCACAACAAATTCGTCGGGGATCGCGAAACCCGTCCAGGTCGCCTTGAAATCGACCTCGCGGCGCGCGGGTTTGTCGAGCAGCGCTATGGTGCGCAGCCGCGCCGGTTTGCGGGTTTCGAGAAACCGTGTGACATGGCTCAGGGTGTGGCCGGTATCGACGATATCCTCGACCACCAGCACGTCGCGCCCTTCGATCTTGCCGCGCAGGTCCTTGAGGATGCGCACCTCGCGCGAGCTTTCCATGCCATCGCCATAGGACGACGCCTCGAGAAAATCGACCTCGACCGGCAGGTCGAGCTCGCGCACCAGATCGGCGATAAAGACGAACGATCCGCGCAACAGGCCCACGACCACCAGCTTGTCGGTGCCGGCGAACTCTGTGCTGATCGCGCGGGCAAGCTCCTCGATCCGCGCGGCAATGGACTTGGCCGAGATCATCTGGTCGATCACATAGGGACGGTCGGTCATCCGGGTGGCTACCTTTGCAAGCAAGCAGACTGTGCGCCCTCCTCTTTGCGCGCTAATCTCGCCTCATTGCAAGCCAAAGGAGATTGAAAATGGGGCGTGGAATGGGGCGTGGGGTGCGTCCGGTCAGACGCCGGACAGGGGTGAACTGTGCTGCTTTTCTGGCGATGGCCCCTGGTCGCAAGACATGACGGCGCAAGAGCGGTTGGCCGCCAAGGAGGCCGCCGCGACGCTGGCGCGGTGAGACAGACGCGGGTCCGGGGCATAGAGCGCCGCGCCTGCGGCCCGACTGCGGCCCGACTGCGGCCCGACTGCGGCCCGACTGCGGCCCGACTGCGGCCCGACTGCGGCCCGACTGCGGCATGGCTGCGCGCTGCGGGATTTCTGCTTGAACTTGGCGCGGATGCACCCGACATGCACAGGCATACCATCGCAGTCAGAGCCGCAAGCCATGCCCACCCATTCCGAAACCCGCATCCTGCCATACAGCGCCGATCAGATGTATGCGCTGGTCGCCGATGTCGCCCGCTACCCCGAATTCCTGCCCTGGACCGCCGCAGCGCGGATCCGCTCGACCGAGGATCACGGCGACCACAGCGTGATGCTCGCCGACCTCGTGATCTCGTTCAAGGTATTCCGCGAGCGCTATGGCAGCCGCGTGACCTGCTGGCCCGCGCAGCACCGGATCGACAGCGCCTATATCGACGGTCCCTTCACCAGGATGGAGAGCTCCTGGCAATTCCGTGATGTTCCAGAGGGTTGCGAGGTGAAGTTCGACGTGGATTTCGAGTTCCGCAACCGGCTGCTGCAAGGGGCAGCGGGGCTGTTCTTCAACGAGGCGATGCAGCGTGTGGTGCGCGCCTTCGAGAGACGGGCGCAAGAGCTTTATGCTTAGGGCGTTGCGCCTTGTGCCCGCCCAGTGGCTTGCCCTGTGGCCCGCTCGGTGGCTTGCCCAGTGGCCCGCCCAGTGGCTTGCCCTGTGGTTCGCGCTGTGGCTCGCGCTGCTCGCTTCGGTGGCGCAGGCGCAACTGACCGAGGTGCGGCTGCCGGACGGGCGGTCCTACCAGATCGCCTTGCCGGACGGCGTCCTGCGGCCGCAGGTAATCATCGGCCTGCATGGCGGCGGTGGCAATCCGCTGCAATTCGCGCTGAACTCCGGGCTGATGCGGCCGGCGCTTGCCAATGGTCACGCGGTGATCTTTGCCGCCGGCACTTCGCGGGCGGGGCCGCTGCTCGCCTGGAATGCGGGCTATTGCTGTGGGCCCGCGGCGGCGCGTGGGGTCGATGACATCGGGTTTCTCGACCGGGTGATCGACGATGCCGCCGCAAGATTTGGCACCGACCGGGACGGCGTGTTCATCACCGGCATGTCGAATGGGGCGATGATGGCCGAAGCCTATGCCGCCGCGCGGCCCGGACGGGTGCGCGCCGTGGCAGGGGTGGCGGGCACGCTGGACCTCGCCCGGTTTGCGCCGCGCGGGGCGGTCCCGCTCCTGCATATCCACGGCACCGCCGACACCGCCGTGCCCTATGCCGGCGGATTTTCGCAAAGCGGGGTGACGCGCACCGATTTCACCCCGGTCGCCGCCGTCATCGCGGCCTTTGTCGCGGCTGCGCCCGGCCCGCTGCGGATGCAGGCCACGCAAGTCGATGGCCCGCTGCCGGTCACGCGCCATGACTGGCTGCGCCCCGACGGGCGGGCCATGGTCCGGCTGATCACCATCGAGGGCGGCACCCATGTCTGGCCGGGTGGGCGGCGCGCAAGGCGGAGCGGGCAGGGCGATGGGGTGAACGCGACGCAAGAGATCCTCGCGTTCTTTGCCCTCTACCGCTAGGCCGCTGCCACCCCCTCGACCAGCAGCGCCAGCGCCTGCGCAACCGAGGCCGCACGCACCTGCGCCCGGCCAATGGGGCCATAGTCCACCGTCAGCGCCCGGCAGCCATGCGCCGTCGCGAGGGCAAAGCAGACCCGGCCTTCCGGCTTGAACTCTGACCCGCCGGGCCCGGCAATGCCTGTGACCGCGACCGCCACCTGCGCCTCTGACCGCGCCAGCGCGCCCTGCGCCATCTCGCGCGCGACAGGGTCCGACACCGCGCCATGCGCGTCGAGCGTGGCGGGCAGGACGCCCAGCATCGCCACTTTGGCCGCGTTGGAATAGGTGACAAAGCCGCGCTCGAATACCGCCGACGCCCCCGCGACTTCGGTGATCGCCGCGGCGACCAGCCCGCCCGTGCAGCTTTCGGCGGTGGCGATCATCACACCCTTTGCCCGGGCCGCATCGAGGAGCGCCGCGACGCTCACCGGCCCAGAACCCCGTGCCAGAGCCCGGCGAGCAGCGTGACGCAGACGGCCGCGGCGATCCCTGCGAGGATATCGTCGAGCATCACGCCCTCCGCATCGCCGCGCCGGTCCGCCCAGCCGATCGGACCGGGCTTCCAGATGTCAAAGAGCCGGAACAGCAGGAACCCCGCGACCCAGCCCGGCCAGAGTGCGAGCAGGCCGACACTCGCCCCCGCGGCCCCGAAAAAGATCGGCCAGAGCGCGATCCACTGGCCCACGACCTCGTCGATGACGATATGGCCGGGGTCCTTGTCGGCGCTGCCCGCTGTCTCGATCCGCGTCGCCCAGAGGCCCGCGATGCCGACAGCGACCGTCGCCACGACCACGCCCCAGGGCCCGCCGAGCACATAGAGCCCGATTGCCAGCGGCAGCGCGGCAAGCGACCCCCAGGTGCCGGGTGCGGGCCGCAGGTGCCCGATGCCAAAGAGCGTGGCGATCAGCGCGCTCATGCCCGCACCAGCGTCGCGGTCGCCAGCGCCGCGATCCCTTCGCCCCGGCCTGTGAAGCCCAGCCGTTCGGATGTGGTGGCCTTGACGCTCACCCGGTCGATGTCCATGCCCATGATCCTCGCCATTTCTGCCCTCATTTCAATGCTGTGCGGGCCGATCTTCGGGTATTCGCAGACCAGCGTGCAATCCGCATGGGTGATGGTGAACCCCAGTTCGCGCGCCAGCGCACAGGCATGGTCGAGAAAGATATGGCTCGCCGCGCCCTTCCATTGCGGGTCGGAGGGGGGAAAGTGCTGGCCGATGTCACCGCGCGCGAGCGCGCCATAGATCGCATCCGTCACCGCATGCATGCCCACATCGGCATCCGAATGCCCTTGCAAGGCGCGGTCATGCGGCACCCGCACCCCGCAGAGCCAGACATGGTCGCCCGGCCCGAAGCGGTGCACGTCATAGCCATTGCCCGTCCGGATATCCATGTCCTGCCCCATCAGCCGTGCGGCGCGGGCAAAATCGCCCTCGCGCGTGATCTTGAGGTTATCCTCGTCCCCTTCGACAATGGCAACAGCCAGCCCTGCCGCACGCGCCACCGCCACATCATCGGGCGCGGGGCCGTCATGTGCGCGATGCGCGGCAAGGATCGCGTCAAAGCGGAACCCCTGCGGCGTCTGCGCGCGGTAAAGGCCGGTCCGGTCCTGCGTGCCGGTGACGTGCCCTGCGTCACCGCGCCACAGCGCATCCGTCACCTCGACCGCGGGCGCGGCGCCGGGGGCCCTCTCCAGTGCGGCCAGCACACGGGCAATCACCGCCCCGGACACCAGCGGGCGCGCCGCGTCATGGATCAGCACCCGCGCCGGCGCGAAGGCCGCCAGCGCATCGAGCCCCGCGCGCACCGATGCATCGCGCGTCGCCCCACCCGCGACCCGCAACACGCCGTCGGGCAGGGGCATCGCCATGTCATCGGGGTGCAACACCACCATCAGCGGCCCGAGGCCGGGTTGCGCGGCAAAGGTGGCGAGCGCGTGGTCGATCACCCGGCAGGGTCCGAGCCTGCGCCACTGCTTGGGCACGCCCCCCCCGGCCCGCGTGCCACGCCCGGCAGCGACGACGAGGACCGCGACAGAAAGTGCTTGCGACATCTCATCCCTGCAAAGGCCAATGTGCGATCTTCCTAGAACCTTCGCCCGCGCCGCGCAATTGCGCAGTCTAGGCGGAGCAGCCGCACATTTTTTAAGCATATGCCGAATTATGTCACGAAGCGGCCGGGCTGATCGTTGTATATCCGCCTTTGGCCACATATCGACGGGTCATGAAACCGGTGAAAGCGCCCTGACGAAGTGGAAACCATCCATCCGATCACCCTTGGCGATCTCGCCCTCGCGCCGCCCGTCGCTCTCGCGCCTTTGGCGGGGATCACCGACCTGCCGTTTCGTCAGCTTGTCGCGTCCTTTGGCGCGGGCTGGGTCGTGTCGGAAATGGTCGCGAGCCAGGAGATGGTCCAGGCCAAGCCCGGCATCCGCGAAAAGGCGGAACTGGGGCTGGGGCAGGCCAATACGGCCATACAACTGGCCGGACGCGAGGCGCGCTGGATGGCCGAGGCCGCGCGCATGGTCGAGGCCAATGGCGCGCGGATGATCGACATCAACATGGGGTGCCCGGCGAAAAAGGTGACGAACGGCTATTCCGGCTCGGCCCTGCTGCGTGATCCGGACCATGCGCTGCGACTGATCGAGGCGGTTGTGGGTGCGGTCAGCGTGCCGGTGAC
>JAACUH010000101.1:6378-31022 GCA_009993005.1 Rhodobacterales bacterium
GTTCTACAAGGGGCGGGCCGACTGGACCGCGATCCGCGCGGTGCGCGACGCGGTCACGGTCCCGGTGATCGCCAATGGGGACATCACCGATCCCGCGACCGCGCGGCAGGCGCTCGCGCAGTCCGGCGCCAGCGGCGTGATGATCGGGCGCGGGGCGCAGGGGCGGCCCTGGCAACTGGCGCTGGTGGCGCATCACCTCTACGGCGCGCCCGCGCCGGCGATCCCGCAGGGGTTGGATTTTTATCATATGGTCGCCACGCATTACGAGGCGATGCTCACCTTCTATGGGGGTGATCTGGGGGGCAAGGTCGCGCGCAAGCATCTCGGCTGGTATATGGACACCTGCGCGACGCCCTCCGCTTTGCGCCAGCAGGTGCTGACGGCCCCATCCCCGGCCGCCGTGCTGCGTTTGCTGCACGGGGCGCTCGCGGAACATGCGCCGGTGGCGGCATGATCCAGGACCCCGCGCTGTGGAACTCGCTGCCGGTGCCGACGCTGCTGCTCGCCCCCGATGACAGCATCATCGCCGTGAACCCGGCCGCCGAGCTTTTCCTCAACCTGTCCGACAGGGCGCTGGTCGGCGCGCCGCTGTGGGACAAGGTAATGATCGACGCGCAGGTCGAGGGCCCCTTTTCCCGGGCCCGCGACAATGGCACGTCGCTGTTCATCAACGATGTCGATGTGGGTTCGGGCGAACGTGCGCCGCTGCAATGCAACATCCAGTTCGCACCGCTGCGCGGCGCCGAGGGCGTGATGATCATGCTGATCAGCCCGCGCGAGATCGTGAGCCGGATGACGCAGAACGTGCAATCGGCCAAGGCGGCCAAATCGGCCATCGGCATGGCAGAGATGCTCACGCATGAAATCAAGAACCCGCTCGCGGGCATCACCGGCGCCGCGCAACTGCTGTCGATGGGGCTGTCGGGCGAAGACCTGGAGCTCACCGACCTGATCGTCGAGGAAAGCCGGCGCATCGTCAAACTGCTCGAGCAGGTCGAGCAGTTCGGCAACCTGCGCCCGCCCTTGCTCAAATCGGTGAATATCCACGATGTGCTCGACCGCGCGCGGCAATCGGCCAAGGTCGGCTTTGGCGCGCATATGTTCTATGTCCAGGACTACGACCCGTCGCTGCCGCGCACGCTGGCCGATGGTGACCAGCTTTTGCAGGTGTTTCTCAACCTGCTCAAGAATGCCTCCGAGGCGGGCCGCGATGGGGGCACGATCCGCCTGCATACCTTCTACGAGCCCTCGCTGCGCCTGCGCCGCGCCGATGGCTCGCTCGCCCGCCTGCCGCTACAGGTCGAGGTGATCGACGATGGCCCGGGCCTGCCGCCCGCCATCGCCGCCGATGTCTTCGAGCCCTTTGTTTCGGGCCGCGAAAACGGCACCGGCCTTGGCCTCGCGCTGGTGTCCAAGCTGATCGGCGACATCGGCGGCTGGATCTCGGTCAACTCGGTGCCGGGGCGGACCGTGTTCCGCATTTCGCTGCCACTGGCCCCGCGCGACGATCAGGACAGCCCCCCAACCTCCGGAGAGACATGATGGACGGAACAGTTCTGGTTGCCGATGACGACCGCACGATCCGCACGGTGCTGACCCAGGCGCTGACCCGGGCGGGGTGCAAGGTGCATGCGACCTCGTCCATCGTGACGCTGATGCGCTGGGTGGACGAGGGCAAGGGCGATCTGGTGATCTCGGACGTGATCATGCCCGATGGCAACGGGCTCGAACAACTCCCGCTGATCGCCAAGGTGCGGCCGGGGCTGCCGGTGATCGTGATCTCGGCGCAGAACACGATCATGACCGCCATCCAGGCGGCCGAGGCCGATGCCTATGACTACCTGCCCAAACCCTTTGACCTGCCCGACCTGATGAAGCGGGCCGCCCGCGCGCTCGAGGTCAAGCGGCGGGTGATGCCGCCCAGGACCGATGACGAGGCGCGCAGCGGCGACCTGCCCCTGGTCGGCCGCACGCCCGCGATGCAGGCGCTCTATCGGCTCGTCGCGCGGGTGATGAACACCGCGCTGCCGGTGCTCATCACCGGCGAGAGCGGGACCGGAAAATCGCTGATGGCCAAGGCGATCCACGACTTTTCCGACCGCCGCACGCTGCCCTTCATCACGGTGTCGTCCGATGACCTGCAAGGGATGGACGGCCCGTCGATGGTGGTGTCGCGCGCGCGCGGCGGGACCATCCTGCTCGACGAGGTGGGCGATCTGGGCGAGGACGCGCAGGCGCGCATCGTGCGGATGCTCGACACTCTGGGCGAGAACGCACCGCGCATCATGTCCACCTCGCAAAGCGATCTGATGGCGCGGATCGAGGCGGGAGGGTTCCGCGAGGACCTGTTCTACCGCCTCGCAGGTGTCACGCTCGCGCTGCCGGCGCTGCGGGAACGGGTGGACGACATCCCCTTGCTGGCGGAACATTTTCTGGCGCGTGCCGAACGCGACGGGGTGCCGCGGCGGCGCCTTTCGCCGGCGGCGCTCGACCTCGTGCGCAGCTATAGCTGGCCCGGCAACGTGCGCCAGTTGCAGAACCTGCTGCGCCGGCTGGTCGTGACGGCGGCCGAAGAGGAGATTACCCGCGCCGAGGTCGAACTGGTGCTGGGCAACCAGCCCGCGATGGAGCCCCTGCGCGGCGGCGGCGAAGGCGAAAAGCTGATGGCCTCGGTCGCGCGCCACCTCAAGCGCTATTTCGACCTGCATGGCGGCGTGCTGCCGCCGCCGGGGCTTTACAACCGGATCCTGCGCGAGGTCGAGACGCCGCTGATCGAGATCGCGCTGGATGCGACCGGCGGCAATCAGGCCAAATGTGCCGATCTTCTCGGGATCAACCGCAATACCTTGCGCAAGAAGATCACCGATCTGGATATCCGCGTGACACGACGCCGCAAGTTGATGTAAAACCGCAACAGAACCGTGGCCGTTCGGTGTCAGAGCCGGACCGAGATCACGGGCAAGAAACGGCGGTAGGGGCCTCGTGCTCCGCACAACAAGGTCAGTGGCGTGCAGCGGTCCCTTTCGGGTCTCAACTTGACGCGCTTCAGCCGCTGGTGGCGCCAGCGGCGGGTGCAGAATGCGGCGACCCTGGGTCTGGTGATCCTTGGGCCGGCGCTGGCTGGGCTGACCTATGTCGTCCTCGGCCCGCTGCAACAGGGCGGCAACGCGCCGGCGCTGCGTCTCGTGCTGCTGGCGGATCTTGTCTATGTTCTGGTGGTGGCCGCGCTGGTGCTGCAACGGGTGACGCGGATGGTCGCGGCGCGGCGCGCGCGCTCGGCCGGGTCGCGGCTGCACCTGCGCCTCACCGGGGTCTTTGCCCTGCTGGCGCTGATCCCGACCGTGACGGTCGCCGTCTTTTCCGTGCTCACCATCAATGTCGGGCTCGAAGGCTGGTTTTCCGAACGGGTGCGCAATGTGCTGGGCACCTCGCTTTCGGCCGCGGAAGCCTATGAAAACGAACACAAACAGGAATTGACCCGCGACGGTATCGGGCTCGCGGGCTATCTCGACACCGAACGGCAGCGCAATTTCTTCATGCCCGATGCCGAGGTGCGCCGCTCGCTCGCACGGATCCAGCCGCAGATCGAACGTGGGCTGACCGAGGTTTTCGTGATCGACGGGATCGGCGACATCCGGGCGCGCGGCGCGCGGTCTTACGAGTTCGGGTTCGAAAAGCCCGACAACGCCCAGATCGCGCAGGCGCGGCGTGAGGGGCTGCTGATCATCGAGGATTGGGACAACAACGAATTCCGCGCGCTTATCCCGCTTTCGGCGTTCGAGGACAGGCTTCTCTATGTCAGCCGCGCGGTCGATGGCGAGATCCTGTCGCTGCTCGATGACACCAAGCAGACGGTCGCGCTCTATGAGCAGCTCGAAAGCGAACGCGGGCGGCTGCTGTTCGAATTCGGGCTCCTCTATCTCGGCTTTGCCGTCATCCTCATTCTCGCGGCGATCTGGCTGGGCCTGTGGTTTGCCGAACGGCTGTCCAAACCCGTGGGCCGGCTGGTCGGCGCGTCGCAACGGGTGGGGGCGGGCGACCTCGACGTGCGCGTGATCGAAGAGGAAGGCGATGACGAGATCGCGCAATTGGGCCGCTATTTCAACCAGATGACCAGCCAGCTCAAGGGCCAGCGCGCCGCCTTGCTCGACAATACCGAACAGATCGAAAGCCGGCGGCGGCTGTTTGATTCGGTGCTCAGTTCCGTGACCTCGGGCGTCGTGGGCGTCGATGCGGATGGCAGGGTCGCCTTTGCCAACCCCTCGGCGCGGCGGCTTCTCTATGTCGATGCCGTGCGTCAGGATCAGGCGCTGGCGCGCGCGGTGCCGGAATTCGCAGCGCTGTTTGACCAGTTGCGCCGCGACGGGCGTGAGGTCGTCCAGCAACAGATCAACATCGTGCGCGCGGGCAAGCAGGAAAGTCTGCTGGTGCGCATGTCGCCGCGCCGGTCAGGCGAGGGCGCGCTCGAAGGCTATGTGGTGGCGTTCGACGACGTGACCGACCTGGTGAGCGCGCAGCGCATGGCCGCCTGGGGCGATGTAGCGCGCCGCATCGCGCATGAGATCAAGAACCCGCTGACGCCGATCCAGTTGTCGGCCGAACGGATCAAGCGCAAGTTCCGCGGCAAGCTGGGCGACGAGGCCGGGGCGCTCGACCAGTTGACCGATGTGATCGTGCGCCAGACCAACGACCTGCGCCGCATCGTGGACGAATTCTCCAAATTCGCCCGGATGCCCGAGCCCGAGCGCGCCGACCACGACCTCACCAGCCTGATGCGCGACGCGATCACCCTGCAAGAGGCGGCTCTGGGCAATGTCACCTTGCACGGCCGTTTGCCCAACACCCCGGTCATCGCCCAGATCGACGCGACGATGATCTCGCAGGCGATCACAAACCTCATCAAGAACGCCGGAGAAGCCATTGAGAGCCTTGAGGAAAAGGGCGCACCCAAAGGTTACGCCCCGGAAATCAGGATCGCGATGCGGCAGGATGGCGACGAGGCGCTGATCACCATTTCGGACAACGGCATCGGCCTTCCGGAGGACCGCGCCCGCCTGTTCGAACCCTATGTCACGACGCGGGCCAAAGGCACCGGCCTGGGCCTGCCGATCGTGCGCAAGATCATCGAGGAACATGACGGCACACTCGCGCTCGAGGATGCCGACCTGTTCGCCGGCTGCGACCACCGCGGCGCGATGGCTGTCATCCACCTGCCGGTCCGACCGGCAGCAACACATGTCACAAGAGCAACAGCATGAGGGCCGATATGGGCGATATCCTGATCACCGATGATGAACGCGACATTCGCGAACTCATCTCGGATATCCTGAAAGATGAAGGCTTTACGACCCGACTTGCAGGTAACTCGGAACAATGCATGGCCGAGATCGCCAAGGAACATCCGGCGCTGATGATCCTCGACATCTGGCTAAAGGACAGCAAGATGGACGGGATCGACATCCTGAAAACGGTCAAGCGTGACCATCCCGACATCCCAGTGGTGATCATTTCGGGCCATGGCAATATCGAGATTGCCGTCGCCGCGATCAAGCAGGGTGCCTATGATTTCATCGAGAAACCCTTCAACATCGACCAGCTCATGGTGGTGATCCGCCGCGCGATGGAGACGTCACGACTGCGGCGCGAGAATATCGAGCTCAAGCGGGGCGAGACCTTTACCGCCGAAATGCTGGGGGAAAGCGCGGCCTTCAGGGCCCTGCGCGCGCAGCTCGACAAGGTGACAAAGTCGAACGGCCGCGTCATGCTGACAGGCACGCCGGGGTCGGGCAAGGAAATCGCCGCGCGCTATATCCATGCCAATTCGAACCGCGCGGGCGGTCCCTTTGTCACCGTCAGCAGCGCCTCGATCGAACCGGATCGGATGGAAGAGGTGCTGTTCGGTCGTGAGAGCGCCGAGAAGGGGGTGGAGAAGGGCCTTCTCGAGCAGGCCAATGGCGGCGTGATCTACTTTGACGAAGTGGCCGACATGCCGCTGGGCACGCAGTCGAAAATCCTGCGGGTGCTGGTGGACCAGCAGTTCCAGCGGGTGGGCGGCACCGACAAGGTGAATGTCGATCTGCGGGTGATCTCGAGCACGAACAAGGACTTGCAGGAAGCCATCAGCGAGGGCCAGTTCCGCCAGGAGCTCTATCATCGGCTCAACGTGGTGCCGATCGCGGTGCCTGCGCTGGAGGAACGGCGCGAGGACATTCCCCTGCTGGCCGAGCATTTCATCGCGCAGCTCAACCGCACCCAGGGCCTGCCGCTGCGCCGCCTGGCCGATGACGCGCGCGCGCTGTTGCAGACCATGCTGTGGCCCGGCAATGTGCGCCAGTTGAAGAACGTCGTGGAACGTGTTCTTATCCTTGGAGAAAGCAGCGGCGACATTGCCGCGCGCGAGCTGCCGTCTGCCGAAGATGCCTCGAACGAGGAGGGCCGTGTGGTGCTGTCGGGCGGCCTCGCGACGCTGCCGCTGCGCGAGGCGCGCGAATTGTTCGAACGCGAATATCTGCTCACCCAGATCAACCGCTTTGGCGGCAACATCAGCCGGACGGCCAGCTTTGTGGGGATGGAGCGGTCGGCGCTGCACCGCAAGCTCAAAAGCCTCGGTGTGGTCACGTCGAGCAAATCGGGCGGCCGGATCGCCTATGTCGATGAGGAATGACCCGGTGCGATTGACCTATCCGGCCGGCTCTGCCACTTCTCGCAACCGTAACCGCTGAGGACATGCGATGAAGGTCATCATCTGCGGCGCGGGACAGGTCGGCTGGCAGATCGCGCGCCACCTGTCCAGCGAGGACAACGACGTAACAGTGGTGGACAACAACGCCGACCTCGTGCGCCGCGCCACCGAGACGCTGGATGTGCAGGGGGTCGCGGGCTTTGCCAGCTACCCCGATGTGCTGGAACAGGCCGGCGCGCGTGATGCCGACATGATCATCGCGGCCACGCATAGCGACGAGGTCAACATGGTCACCTGCCAGGTGGCCCATTCGGTGTTCAACATCGGCCGCAAGATCGCCCGGCTGCGCGCGCAGAGCTACCTCGACGCGATCTATTCCGACCTCTACCGCCGCGACCATCTGCCCATCGACGTGGTCATCAGCCCTGAGAAAGAGGTGGCCGAGGCCGCGCTGCAACGCCTTGGCGCGCCTACCGCCTTTGACACCGAGAGCTTTTTCGACGGCAAGGGGCAGCTCCTGGGGATTGCCATCGGCCCTGACTGCCCGGTCATCAACACGCCCTTGCGGCAATTGTCGGACCTGTTTTCGACCCTGCGGGCCATCGTCGTGGCGATCCGGCGCAAGGGCACGCTGTTTGCCCCGGCGCCCGGCGACCAGATCTTTTCCGATGACCAGATCTATGTGTTCACCGATACCGAGGACATGAACCGCACGCTCGAGATCTTTGGCAAGGCGCGGTCCAAGCAGGAACGCATCATCATCATCGGCGGCGGCAATGTCGGACTTGGCGTCGCCATGGCGCTCGAGCGGCGCGAGGACCGCGTGCGCGTCAAGGTGATCGAGCGCAACCGTCCCGTGGCCGAACGCGCGGCCGATGCGCTCGACCGGACCATCGTGCTGCATGGTGACGGGCTCGACGCCGCAATGCTTGAGGAGGCGGGCGTGAGCAGCGCCGACGCGATCCTCGTGGTCACGGATGATGACAAGACCAACCTGCTCGCCTCGGCCCGCGCCAAGGAGATGGGCTGCCGGATGGCGATCTGCCTGATCAACGACCCCTCGCTGATGCCCTTGATGGCGCCGCTCGGGATCGACGCCTATATCAACCCG
Organism: Rhodobacterales bacterium; assembly: GCA_009993005.1. Taxonomy (GTDB): domain Bacteria; phylum Pseudomonadota; class Alphaproteobacteria; order Rhodobacterales; family Rhodobacteraceae; genus JAACUH01. The sequence goes on from JAACUH010000101.1 coordinate 14,172, forward strand.
CGCGCCACGACGGTGAGCTCGATCCTCAAGCATATCCGCCATGGCCGGGTCCGCGCGGTCTATTCGATCGGCGATGGCGAGGCCGAGCTGATCGAGGCGCAGGTGCTGGGCACCTCGCCCATCGCGGGCCAGCGCATCCGCGACATCGCCTTTCCCGAAGGCGTGCTGATCGGCGGGGTGCTCAAGAAGGGGGTCACGGTCAAGCCCACGGGCGAGATGCGGATCGAGGAAGGCGACCTGATCGTGATTTTCTCGATGAAATCCGATGTCCGCGAGGTCGAAAAGCTGATGCAAGTCTCGATCGACTTTTTCTGATGCTGCGCCGGGTCTCGTCGCTGCCCTTTTTCGTGCTGCTGCTGGGCATCGGCGCGGTCGCGATGCTGGTGCCGGCGCTGCATGCCTATGGCCGCAGCGATTTTGGCACCGCGCGCATCTTTCTCTATGCCACGATCCTCGGGCTGTTCCTGAGCATCCTGATCGGCCTGGCCACGACAGGCTATGCGCCCCGCTCTGTGCCGCGCAGCCAGTTGGGCACGCTGGTCGCGGCCTATGCCGTGCTGCCGCTGCTGTTTGCGATCCCGTTCTACGAGGCCGCGCGGCCGGTATCCTTTCTCAACGCCTGGTTCGAGATGGTGTCGAGTTTCACCACGACGGGGGCCACGATCTTTGACAACCCGCGACGGATCAACCCGTCGCTGCACCTGTGGCGGGCGACCGTGGGCTGGCTGGGCGGGCTGTTCATCTGGATCACGGCCGTTGCGGTGCTGGCGCCGATGAACCTGGGCGGGTTCGAGGTCCGCTCGCCCAATGCGGCGGGCGACCTTTCGGCCAGCCAGAGCCAGATTTCGCGCCTGTCAGACCCCGCCGAGCGGCTCGCGCGCTATTCGCTGCGCCTTGTCCCGATCTACGCGGGCCTCACGCTGGCGCTCTGGGTCGGGCTGATGCTGGCGGGCGAGGTGCCGCTTGTGGCCATCTGCCATGCCATGTCGGTGCTGGCGACATCGGGGATTTCGCCGGTGGGCGGCGTTGAAAACGGCGCGTCGGGGCTGGCGGGGGAGATGCTGATCTTTGCCTTCCTGCTCTTTGCCCTCACGCGCCTGACCTTCAGCAAGGGTCTGTTGACCGATCAGGAAGACAAGCTCGTGCGCGACCCGGAATTGCAGCTTGCGCTGGTTCTGATCGGGGCGGTTGCGCTGCTGTTGTTCCTGCGCCACTTCGTGTCGAGCGCCGACCGCTTTACCGTCTCGGGCACCTTTGCCGCACTTGGCGCGCTCTGGGGGGCGCTGTTTACCGCGCTGTCCTTTCTCACCACCACCGGGTTCGAAAGCCGCCAATGGCTGGGCGCGACCGACTGGGCCGGCCTGCGCTCGCCCGGCCTGGTGCTGGTGGGGCTGGCGATCGTCGGTGGCGGTGTCGCCACGACCGCGGGCGGGGTCAAGCTGTTGCGGGTCTATACGCTCTACAAGCACGGGATGCGCGAGTTCGAAAAGCTGGTGCACCCCAATTCGGTCGGCACCGACGGGTCGCGGTCGCGGCGGATCAGGCGGCGCGGGGCCTATATCTCGTGGATCTTCTTCATGCTGTTCGCGCTCAGCATCGTGGTGGTGATGGGGGCGCTGTCACTGACGGGGATGCAGTTCGAGGCGGCGATGGTGCTGGCGGTTTCGGCTATTTCGACCACCGGGCCGCTGGCGCAGGTCGCGGCCGAAATCCCGGTGTCCTATGCCGGCATCCCCGACAGCGCCAAGACGATCCTTGCCGCAACCATGGTGCTCGGCCGGCTCGAGACGCTCGCGCTGATCGCCTTGCTCAACCCCGATGTCTGGCGGTCCTGAGCCGCGCTGATACCGGCGCACCACACCCTGCGATAGGTCTCTGTATTTGGGCTGGAATCTGGCGGCGCGGCGCGACATAATCGCCTGAAACAGGGGATGGCCGATCCGCGGCCACAAGAACAAGGGACAAGAACCATGGCGGCCGACAAGCAGAACCTGCAGGACGCGTTTCTCAACCACGTCCGCAAGACCAAGGTTCCGGTCACGATCTTTCTGATCAACGGGGTCAAGCTGCAGGGTGTCATCACCTGGTTTGACAGCTTTTGCGTGCTTTTGCGCCGCGACGGTCAATCGCAGCTTGTCTACAAGAGCGCGATTTCCACCATCATGCCGGCGCAGCCCATCAGCCTTTATGATGGCGAAGAATAGGCCATATGCAGACGGATGAACCCGCCACGCGGGCCTGGGTTCTCTGCCCTGACGTGAAATCGGACCGTGACCGTCGCGATGCCGCATCGGCGCTCGAAGAGGCGGTGTCGCTCGCCGATGCCTTGCCCAGCCTGGTGGTTTGCGGCGCCGAGGTGGTGCGCCTGCCAAGGATGCACCCCGGCATGCTGTTCGGCAAAGGCAAGATTGCAGAGCTTAAGGAGCGGCTCGCCGAAGCCGAGGTCGATCTGGTGCTGATCGACGGGCCGGTGGGGCCGGTGCAGCAGCGCAATCTTGAGAAGGAATGGAAGGTCAAGATCCTCGACCGGACCGGGCTGATCCTCGAGATTTTCGGCGACCGGGCGCGCACGGCGGAGGGGGTGTTGCAGGTCGAGATGGCGGCGCTGAGCTATCAGCGCACGCGGCTGGTGCGCGCCTGGACCCACCTCGAGCGGCAGCGCGGCGGGTTCGGCTTTGTCGGCGGCCCCGGCGAGACGCAGATCGAGGCCGACAGGCGGGCCATTGATGACCAGCTCCTGCGGCTGAAACGGCAGCTGGAAAAGGTGGTCCGGACCCGCACGCTGCACCGCGCCGCGCGGGCCAAGGTGCCGTATCCGATCGTGGCGCTGGTGGGCTATACAAATGCCGGAAAATCGACGCTGTTCAACAGGCTGACCGGCGCCGACGTCTTGGTCAAGGACATGCTCTTTGCCACGCTCGACCCGACGATGCGCCGCGTCCTGCTGCCTTCGGGCGATGAGGTGATCCTGTCGGACACGGTGGGTTTCATCTCGGACCTGCCGACCGAGCTTGTCGCCGCCTTCCGTGCCACGCTCGAAGAGGTGCTGGACGCCGATCTGATCCTGCATGTGCGCGACATCAGCCATCCGCAAAGCGCCGAGCAGGCGCGCGATGTGACGGCGATCCTCGCAAGCCTCGGTGTGGGCGAGGGGGCGCCGCTGATCGAGGTCTGGAACAAGATCGACAAGGTCGAAGCCGAGGCGCGCGCGGCGCTCGAGGTCACGGCGGCACGAACCGAGAACCTCTTTGCCGTCTCGGCGCTCGCCGGCGAGGGGCTGGACCGGCTGCTCGACGCTGTGGCCGAGGTCCTGCGCCCGCAGCGCCTGTCAGAGAGCCTGGATCTGCCGCATGGCGCGGGGCGGCAGCGCGCCTGGCTCTACGCGCAGGGTCTTGTGCAAGGCGAGACGCAGACAGAGGACGGCGCGCGGATCGACGTGCTCTGGTCCGCGCGCCAGAAGGAACGTTTCAGCCGGCTCTGACAGGGACAGGCGCGGCTGGCAACGGCCGCCCCGATCGACAGGGTCAGGGACACAGGGATGCCGGGCGTCATGGCCTGACAAGAGACCATGACCCGCCAAGGATCGGTCAACGCAAGGCCCCGAGTTGCCGCCATCTTGCGGCAGATCCGACTATTCGGCCGGCACGACCGGCTCCAGATGCATGACCCCCACCGCGCCCGCCCGGGCCAGCGCCGGGTCGAGCGACATCGGGATATATTCGCCGCGCCGCCACAATTCGCCCAGATCGTCATAGTGGCGCGACAACGGATGCCCCGACTGCCCGGTCGAGATCACAAAGACCGAACTGTCGGGATCGGCGAAATCATAGACGCCGCGATAGCCCGCCGCATGGACATTCCGGAACGGCGCCGGGTCGAGCCCGGAAGTGCGCCCGCGCATCAGCGTGTTGTCATCGCCGCTGGTGGATTGGCGGATATTGACGAACCATTTCAGAAACGGCACCTCGCCCAGCACCGGATGGTCATGTGTCGCCTGATGCGCGTCACCCCAGCGCAGAGATTCCAGCGCGGTGCCATGGTTTTCGCCCACCCAGACCAGCGCATCGTCGAGCGCGAGGCGCGCGATGTCGGTGCAGGTCTCGACCGGGGCCGATTGCAGCACATCGCACCAGACCGAGGCGCCGCCGATGTCGCGATAGACCCGCTCGATGAACAGGGGCTCCACATGGGTGAATTCATCGGCCAGCGGGCCTAGCTCGTCCCGGATCAGGCGCACCTGCAGCGCGCGCATCCAGGCCGCATAAAGCAGCGGCTCCGGCAGGTGCTCGTTCATCTCGCCGTTCCACTCGGCCAAAAGCTCGAGCGCACGCTGGCGCTGCCGCTCTGGCGTGCCGGCGGGCGCGGCCTCGCCGGTGAACCACAGGTCGGCCCCCACCAGCGGCAGAAGCGTGCGCGCGGTCGGGCTCACGGTATCAAGCTGCGCCTCGATAAAGCTTTCGCGCGTATGCACGCCGCGCTGCTGCATCAGGAAACGCCAGCGTTCGATCCGCTGAGTATCGCCCCACAGAAAGGACACATGGCGCGGAAAGGGCCGGTCAACCGTCTTGTTGTTGGTATTGCCGATCAGCCCGCCGACCGGGTTCACAAAGCGCGGATTGTCCTCGGCGGGCAGGACGCCGCGCCAGCGGTTCTCGGGCAGATAGCCCAGCGTCGGCAGCCGCCCCTGGCTCTGGTGCGCGGGGTCACGGTCGGGCATCGCGCCAATCAGGGCCATCGCGATACTGTTGCGGTCGGCCAGCACGAGGTTCTGCGATGGCGCGATATAGGTGCGTGTCGCCGCCAGCCCCTCCTCGACCGACGTCGCCCGCATCAGGCGCATCGCCGCGGTCATCGTCGTGTCATCGGGCGCGAGCGCGGTCCAGTTCAAGGTGGTGACATGGCCCTGTGGCCGGATCGTGCCGAGGTCATAGACATCGGGCGGCAGCACCGGGCCATTGACGCTCCACTGCAGGCGGATGGTGACGGCGCTCGCGTCCTTGACGGTGATGATGCTGTCACGGCTCTCGAACCGGACCCAGCCTTCGGGCGTGCGGTATTCGTCGGGGTTCTGCGGGTTGACCTCTTCGATATGGATGTCCTGATCGTCGAGATAGCTCGACGTGATGCCCCAGCCCAGATCGGCGCTGCGCCCCGACATGACTACCGGCACACCCGGAATGGTCCCGCCGATCACCCCGCCCGATTGCAGCTCGAGCCGGGCGAGATACCAGATCGACGGCGCGGTGAGGCCGAGATGCGGGTCGCTCGCCAGAAGCGTCGAGCCGGTGGCCGACCGGCTGATACCCGCCGCCCAGGCATTCGAGGCGCCCGCCAGCGCGGCCGGCTTGACCGGCGACAGCGGATCATAGGCGAGGCGCATGTTGTCGGTGAATTCGGGCAGGGCGGGGATCAGGCGCGCGTATTCGGGCAGCGCCGCGATCCCCGCGCCGGGCGCATCGGGCAGGATGTCGCGCAGCCGCGCCTCGGGCAGCACCAGCGAGATGCGCGCGCGCAGCACTTCGGCCTCCAGATGGCTGGAGAGTTGCAGGGCCATCAGCTTGAGGATGGCGAGGCTGTCGGCGGGCTGCCAGGGCGCGACCGGATGGTTGAAGATCCACATCTCGGGCGCGCCACGCCCACGGGCACCTGAATTGACCTCGGCCAGCCAGGCGTTGACCCCGTCGGCATAGGCCTCGAGCGCGGCCAGCGTCGGCGCGTCCTGCGCCGCGACCGAGGATGTGGCAAGTCCGTAAAGGTCGAGCCGGCGCAACAGCATGTCGATCGGCAGGGTGCGCGCGCCGAAGAGTTCCGACAGACGGCCCTGCGCGGTGCGGCGCAGCATGGTCATCTGCCACATCCGGTCCTGCGCATGGACATAGCCCAGCGCAAAGAACACATCCGAATCGGTCGCACCAAAGAGATGGGGCACATTGGCATTGTCGCGCACCACCTCGACCGGCGCGCTGATCCCGGCGACGGCATAGGTGCCGTCATAATCGGGCAGCGACCGCGCGGCAAAGAAATAGACCAGCAACAGCCCCGCGATCACCAGCCCGATCAACCCGGTGGTAAGCCACAACAACCAGCGGAAGATGACGAACATCGGGTTCCCCGCAACAGGACCGGTCCGGCAGTTGACGCGCGGGATGGGTCGGTTAGGTATCTCGCACCGGATACACCGGTCTGGCAGGGGGGAGCAAGGCTATGGCGCAAGTGGCATTTCTGGGACTGGGGGTGATGGGCGGCCCGATGGCGGGCCATCTCGCCGCAGCCGGACACTCGGTCACCGTCTACAACCGCTCGGCCGACAAGGCCGCGGCCTGGGTCGCCGCCCATGGCGGGACCGCGGCATCGACACCTGCGGCCGCGGCCCAGGGCGCCGGGATCGTGCTGAGTTGCGTAGGCAATGACGATGACCTGCGCGCGGTCTGCCATGGCGCTGACGGCGCCTTTGCCGGCATGGCGACCGGCAGCCTGTTCATCGATCACACCACTGTCTCGGCAAAGGTGACGCGGGAACTCTCGGCCGAAGCAGCGGCGCGCGGGATCGGATTTGTCGACGCCCCGGTCTCGGGCGGGCAGGCGGGGGCGGTCAATGGCGTGCTCTCGGTGATGTGCGGCGGGACCCAGGCGGACTTTGCCCGCGCGGCCCCGGTGGTCGCCGCCTATGCGCGCATCTGCAAGCGGCTGGGCGACAGCGGTGCCGGCCAACTGGCCAAGATGGCCAACCAGATCGCCATCGCGGGCCTGGTTCAGGGCCTGTCCGAGGCGCTGCACTTTGCACAGAAGGCCGGGCTCGATGCCGCCGGCGTGGTCGAGGTGATCAGCCAGGGCGCTGCGGGAAGCTGGCAGATGAGCAATCGCAGCAAGACCATGCTGGAGGACCACTTCGACCATGGCTTTGCTGTCGACTGGATGCGCAAGGACCTCGCCATCGTGCTCGCGGCCGCCGATGAAACCGGGGCGAGCCTGCCTGTGACCGCCCTGATCGACCAGTTCTACAAGGATGTGCAGAACATGGGTGGCGGGCGCTGGGACACATCCTCACTGATCCGCCGCCTGCGCAAGTTCGACGGCTGACCCGGCAGGGCGCCTGCGGCGCAAGGTCATTTGTCCGTTTGGGGGCTCCGCCCCGCCGCTGCGCGGCTCCCCGGGATATTTATGGCCAAAAGATGCAATGGTCCGTATCATCTTTTGGCCCCAAATATCCTCGGGGGGAGCGCGCAGGGCGCGCGCGGGGGGCAGACAGCCCCCCGGCTACCTCTCCGGCAAGAGCCCGCGCGGACTGAAGCGCAGCACGAGCAGCAGCACCACGCCCATGGTGAGAAGCCGCATATGGGCCACAAGGTCGAAGAGATAGGCCTTGAGGACGCTGGTATCATCCAGTCCCGCGGTCACGATCTCCAATATCCATTGGCCCATCGGCTCGACCTTGTTCCACAGGAACCAGATCAGGAAGGCGCCCAGAACCGCGCCGAAGTTGTTGCCCGAGCCACCGACGATCACCATCACCCAGACGAGGAAGGTAAAGCGGAGCGGCTGGTAGGTGCCGGGTGTCAGCTGGCCGTCGAGTGTCGTCATCATCGCGCCTGCGATGCCGCAGATGGCCGAGCCGAGGATGAATATCTGGAGATGCCGGTTCTTGACATCCTTGCCCATCGCCTCCGCTGCGACCTCGTTGTCGCGGATCGCGCGCATCATCCGGCCCCAGGGCGAGCTCAGTGCCTTTTGCGCGAGCCAGAGCAGGATCAGCAGCACCAGCGTGAAGAGCACGCCATAGGCAAGCTTGACATAGATCGTCGAGGCGAGGACCGGGTTGAAGCCCCATTCTGCCACCCGCGCGAGAAATGCCGGGTCGGATTGCAGGTTGACCTCATAGGGCACGAAGGGCGCCGGGCGGGGCACACCGATCACGTTCTTGACCCCGCGTGCGAGCCAGTCCTCGTTCTTCATCACGGCGATGATGATCTCGGCGATGCCCAGCGTGGCGATGGCAAGGTAGTCCGAGCGCAGGCCGAGCGCCGTCTTGCCGATCACCCAGGCCGCGCCGGCGGCAAGCAGGCCGCCCACCGGCCAGGCCAGCAGCACCGGCAGGTTCAGCCCGCCGATATTGCCGCTCGACGCGGGGTTGATCGCCTCGATTGCGACGACGGCCGGGTCGAACACACGGCGATAGATCATGAAGCCTGCGATCAGCACGGCCAGTGTGACCGCCATACGCAGCCGGCCGCTGGGCAGCTTCATCTGCACCAGCACGGCGGCGATGATCGTCGCCCCCCCCAGCACCAGGCCGAGCAGGATGCCGGTGCCGCCGGCCGCCCAGGCGCCCTCGGTCGGTGGCATCGACACCAGCACGGCCGCAAGCCCGCCGAGCGCCACGAAACCCATGACCCCGATGTTGAAGAGCCCCGCGAAGCCCCATTGCAGATTGACCCCCAGCGCCATGATCGCCGAGATCAGCGCCATGTTCAGGATGCTGAGAGACGAGTTCCAGCTACCTGCGAAAAACGCCACGTCGGTCAGCCCTTCGAGCAGGAAGAGAGCCGCGACAAAGGCCACGAGCAGCGGCGTGCGAAGATTGCGGGTCATACCGATTGTCCCTTGAAAAGCCCTGTGGGCCTGAACAGCAGCACGATGATGAGGATGGCAAAGCTCACCGCGAATTTGTAGTCGGTGGACATCAACTGGACCAGGCCGTCGGGCGCGAGGCTGTCGGGCAACCAGTAGGTGAGCACCTTTTTCCAGGCATAGGTCACGGTCACTTCGCTGAAGGCGATGACAAAACCGCCCGCGATGGCGCCCAGCGGGCTGCCAAGACCGCCGACGATGGCGCTGGCAAAGATCGGCAGCAGGAGCTGGAAATAGGTGAAGGCCTTGAACGACTTGTCGAGGCCATAAAGCACGCCCGCCGTGGTCGCCAGCGCCGCGATGATAAGCCAGGTCACGGCCACCACGCGCTCGGGGTTGATGCCCGACAGGAGCGCGAGATCTTCGTTGTCGGAAAAGGCGCGCATCGACTTGCCGGTGCGGGTGCGATTGAGGAACCAGAACAGCAGCGCCACCGCGATGGCCGCCGTCACCACGGTGATCGCGGTGGTGGTGCGGATCGCGAGCCCTTCGTCGAGCCCGGTCATCTCCTTGAACTGCGCGGCGGTGATCACGAAGCGCGCACCATCGGTAAAGCTGATGTCCTCGACCCCGATGACAAAGCGCACGACGCCGTTCATCACGAACATCACCCCCATCGACACGATGACGAGGATCACCGGCGCGGCCTTGGCCTTGCGGTAGAAACGATAGACGACACGGTCGGTCGCCAGCAGCATCAGCCCTGTGGCCGCGATGCCGAAGGGCAGGGCGAGCAGCGCTGTCGGCAGGACGCCCAGCCCGATCCCCGCCTTCTGCATCACAGCCGTCACCAGGATGGTGATCGCGGTGCCAAAGGCCATCGTGTCGCCATGGGCAAAGTTGGAAAAGCGCAGGATGCCGTAGATCAGCGTCACCCCCAGCGCCCCCAGCGCGAGTTGCGCGCCATAGGCCAGGCCGGGCACAAAGACGAAGTTGAGGAAGGCGATCAGGCCGTTGAGAAAATCCATCAGGACACCTTTGCGCAGGAACCGCCCCAAACGCCAATCATCGTGAAGCCCGGCTTCGGTTTCATGTTCTGCCATCCTTTCTGCTGCAACTGCCCGCTCCCGAATAGGCCACGCCAAGCAAGCCGGGATGCAGGCTGACCAGAGCCGCGCCGTTGCTCGGCTGGACTGTCAACAGGACCGGGGAGAAAATCCCGCCCCCGCCATGGAAGACCAGCGGACCAAGTCCTGCGTCCGTCATGGCCACAGGAAACGGCTCTGCCAGCCCGATCGCCATCTCCGCGATCGCAACGCCCGGCTCGTACACGACCGAGAGGGTGAAATCCTTGTCCTCGCAGAGCCCGGCCGAGGAACACAGCACCGCGAAAACGCAGGAGAAGGTCGCGACAGCCATGCCTCAGCCCCCCAGGAACGATTTGCGGACCTGCGGGTCGGCCAGAAGCTCTTGTCCGGTGCCGGTAAAGGCATTGGCGCCCTGCACCAGCACATAGCCCTTGTCCGCGATCTCGAGCGCCTGGCGCGCGTTCTGCTCGACCATCAGGATGGTGATGCCGGCGCGGGCGACCTCGATGATCCGGTCAAAGAGTTCATCCATCACGATCGGGCTCACGCCCGCCGTGGGTTCGTCGAGCATCAGCACCTTGGGCTGGGTCATCAGCGCGCGCCCGACCGCGACCTGCTGGCGCTGGCCACCGCTGAGTTCGCCCGCGGCCTGGCGGCGCTTGTCGCGCAGGATCGGGAACAGGGTATAGACCTGCTCCATCGTGGCGCGGATGTCGTCACGGCGCAGGAAGGCGCCCATCTCGAGGTTTTCCTCGACGGTCATCGAGGTGAAGATGTTGCTCGTCTGCGGCACAAAGGCCATGCCCTTGGCGACGCGGGCCTGCGGGCTGAGGTCGGTGATGTCCTCGCCATCCAGCCGCACCTCGCCGCTGCGCAGGTTGAGCATCCCGAACACCGCCTTCATCGCGGTGGATTTGCCGGCGCCATTGGGGCCGACGATCACCGCGATCTGGCCTTTTTCGACCGAAATCGTGCAATCGTTGAGGATATTCGCGCCGCGCCCGTAGCCGCCGGTCATCTTGTGGCCCATCAGGAACAGCCCGCCGGGGGCAGGGCGGGCGCTGCCCTTTCTGTCCCAGCCCTCGGCAGTGCCGCCGCCCTTGGGGTTGGCGATGGAGCGGTCCTTGTTGCCACGGTCATCGGCGTAGGGGTTGTCCTGCATCGGTCAGTCCTTGATCCGGGTCCGCGGGCGCGTCATGCCCCGGCCTTTGCCTTGTTCTTGAGCCCGGTGCCCAGATAGGCCTCGATCACCGCCTCGTTCTGCATGATGTCGGCGGCCGAGCCCTGCGCGAGCACCTTGCCCTGCGCCATCACGATCACCGGGTCGCAGAGGCGGCCGATGAAATCCATGTCATGCTCGATCACGCAGAAGGTATAGCCGCGCTCCTTGTTCAGGCGGATGATCGCGTCGCCGATGGTGTTCAGCAGCGTGCGGTTCACCCCGGCGCCAACCTCGTCCAGAAACACGATCCTCGCATCCACCATCATCGTGCGGCCCAGTTCGAGCAGCTTTTTCTGCCCGCCCGACAGATTGCCGGCCTTTTCATCGCGCAGGTGGGATATGGTCAGGAAATCAAGCACTTCATCGGCTTTTCTGAGCAGTTCACGCTCTTCGCGCGCGATCCGGCCACGGGCAAACCAGGCATTCCACAGCGTTTCGCCCGATTGCTGCGCGGGCACCATCATCAGGTTCTCGCGCACCGTCAGGGAGCCGAATTCATGTGCGATCTGGAAGGTGCGCAGCAGGCCCTTGTGGAAAAGGTCGTGCGGCGGCAGGCCGGTGATGTCCTCGCCCGCCATGGTCACGCGGCCCGATGTCGGCGGCAGGCGACCGGCGATGACGTTGAACAGCGTGGTCTTGCCCGCCCCGTTGGGCCCGATCAGCCCTGTGATCGAGCCTGACCTGATCTCGAGCGACGCCCCGTCAACAGCATGGAACCCGCCGAAATGCTTGTGCATATCTTCGACGACGATCATCTTAGGTCTCCCCGTTGGCCACGCGTTTCTGGTTTGAAACCAGCCGCTTGTGCCTTGTTCTTGAGGCAACGGCCCAGAGGGGTGCCCCCTCCGGGCCGTGCTGTTGTTTCAGCCAGGGATCAGCGGAAGCGGACCGTGTTGATGACGCCGTCCATGAATTCGACCTCGCGGTAGTTGCCAGCCGATTCGCCCGGTCCGATCAGTTCCACGGCGGTGGCGCCGACATAGTCGATGTCCACGCCCTGGTTGATCAGCTCGATCGCCTTGGCCAGTTCGCCCGGAAAGATCTCTTCGCCCGGCGCATTGGCCAGATCCATCACCTTGCCCGCGAAATCGGCCGAGGCGGACGAGCCGGCCGCATGCATCGCCAGCATGATCAGCGCCGCCGCGTCGTAGGATTCCGGCGCAAAGGCCGAAGTGCCGTCAAAGCCCGCGCCCGAGGCCAGACCCTGGAACAGTTCGGCACCCGCCGAATCCGTGCCGGGATACTGGCCGAACGACCCGTTCAGGCCCGCGCCGAGGTCATCGGCGATCTGCTGGCCCACCATGCCGTCGGGCAGCACGAAGCGGTCGAAGGCGCCCGAGTCGAGCGAGGCCTGGATGATGCCCTTGCCGCCCTGGTCGGTATAGCCGGCGACCACCAGCACGTCGCCACCCGCCGAGGCCAGCGCCGCCACTTCGGCGGAATAGTCGGCCTTGCCATCCTCATGCGCGGCGCTGATCGTCACGGTGCCGCCGGCGGCGGTGTAGGCCGCCTCGAACGCATCGGCCAGACCCTTGCCGTAGTCGTTGTTGGTATAGGTCAGCGCGACGGACATGATGCCGCGGTCCATGATGTTCTCGGTCATCACGACGCCCTGACGGGCATCCGACGGTGCGGTGCGGAAAAACAGCCCGTCATCCTCGGCAGTGGACAGGCCCGGCGAGGTCGCCGACGGCGAGATCATCACGATGCCATTGGGCCGCGCGACGTTCTGCAGGATCGCCCCGGTCACACCCGAGCAATCCGCGCCCATGATCGCGGCCACACCGTCAGAGGTGATCAGGCGCTCGGCGGCGGCGGTGGCCGCAGCGGCGTCGATACAGGTCGAATCGCCGCGCACCGGCGTCACGGTGGTCGCACCGCCGAGGAAGGTGCCGGCGGCGTTGACTTCGGCCATGGCAAGCTCGGCCCCGGCGGCCATGTTCGGCGTGATCGATTCCAGCGGGCCGGTAAAGCCCAGGATGATCCCGATCTTCACTTCGCTCGCATGGCTTTCGGCAAAGGCGGCGCCAGCAACAAGCGCGGTGGCCGCAGAGGCCAGAAGCAGTTTCTTCATTGTCAGTCTCCCTATCGGAACAAAAGTCCTGCGCGGCAGGCTAATCAGCGGTTTTGGAAAAGGGAAGCGGGAACCGACAGGCAATTTGCCCGACTTTCCTGTCTTTTCCGTCAGGTTTTCCGTGCCGGCTCAAATCGACAGCCGCATGGCCTGGCTGCCGCGCTCGCGATAGGGAGTGGTATTGTAATGGCTGCGGTAGCATTTCGAGAAATGCGACGGCGAGGCAAAACCGCAGGCCAGCGCCACGTTGATGACGCTCATGTCGGTCTGCATCAGCAGATTGCGCGCCTTGGACAGGCGCAACTCCATATAGTAGCGCTTGGGCGAGCGGTTGAGGTAGCGGCGGAACAGGCGTTCGAGCTGGCGCGTGGACATGCCCACATCGCGCGCCAGGGTGGCGGGGCTGATCGGGTCCTCGATCGCCTGTTCCATGATCTGGATGACGCGGCTCAGCTTGGGGTGGCGCACGCCGATGCGCGTGGGGATCGACAGGCGCTGGGTGTCCTGATCGGTCCGGATCGCGGAATAGATGAGCTGGTCTGCCACCGCATTCGACAGATCCTCGCCATGGTCATCGGCAATCAGCTTGAGCATCAGGTCGATCGAGGCGGTGCCGCCGGCGGTGGTGATGCGGTTGCCATCGATCACAAAGACCGATTTGGTCAATGTGACCTCTTCGAATTCCTCGGCGAAACTGTCATGGTTTTCCCAGTGGATCGTGGCTTTCTTGCCATCCAGCAGACCGGCCTTGGCCAGCGTATAGCCCGCCGTGCACAGCCCCCCCATCACGACCCCGCGCCGCGCCTCGCGCCGCACCCAGTTGAGCAGGCGGCGCGTGGTGGCGGCCTGCACGTCGATGCCGCCGCAGAGCATCACGATGTCATCGCGGCCGAGCTCGTCGAGGTCCATGTTGACCTTGAACTCGGTGCCGTTGGAGCAGGCGACCGTCTCGCCCCCGTCACCGGCAAGAACCCAGGTATAAAGCGTCTTGCCCGCCATCCGGTTGGCGATACGCAGGCTTTCGACCGCGCTGGCGAAACAGAGCATCGTGAAATTGTCGAGCAGGACGAAGACATAGCGCTTTTGCTTGGCGCTGCGCGTCTCGACGGTCTGCGGCTGGATGGTCATGGGGGCACCCGTGTCGGCCGCCCCGCGCGGCAGGACTGCGCGACAACACCAGTTTTGCGGGGCAGGATCAAGAGCGATCAAATGCGTCACCGGGTGTCGCACCGGCCCTACGGCCCGGCGTCGGGCGCTTTTGCCATTGGCCTGCCCGGCAGGCGGCGGTATAACCCCGCGCTGTAAACCAGACCGACCCTCATTGACGGAGCACGACGATGACCGAATGGCACAAATCCGACTGGCGCGCCAAGCCGCGGGTCCAGATGCCGGACTATACCGATGCCGCGAAACTCGCTTCGGTCGAGTCCCGTCTTGCCACCTATCCGCCGCTGGTCTTTGCCGGCGAGGCGCGGCGGCTGAAATCTCATCTCGCCAAGGTGTCGCGCGGCGAGGCCTTCCTGTTGCAGGGCGGCGACTGCGCCGAAGCCTTTGGCCAGTTCTCGGCGGACAATATCCGCGACACCTTCAAGGTGATGCTGCAAATGGCGATGGTGCTGACCTATGGCGCCAAGGTGCCGGTGGTCAAGGTCGGCCGCATGGCGGGCCAGTTCGCCAAGCCGCGCTCGGCCCCGACCGAGGTGATCGGCGGGCAGGAGCTTCCCAGCTACCGCGGCGACATCATCAACGGGTTCGACTTTTCCGCCGCGGCCCGCGTGCCCGACCCTGACCGCATGTTGCAGGCCTATCTGCAGGCGGCGGCCACGCTGAACCTGCTGCGCGCCTTTTCGACCGGCGGCTACGCCGATGTGCGCAAGGTCCATGCCTGGACGCTGGGCTTTACCGGCGCGCCCGAGGCGGAAAAATACCGCGACATGGCCAACCGGATCAGCGACACCATCGACTTCATGGAGGCCGCGGGTATCCGCGACGAGGCGTCCCATGCGCTCGAGACGGTTGAGTTCTACACCAGCCACGAGGCGCTGCTGCTGGAATACGAAGAGGCGCTGACGCGGGTGGATTCGACCACCGGCCAGTGGCTCGCGGGGTCTGGCCACATGATCTGGATCGGCGACCGCACCCGCCAGCCCGACGGCGCGCATGTCGAATATTGCCGCGGCGTGCAGAACCCGATCGGGCTGAAATGCGGCCCCTCGATGACCTCGGGCCACCTCAAGGCGCTGATGGCAAAGCTCAACCCGCGCAACGAGGCCGGGCGGCTCACGCTGATCGCGCGCTTTGGCGCGGGCAGCGTGCAGGAACACCTGCCGCGCCTGACCAAGGCCGTGGCCGAAGAAGGCGCGAATGTGGTCTGGGTCTGCGACCCGATGCACGGCAACACCATCAAGTCGTCGAGCGGCTACAAGACGCGGCCGTTTGAATCCGTGTTGCGCGAGGTGCGCGAGTTTTTCGCGGTCCATAATGCCGAGGGCACGATCCCCGGCGGCGTGCATTTCGAGATGACCGGCCAGGACGTGACCGAATGCACCGGCGGCGTGCGCGCGGTCACGGACGAGGACCTGTCGGACCGCTATCATACCGCCTGCGACCCGCGTCTCAACGCCTCGCAATCGCTGGAACTCGCCTTTCTCGTGGCCGAAGAGCTGTCGCAGCGCCGGCACCTGCTACAGACGGCCCGGGCCGTCTGAGGCTCAGCCGGGTGAGGCTCAGCCGTGTGAGGCTCAGCCGTTCGACACCACCAGCCGCAGGTCCGGGCGTGCCGCGTCCGGACCTTTTCTCTGGGTGCCGGCCCCCCCTTGTCCCGCGGCAAGCGCGAGGCGCGGACGGCCCATTTCGCTGATGATCTCGCAGCGGACCTCGCCCGGCGCGATGTCGAACCGGCGCGGGGCGCGACCGATCATGCCGTCGGTCAAGAGCGCACCGAGCGCGCGGGACACTGTCCCGTCTGACCCCAGCAGCGGCAGGATCATGAGCCGCCCCGTCAGCAGCGGCCGCCCCAGCCCGCGCGCCGAGGTCAGCGGCAGGTCCACCAGCGCTGGCCCGTCAAACACGGTCTCGAGATGCGCGGCCAGCAATGGCCGGGCGGCGGGCGTAAAGAAGCTCGACAGCGGCATCCCGCGCGCGTCCATCCCCAGACTGGCGTTGAGCTTTTGCCCCGTCACCCGCAGCCGCGCGATCCCCTGCGCGACCCGTTCGATGACAAAGGCATAGGGCAGGACGGCGTCGATGCGCGCGGGGTCCACTTCGCTGCGCACGGGCAGCCGCCGTGCACCGCGCAGGTCGCGCCAGTAGCGTTCGAGTTCTGCGAGGATCGGCTGGCCGGTCATCGGCTGAAAATGCGACAGGACGGCTGGGCTGGCGTCATCCCGATGGTCGTCGAAAATTGTCATGGCACTGGTCCCTGCGACTGATCGGTTTCATTTGATACAACCATAGCGCCTTTTTTTCGCCATTTCCTGCCCCAAATTGTTAACACGTTAATAACCGCTTTTGCGCCATCACCGCCCGCAGTCGGCTTGCCCCCGATGCCGCTTTGGCTTTACCTGCCGGCGAGAGTGACCACGCGGGGCCTGCGAGATGATCCAGTCAATGACAGCCTTCGCCAGCCGGACCGGGCAGACCGGCGGCTGGTCCTGGGCCTGGGACATGCGGGGGGTGAATGCGCGGGGGCTCGACCTGCGGCTGCGCCTGCCCGACGGGGTCGCGGGGCTCGAGGTGGCGCTGCGCACGGCCATTGCGGCACGGCTCGCGCGGGGCAATGTCACGCTCAACCTGCGGCTCACGCGCGTCGATGCGGGCCAACCGCTCGCGCTCGACATGGCGCAGCTTGACCGGGTGCTTGCCGCGCTCGAGCAGGTGCAGGAACGCGCCTTTGCGAT
>JAACUH010000135.1 GCA_009993005.1 Rhodobacterales bacterium
AAAGGGCGTTGGCTGTGCCATCCGCCCTTCGGAGACTGGGCGCTTGACGCGAAATGGGTCTCCGAATGGCCCGCGTCTCTCTTCGAGCGCCCCTTGATGGTCACGGGACGGCGTAAAACATCCTTGCATTTCCAATGGGTTGCCGCGCTCATGGGGTCGTCCCGTTCGCGAGATAATCTGGTAACGGAGACCGGCACGAAGGCGCAGGGCGGCCAAAAGGACGGCTCCGTGGCGGCCGATCCCCAAGTCCGGCGGAAGCGTCTGAAGCGAGCCAGGACCCCGCCGGAAGTCTCTGATGACAAACAGACTTCGCGCCCATAGCCTGGCGCAATGTCGAACGGGCCTTGGACGGATGCAGAGAACGACCTGATCGTCGCGGATTACTTCGCGATGCTGGCCGACGACATCTCCGCGCGCCGCTACAGCAAGGTCGAGCATCGGCGCGCGCTCCTGCCGCTGCTGAACGACCGGTCCGAGGGGGCCGTCGAGTTCAAGCACCAGAACATCAGCGCGGTGCTGAAGGGGCTCGGCGAGGACTGGATCCCCGGCTACAAGCCCGCGTTCAATTTCCAGATGACCTTGGTGGATGCCGTGGCGCGGTGGCTGGCGCTGAACCCCGCCTGGCTCGGGCGCCAACCGGGGCTGCAACCCGCCGCTGGCCTACGCGAGGCGGCGCAGATCTGGATCGGACCGCCGCCGACGCTGTCGAACCAGCCCCCGCCGCAGGAGCTGGACCAGATGCTGTACATCGCCCGGAAGTTCGACGTCGCGGGCCGGGACGAGCGCAACCGGGCACTCGGCCGCGCGGGTGAGGAGCGTGTGTTGGCGCATGAGCGCGCGGCCTTGCGGACGGTTGGACGGGACGATCTGGCGCGCAAGGTGCGCTGGGTGTCGGAGGAGGATGGCGACGGGGCGGGCTACGACATCGCGAGTTTCGCCCCCGACGGTCTGCCCCGGCTGATCGAGGTCAAGACGACGAACGGATGGGAGCGCACGCCCTTCCACATCACCCGCAACGAGCTGGCCGTGGCCGAGGAGCGCCGGTCGGAATGGCGTCTGTTCCGGCTGTGGAATTTCTCACGCGAGCCGAAGGCGTTCGAACTGCACCCGCCGCTGGACGCGCATGTCTCGCTGACCGCGACGACCTTTCAGGCGAGCTTTCACTGAAGCTCAGTCGAATACCCGCTCCGGCTGTTCGTGCCATGGCAGGGCCGCGACATCGGTCAGTTTCAACAGGGTCACGGCGGGCACCTCGCGCTTGTAGACCAGTCGCTTGAGGACACCCGGCGCGAGATAGGCGAGCCGCAGCTGTCGACTGACATGGCGTTCGGCCAGCCCCACGGCTTTCGCCAGATCGGTGACCGTGTTGAATTCACCAGCTTCCATGCGTCGCCGCCAGCCCCACGCCCGGCCGATGGCGCGCAGGATATGCGGATCCTGCGTCCGGTCTTCGCTGGGCAGATAGGTGGCGGGCGGCATGATCTTCGGCCGCCCGTTCTGCTTGCGGA
>JAACUH010000138.1 GCA_009993005.1 Rhodobacterales bacterium
CAGGTCCACCGCCAGGTTCAGCGCCACGAAGAACAGCGCCAGCACAAGGATCGTGCCCTGCAGAAGCGGCAGGTCGCGCTGGAAGATCGCGTTGGACAAAAGGAACCCGGCGCCCGGCCAGTTGAACACCGTCTCGATCAGGATCGAGCCGCCCAGCAGATAGCCCATCTGCAACCCGATCACCGACAGCGCGGTCGGCGCCGCGTTGCGCGCCACATGGGTCAGGACGCCCCGACCGGTCAGCCCCTTGGCGCGCAGCGCCTCGACGAAATCCATCGACAGGATGTCGGCCACAAGCGCGCGCACCGTGCGCATCACCACACCCATCGGCACCACCGCCAGCGTGACCGCAGGCAGCACCAGGTGGCGCATGTGCGCGATGTCCCAGCGCCAGTCGCCCGAGCCGCCCGGCCCTGCGCCCATCGACGGCAACCAGCCAAGCTGCACCGAAAAGATGATCACCAGCACCATGCCCAGCCAGTAGTTCGGCGTGGAGACGCCGCCGATCGCCAGCGCGGTGACGCCGCGATCAATCCATGTGTCGCGGAAATAACCGGCGACGAAGCCCAGCGCGACGCCCAGCGGAAAGCCGATCATCGCGGCGCTCGCCGCCAGCATCAGGGTGTTGCCGACCGCGCGCATCACCTCGCCCGCGACGGGGCGCCCTGTGGCGATGGAGCGGCCCAGATCGCCCGACGCGGCGTTCCACACCCACAGGCCGAACTGCACCGGCAACGGCCTGTCAAAGCCATAGGCGGCGCGCATCTCCTGCTCCTGCTCGGCTGTGGCGTCGATGGGCATCACCGCGACCAGCGGATCGCCGGGGGCGAGATGCACCAGCATGAAGCAGATCAGGCTGACGCCCAGCGCGACGGGCAGCACCTGGATCAGGCGTCGGGCGAAATAGGCGAGCATGGCCGCTCCCGGTCTGGCGAGGTCAGGGCGCCGCAGCCCGGCGCGGGGCTGCGGCGGTTGGGTCCGGCTACTCGATGGTGATCGCGCTGAAGTTCTGGAACCAGTTCTGCGCCTGCGCGAAGCCCTTGACCTTCGGGCTCATCGCGCGCGGCGCCACGTCGTGGGTGACCATCAGGAACAGCGCCTCGTTCACATATTTCTCGTGGGTGCGCCGCATCACCGCGTCCTGCGCCTCGGGGTCGAAGGTGTTGCGGATTTCAGCGAACAGCGCGTCCATCTCGGGGTCGCTGTAATGGCCCCAGTTGGTGCCGTTGGGCGCAATCAGGTCGCTCGCCATGTGCCGGATCAGCCCGGTGAACGGATCCTGGATGAAATAGGTGAAGTTGATCGAATGCGCGCCCTCGCTGCTCTCATGCGCCGCGCCCGCGCGCCAGATGTTGATCATGGTGTTCCACTCGACCACCGAGAACTCGACGTCGATCCAGGCCTCGGCGAGGCTCTGCTGGACATACTCGTTCATCGGCAGCGGCAGCATCTGGCCCGAGCCCGACGGCGAGAT